>NZ_CP019646.1:3223630-3545993 GCF_001999965.1 Limihaloglobus sulfuriphilus | reverse complement strand
CCTGGTTGACCGCAAAAGCAAGCTGACGCTGATCGGTAAGGTAGATCGTTATACCGCCGAAGCGGTTGAACGGACCATTATCGCCCTGATCGGCACGCTGCCCCGACGAACCTATACACTGACAGTGGACAATGGCAAAGAATTTTCAAACCATGAATCTATTGCCCATAACCTTAAAATTAAGGTCTTCTTTGCCGATCCCTACAGTGCATGGCAGCGGGGCTTGAATGAGAATACCAATGGCTTGATCCGTCAGTATGTACCAAAAGGAAGTGACATCCGAATGCTGACCAATCAGAAGATTGAGCACATAATGAATCGACTGAATAATCGACCCAGAAAATCTCTTGGATTTTTAACCCCAAATGAAGTATTCTATAAGAGGAAAAAACTAACAGGATAACAAAACAGGATTTAACTTAATTGCACTTGGGAGTTGAATCCGCGAAATCTAATATCAATGTTAAGTGTAAAATTAAATTCATTAGTTTCATCATCATCATATTTTTTTTCTGATGAGTTAATATATTCAAGCATCTTTTCTTCTTCACCAGTAATTGTTATTGCTTTGGCAGATGAAAAATTTCTTACAAAACCAATCGGCATAAGAAATATGTCATACTGTGAAAAATCAATCCCGAACCATAAAAATACTAAACGAATATAATTTTTTATGGAAGCGGTACCTATTTCATGAATTTTTTTCGAAAGCGCAAAATCCTTATTAATGAAATGAACCGAATTGTCACGAATTTCTACAAGGGCTTCGAGATTTTCGCGAACAATCCCTTGTAAATTATCACCATATTCATTGATTATAATATCATAAGCCTTAAAAAGTCCTACGGTATTATAGTTTCCCGAGCGATTTTTAACGCGATATTCTTTTTTACTGATTTGCCCATCTTTATTCCTGTGTTTCTCGTAAGACAATATAGAGGTAATCTTATTATTGCTTAGTTGCAATATACGAGCTTTTAGAAGCAGTTCCCATGAGTTTGTTGCCAATACAGCAAATGTTTCCTCTCTATACTTAAAATCAGGTTTATTATATATCTCTATAGCTGAAAGCATCGAAGACATTGATTTTTCAGCCAGTGTTTTTGACCTTGATTTCATCTAACACAATCTCCAGCGTAACTGAAATAAGGATTTTACTTCCTGTTTCTGCTCCAACTGCTGTTCAATCTTTTCTATCTGAAACTGGGGACGGTGAAACTGTGGCCAATTAGCTATTAGATTTGCATTCTTGTTCATTATTTGCATCCTTGCCCTTTTTTTAAGTTTCTTTGGCCTGCCGGCTTTTCCATTTTACTGCTAAACGAATCTGGGAAAATCCTGCATTTGCGTAACAAACTCATGACTGCAATTTTAAAACTTTTATAAACCAATGCTTAGATTACCACGCCCGTTGGTATGTGTCAATAAAAAACGCGGGGAATTACTATCAAAACGGTACTGTGTCCCTTATCTCCGTCTGGAGCAAATTCGTGAATTTGCTCTACAATAATATCCCCCTGTAGAGAAAATTCACGAATTTTCTCAAAAACGAAAGATCAACTTCTTTAATTTATAAAATATTAATTAACAGATAGACACAAAACAAAGTGGCTTTTATTAACTATGGCAAATTCTGATATGACCGGCCCGGCATAAGATATCTCTGTTGAGCCGGATCGGCAGGTTTTGAGAGGCTGACCTTTTACAAGTGATTATAAAAACGCGGCGGGATTTGAGTCGCCCGCCGCGTTTGTAATTTTTAAGTCCTTATTTAGAAATCACGCAGCGCGTATCATGCGATGGATTCCTTCAACGCCTCGCGCAGTACAGAGCAGCCCTCTTTTACGGCTTCTTCGCTCATGCACAGCGGCGGGGCGATCTTTATACATCCGCCGCCGACGCCTACCGGAGCGAACATCAGCAGCCCTTTGCGGAAACACGCCAGGATTGTCCTCCAGGCCAGGTCATAATCGGGCTCTTTTGTGCCGGGTTTTATTGCCAGCAGGCCGCCGACCATTCCCTCGCACGGAGCAAACCCGATATGCTCGGAGAATTCCTGCTGCATGGCTTCAAGCTCACTTTTCAGGGTCTTGCCGACGCTAACGGCGTTCTCGATCAGGTTTTCTTCTTCGATTACCTGGATATTTGCCAGTGCCGCGGCGCAGCAAATCGGGTTGGCCGAGTGTGTGCTTGTCATCTCGTTCGGCCCGTACATGTCCATGACATCCGCCCTACCGATAACGCCGCTTATCGGCAGCGAGCTGCTGAAGCCCTTGCCCATACAGAACAGATCGGGCACGATATCATAGAGCTGGAAACCGAACCATGTGCCGCACCTGCCGAAACCGGCCTGGACTTCGTCGAAACATAGCAGTGCCTGGTTGTCATCACACCATTTGCGCAGCTTTTGGGCGTATTCTTTGGGCATGAAATTAGGGCCGACGCCCTGGTATGTCTCGCTGATAACACCGGCGACGTTTTTCGGCTCAACACCCAGCTCAGCAAGCGTCTTTTCAAACAGCTCAAAGCTGGTATCTTCGTTGCGGAAACCGTCAGGGAAGGGAACGTGTACAATCTCCGGATCATAGTTCTTTATCCATGCCTTGCCGCCGGCCATGCCGCCCATCTGCTGTGAGCCCATAGTCCTGCCGTGGAATGAATCGTAATAGGAAACGATAACACTCTTATCATCTCCGCCGATATTGCGTCCGCGGGTGCGCATCAGCTTAAGTGCGCATTCGGTGCTCTCGGCACCGGTGCTCAGGAGAAACACCTTGTCTAAACCCTCTGGAGAAATTTCTACGAGCTTTTGCACAAGGTCCATCCTTGGCTGATTCGGAAAGCAGTAGGAAGTCAGCAGCGACTTAGAAGCCTGCTTGACGATGGCATCAACTATTTTCGGATGGCTGTGCCCGGCATTGGTGATAAGAACGCCTGACGAGAAATCAAGCCACTTATTGCCGTAAGCGTCAAAGACGTTGATACCCTCTGCCCTGTCCCATACTATCGGCGGCTGGCCGCGCATGCTGCGGGCTTCGCTGTCTCTGAGAGCGGATATCTTCTGTATTGTTTCTTCGTTGGGTATCTGTCCTGAAAGTTTGCGGTATTTTGTTTCTACCGGCTCAACTTCAAAAACTTCTAGTGGAAATTCTTTAGCCATTATAAATCCTCGTTTAATTATATTTTTTGTTATTACTTCAATTTTACGCCGGCATTTTCGCCGTATTCAATTTCAACCTCTCTTCCGCCGTTTAGTATAGAGAGCCTGCCTGCCTCCATTACAAGCTCGTTGTAAGAGCTGTTTTTCGGAGTAGCCATAACGCCGTCATCGTCAAGCTCGTTTATTATCTGCTGCCGCCGGTCAAGGTCTTTGCCGATGCACCGGCAGGCGTTTTTGATAATCAGCTCGATTGAACGGTATCCGTAGCCAACGGGCACGAGACCCTTGCCGCCGAGGCTGACAAACTTGAAATAGTCCGGGCTCGGCTGAGAGTAGTACGTATCCCCCGGCTCGCAGCCTTTCTCAAGATAGCAATGCTCTATGCCGCGGAACTGGTCGTTATGCACAAGCATACCGCTCTTGCCTTCGCCGGCAAAGTACATCCTGATACCCTGGAAATTGCCGCCGGGCCCCTCGTCCGGATAGCCCATAATATCGGTTACATGCAGGCACGCCCCATTATCCCATAATACCCGGGCGTCCGTCCAGAGGTAGCCGTCGTTTCCGTTGGGATATTTATCCTTTATGCCGTACACCGAAACGGATTTGGGCATAAGTCCCGTGATGAAATGGAGCTGGTCAACATAGTGGCAGCCGACGTATGTGAACATGTCGGAGTTTTCACAGGTGCACCAGTTCTGGAAATTAGAATTACGGTAATAATACGGCTCGTTCATTTCGGCATGGCCGATCTTAAACTCCCCAAACATTCCGTCACGGTACTGCCGCCGTGCCAGCAGCGCCCTGTCATCGAGGCGTTTATGGTACTCAACGCCGATCACGAGGCCCTTTTCGTATGCAATTTTTTCTATCTCAATCGCCTGCTTATACTTTAGAACCAGCGGCTTGACGCACATTATGTGGTGGCCGCAGCTTATAGCCTCTTTTATAACAGGGTAATGGAGCTGATCCGGCATCGCCACCGCTACAATGCTCTGCTCGGGCATATCCGCGAGAATCTGCTTGTAAAGCTCGGGAAACTTTTCATTCGGTTCAGTATCCAGAGACGGGTTAGCCGCGAAAGTCTGCCCGGGGAACGCCTTTTTGAGTGTCTGGTCTTCGGCCAAAACTCGCAGCGGGCCGCTGTCAAGGGCGCAAACGCTGATATCGCCGATAATTCCCTGACGCTGGAGATGATACAGCGAGGGCAGTATCTGCACCTGCGTTATCATCCCGCCGCCGACTATACATACTTGTGGTTTGGTATTCATAAAATCTTCCTTGTCTTTACGGTAATGCGCCCATAGCTTTGGTTGCCTCGACAACCCGTTTTACCGCTATATCCATCGCGGCCTGGCGCATTGTTATTTTCTCTCTGTTTGAATATTCGTACACTTCTTTGAAACTTGATTCCATTCTCTTCTTGAGCCTGCGGCATACCATTTCTCCGGTCATCTGCTCACGCTGTGTCTCCTGTGTGTATTCAAGATAAGAGACAAAAACCCCGCCGGCGTTGCAGAGAATATCCGGTATAATAAATTTACCGCTGCCGCTCAGTACCTCATCCGCCTGCGGATCGGTCGGGGCGTTGGCTCCTTCGGCGATGATATCCGCCTTGACGGACTTGCAGTTAGACAGTGTTATCTGCGATTGTGTCGCCGCCGGTATGAGAATATCACAGTCAGTCTCAAGCAGTTCGCTGCCGCTGATATTTTCTGACCCGGGGAAATCAGTCACACCGCCGGTCTTCTTGCAGTATTCAATAAGAGACTTTATATCGAGCCCCTCTGCGTTGAACACTCCGCCGTTGATATCAGAGACGGCGATAACCTTCGCGCCGTATTCTGCGGCAATTATCTCTGCCGCGGCGCTGCCGACATTTCCAAACCCCTGAACGGCAACCCGCATCTGTGATATATCCCTGCCCAGCGCCTTGCACGCGGCGGCGGTTGAATACACAACGCCCCTGCCGGTTGCCTCGCGGCGTTTCTCGATACCGCCCAGGATTACCGGCTTGCCGGTCACAAAACAGCCGTCCGTTGTGGACTTGCCCCAGGAATACGCGATGCAGTCCTTTATATGCCCCATGTCAGTTTCGTTCGTTCCGATATCCGGCGCAGGAACATAGATTTCAGGGCCGATATGACGCATTGCCGCTCTGGTAAATGAGCGGATTATGGTTTCCTTGTCAACTTCCCCAAGACCTGTCTGGTCATATTTTATGCCCGATTTTCCGCCGCCGAACGGTACGCCGATCAGCGAAGTCTTCCAGGTCATCTCCATTGCAAGACCCTGCACATCTTCCATTGTAACATCGCCTGTAAACCTGATGCCGCCCTTACATGGGCCTAAAGCCGAATTATGCCTGACTATGAAAGACTTAAGATGGACAGTTTTGCCGTTTGAGAGGGCGGGATTGAGGCTTATCTCCAGTTTTTCCTTGGGATTTATAAGCCGCTGAACCATCGAATCTTCCAGCTTAAGCCTGCTCGCGGATTCGAGGAAATTCTGTTCGGCAATTCTGCAAATACCATAGACATTTACATTTTCTGACATGATAACTCCTTATATGACATTTTTCTCCCGCATCCCGGCGAGATGGTCCAAATGCGCAAGTATGGCCCGCTCACCGAGCTGGGGATTTTTCTTTTTCAAGGCATAGAGCATACGCTGATGATAATCGATGGCTACCTCTTCTTCGCCTTCGTGAAGGCTGGTAAAGATCTGTGAATACCTGTGATACTCAGATATTGACTTGTAAGCGATTATCAAGGCAGGGTTTCCGCAATTATTAACTACTGTTTCGTGAAAATCCATATCGTGTTTTATAAACTCGGGCAGATTGTCCATGTTCTCAACCATCGCGTCTATAATTTCTTCAAGCCGTTTTACAAGTTTCTCGTCGCAGCGTGAACAAGCCAGCTTGATACATGCCGATTCAATAACTTTTCTCGCTGATAAAATGTCATTTAGACTCACCGAATCAAATTCCGGCGGCATCACGTCCTCGGGAAGCTCTTTAATCGACTGATTGAGGACATAAACCCCGCTGCCGTGACGTATCTCAACAATCCCGAGGTTTTCCAGATCCGCCAGAGCCTGCCGCACCGTTCCCCGGCTTACGCCGTACATCTGGCAGAGCTTGCGCTCGGACGGCAGACGCGTCCCCAGCTCATAAGAGCCTGAAAGCACGAGAGAAAGTATTTCACGTACCAGCTTTGTATTTAACAATTCACGTTCCATAACACTGTAATTGGTACCACACTTGTACCATTTGTCAACTTAATTTGTCCAAATTTTCATTTTTTCTCAAATTTTATTTTGACTTGCGACTAATATTGGTACAATTAAAGAACCTTTAATGTTTAAAAAGGACAATACATGCACACAAAAATAAAATATTGCGACCTCCAGGTTAACGGCAGCGTCGGTGTGGATTTTTCTTCACCGGATTTAACCGATGCCTCGTTTATAAAGGCTGTTGATCATCTGACGAAATCCGGGACAGATTGTTTTCTGCCCACTCTGATCACCAGTCCCCTGGAAATATACGAAAAAAACCTGAAAATCATAGCAAACGCGGTGGCGTCCTCCATCGGTAAACACATCCCCGGCGTACATATCGAGGGACCGTTTATATCCGATAAACCCGGCTCCGTCGGCGCGCATAACCCGCAATGGGTGCAAAAGCCGGATATCAGGCTGCTTGAAAAGCTGATGGAATTTTCAGACGGGAAGGTCAAGCTGATAACCATCGCGGCGGAAGCACCCGGAGCGGAGAATTTCTGCAAGGAAGCCGTTAAAATGGGCATTACCGTTTCTCTGGGACATCAGGCGGCTAGCTCTGAGCAGCTCAAGCGAATGGCGCAGGCCGGCGCGACACTGCTGACACACCTGGGCAACGGTACGCCAAACGTTGCCGGCAGACACGACAACCCGATACTCAAAGCGCTGGCGGTAAAGGAACTGGCGGCTATGATAATAACTGACGGTTTCCACCTGCCCCCCCACGTAATAGAGGCAATCATAAACGCTAAAGGCGTTGACAAAGTGATAGTTACAAGCGATGCCTCGCCCATAGCCGGACTTGCTCCGGGCAGATACGACTGCCTTGGCAACGACGCGGTTCTTGAGCCCTCGGGCCTGCTTCACAATCCGGAAAAAGAATGTCTTGTCGGCTCATCTTTCAACATAGCCCAGTGCGCTGACTATCTGCGTAAGCTCAAGATACTTAGCGAAGAAGAAATCGTTAAGGTTACATCAGAAAATCCCAGAAAATTTATATCGCTAAGTTGACCTGAGCTGATATAATCTTCAGCATAAGACTGCAAAAATCATAATAACCGTTAAGAGCTGCCGCCGAGCGCGGAGGCAACAGAAAAAAAGGATTGCATTATGAAAATCAGTAAAATGTTGCTGTTATTGGGAGTTTTTCAGCTTACCGCTTTTACCTCGCTGAAACTGCCGGGGATATATACAGATAACATGGTCATCCAGCAGAATTCCAGTGCCCTTTTCCGCGGCTGGGCAGACCCGGGCGAAATTATTCATATAAACTCTGAACCCGCCGGCTTAAAAGGAATTGCCGTCGCTGACACAGACGGCAGATGGGAAACGAAGATTGAAACACCTGCCGCGGATAACATGCCGATGCAGATAACTATAAGCAGCCGGAATGACAGGACGGTACTGCACAACGTTCTGCTCGGCGAAGTCTGGCTGGCATCGGGTCAGTCGAATATGAATTTCCCCCTTTTCGGTGTTCATAACGCAGACGCTGAAGTCAAAGCGGCGAACTTTTCTAATATCAGGCTCTTCGCTGTGCCGCGAAGGACAACTGATATCCCCCAAAAGGACATTCACGGCGCTGAATGGATGGTATGCAACCCCAAAAACGCATCAGGCTTTTCGGCGGTTGGATATTATTTCGCGGCAAATATTCACCGCGAGCTCGGCGTGCCGGTAGGCATTATCAAGTCCGCTGTCGGCGGAACACCGATAGAAGCGTGGATGGACAGGCCGACACTGGAGATGCAGCTGCCTCAAATGGCAGAGCATTACGATACATTCTCTCAAAAGTGGCACAACGGCGGTAAAGAAATCTACGACGAAAAATTGCATTCATACGAAGAAGAGCTCAAAGCCGCCGACGGGCAGGAAAAGGATAAACCCGCCCAGCCGAGGCCGCCCATGGGCCCCGAGCACATTCAGCACCCTTGCGGCCTTTACAACGGCATGATTGAACCGGTTGCCGGCTATACGCTAAGGGGATTTATATGGTATCAGGGTGAAGGTAACTCATGGCGGGCAAAGGGTTACATTGATCTCTCCAGGGCGATGGTTCAGCTTTGGCGTCAGAAATGGAACGCCCGGCTGCCGTTCTATTTTGTTCAGATAGCTCCGTGCAGCTACTATGACCAGAATTCCCAGGGAATGGAAAACATCTGTTCCGAACTGCGGGAAGCTCAGCGGCTTTCGCTCGAGGCTATACCCGATAGCGGCATGGCTGTATCGCTCGACACTGTGGACGACATCGATGATATCCACCCCAGAAATAAAAAGGTAATAGGCAAACGGCTGGCACTGATTGCGCTGAATAAAACCTACGGCCAGGACGTGATTTATTCCGGGCCGGTGCTGAGAAAAACTGTTTGTCAGGGCAGCACTTTGAGACTGACCTTTGACCATGCCCACGGCGGCTTAGTGGTAAAAGACACGGAACAAAACTGGTTCGAAATCGCCGGAAGCGACGGAAAATACTATCCTGCCGATGTGAAAATTGACGGCGATTCGCTTCTTCTCAGCAGTGGCAAAGTACAAAACCCCGCTACCGCTCGCTACGCATGGAGCAACACCGCCGGCGCAAGCCTGTTCAACGGTGAAGGCCTGCCGGCATCTTCATTCAGAACAGACAACAGCAGCTGGCAAACCGAGGATAAGTGGTCTTATTTTTAGAATCTTACCCGAGGCAGAAAAAGGGGTAGAAAATATGGCACGAAACAGACTGCCTTGAGAATTATATTGATAAAGCAGAACAGGTATCCAAAATGAAACGCAAACCGAAAAGATTTTTTATATTATTATTTGTTTTTCTTCTTTCAGCTTCCGCTCTTTTGGCAGATTATGCCGCGATTGTGGAATCAGATGGGCCCGTTGCGTGGTGGCGGTTTAATGATTACAGATACAAGGACGGTTTTCCCGCACATGAGAGTACGGGCAACATCAAGAACTCAACATTCCAGAATGACGTAATGACAGCGGAAGCAGGCGTAGGCGGCAAGTGCGGCTGGTTTAACGGCAATCTCGCCGGTGTTGACCTGGCCAATGAGCTGGGCCCGCTCATAGACTCCAGCTCCTGCGTAACATTTGAGGCGTGGCTTCGCTGCGCTGTCCTGCCGGATTCCAACCTTATCCAGCGTATTTTTGCCACAAGAATAGATGGCGGCAAAGCTGGAATCGATGTCGGCTTGTATTCATACAGTGATTCTCAAAGCCAGCTCAGAGTCGCCGCGAGAAGCTCTGCCGCTGATTCTTATACGTATGCTTCCGCCGCGTTTACGACACCCGAAAAATGGGTGCATTTAGTCTGTGTTATCGATTATCCCTCCGATATGGTACGTATCTATCTTGACGGCAGTTTAGCCTCAGAGACGGCATTGCAGTTTTCCAGCGATGTTTATGATTACGGCACGCCCACGCAAACCGGTCAGATCGGCCGTGCGCCGGATTTTGATGTCCCGTACCGCGGCTATCTCGACGAGGTCGCAGTTTACGACAAGGCACTGAGCCCTGAGAGGATACAGGCTCATTTCAATGCAGGAAACCCGCAGGAACCTGGTGACTTGTGGGCCGGCCAGATTGCTTACTGCGATCCGGCTACAAACAGAATGATCGGTTCGCCTTCCATGCTGCTCTACGATAATGGGGCTATGCTGGCCTCATATGACCACGCCGGCAATACGATATTCAAAATATCTTACGACAACGGTAAAAGCTGGTTTTTCAGAAGCCAGATCGATGATTTCAGAATGGCAACACTTTTTGAACATAATGGCCAGACATACACATTCGGTATTTCAACCAACCCGGGCCATATATGTATCAGCAAATCCACGAACTACGGCGGAAGCTGGACTCCCAGAAAGATTTTATTTGAGGCCCAGCAGGAAGGCAAATTCGGCTATCATACCGGACCTGTGCCGGTTATACATTCCAACGGAAAAATCTATCGTGTTTTTGAAGAGAGGGTTACCGACGAACGATGGCCCATAGCTTACGCGGCTGTAGTGGTCTGGAGCGAAGCCGGCAGCGATCTGCTCGAGCCGGCAAGCTGGACAATGACAAACGCAGTTGAATTTGATCCCTCATGGGCTGATCCCTCATGGAATTGCACAAGTCCCGGCTGGCTCGAGGGCAATGTGGTAGAAGCTCCCGATGGCGATGTAATCGTACTTATGAGGTTTCACAGCAATCCGGTTGTTGACAAGGCTGCCATATTAACGCTAAGCGCAGATGATACGGTTCTAAGTTTTGACCCGGAGACGGGATTTATCGATATGCCCGGAGGGATGCACAAGTTTGACATTCACCGCGACCCTGTTACCGGATTGTATCTCACACTGAACAATAACAATACCGACCCTTTGAGGCCGGCACAGCGGAATAATCTATCACTTATCGGCTCGGAAGATCTGCGGAACTGGTATCATATCAGAACTGTCCTCCAGGATAATTCGGGCTACAGCTGGCGGGATTCTATGCTGAATGTCGGGTTTCAGTACGTCGTGTGGGAGGCCGATGGTGATGACATTATATATACAAGCCGGACATCTTATGATGGAGCCAGAGACTACCATGATTCAAACAGAATAACATTTCACCGTCTTGAGAACTACCTCGATTTTGTCGCCCCGTGCGGCATGATGGGGTATTCTCAAATGGATTTTAATAAAGACTGCTTTGTTGATATATTGGACTTTTCCTGCGTAGCCGGTGAGTGGCTCATGTGTACACACCCTTATCAAGCCGGTTGTGTAAACAAAAACATCGATTAAACCGTCTGGCAGCGAGAAATACCGCAATCAGTCTGATTTACAGGCCGGCTCGGCCTAAGCCTGAAAACAGTTTTGAGGAAACTGGGCTTATCAGCCGCCGGAAAGTTTTGGTTTGTACCCGAGCTTTGTCAATTCAGCCATAATCCTGTCCCTCTGGTCACCCTGAATTTCTATGTCAGCATCTTTTACTGTTCCGCCGCAGCCGCATTTGCTTTTGAGCTTTTTGGCGAGCTCTTTCAAATCCTCTTCGCTCAGGGGTAAACCGGTTATAACAGTTACGCCCTTTCCCTTGCGGCCCTTTGTCTGGCGGGAGATACGTACCCTTCCGTCACCGAGGATTTTCTGTTTTTTCTCTCGGCGGCATCTACATTCACCAACCGGCCTTCCGCAATCAGGGCACATCCTGCCGCTGTCTGTGGAGTAAACCAGCCCGGGGTTTATGTTAAGACCGTCATTCAAGATAGAAACTCTTATTAAAATTTATCGCCGCTGTCTGCTCTCCGGGCGTCTGCCGCCCTGGCGGCCGCGGTTATCGTCCTGATTATTTCCGCTGCCTTGACCGAATTTTGCGAATATCATCTTACCCGCGGAGGTCTGAAGAGAGCTGGTTACCGTAGCACTTACCGTCTTGCCTATGACCCTGTTGCCGCCGTCAACGACAACCATAGTACCGTCTTCAAGATAGGCTATACCCTGGTTGTCTTCTTCGCCGGCCTTAAGCACAGTTACTACAAGCTCTTCGCCGGGCAGAACCACCGGCCTAAGTGCGCGGGCAATGTCATTGATATTGACGATATCCAGTTCCCGAAGCTGAGCGACTTTGGCGAGGTTAAAATCTGTTGTAACCAGCCTGCCGTCAACGGTTTTGGTGAACGCCACGAGCTTGTGGTCAACAGGTGATTTATGATCAACGCCGGGCGGCGGTGTATCGTCCATCGTAACCTCAACGTTGGGGTTTGCCTGCAACTTCGCCAGCAGGTCGAGGCCTCTGCGGCCGCGGGCACGCTTTAGCTTGTCGGCGGAGTCGCTGAGCAGCTGAAGCTCATTTAGTATAAAACGCGGCACAATAAAGGGCGCGTCAAAAACCTTTGTATCTACAAGCTCGGAGATCCTGCCGTCTATTATCACAGAAGAATCCAGCACAAGCGGCCTGATACCCTTGCTTTGACGTGCAAATTCTACATAGGGGATTATAAAACGCACATCATCCTTTGTCCGGATAACGATACTGACGGTAAGATAACAGATACATATCGAAACAAGCCACTGACTCATGCTTATCTGCTCTTCCTCGAGCCCGATGTTGTAGAGCAGGTTAATTGCCTCAATAAACGGGCTTGCAACAAGGCTTGAAAAAAGGATACCAACCAGCAGGCCGAAAAAGACTCCCGCCAGAGATGAGACTACTTTTTTTGGAGTAAGCCAGTCAATCACCAGAACCACTATCGCCAAGATGACTGCCGCGAGTATTCCGATAAATAGATTTGTGTCGTAGATTACCGCCTGTGATTCAACGACGTTATTCAGCGACAGGAACAAAACCGTGCAGAAGATAATTATAAAAAGCCCGCGAACAATGTATAGCAGCATAGCAACCTCACTTTAATAATATTTTTTTACAGCCCGCAGGCTGCCTGTATAATAATTTACCCCTGGATAAAAATCCTGCGTTCAGTTCAAGTGAACACGAAATATAAATGTTGCATTATTCACAGGGGGCTCGACCCTCTGTTAAGTGGATTATATACTACAAGGCGGGATTTGCAAGCATTAGAACCGGATTAACTGTAAAAACATCTGGCCTGCTCAAACATCTGCCGCAAAAGCAATTACCTGACCCCGGCGCGGGAGAGCAAGACAGCTCAATCTTCAAGCTCATAATCCCGCTCTTTAACGGGAATGTTGTAATCGGTTTCAAGCCATGAATTGAGGTCAGAAAACCGGCAGCGGTCAGAACAGAATGGGTATGAAGGGTTTAGGACACCCTCAACGCGGACTTGAAAATCTCTGCCGCAGGCGCGGCATTTTTGTATATTTGAATCCTTCTTCATCAAAAGACTCAATGATAGGTGTTTAATGTCTCAGACAGAACAGCAGCAAAGCTACAGCATGGCTACAAGCTCATCGTAGTCGATGGTGTCGCCTTCTTCGATCTTGCCTTTTTCTACCATGCGGGCGTATTCAATGCAGTATTTAGCCCAGGGCATTGCCTCGAGACGAGGTTTGCCGATCATGGTAGATGTACCAAGACATATACCGTACTTGTTTTCCGCCATCCTTGCCAGAGCTTCATAAATCAATTTGAGGATTTTACGCTCAGAATCAACGAGGTTAAGGGAAAACTCCTGTTCAAAGTTATCTGTGCCGATGTCTGCCATGTGCATGGGCATCGAGGAGAGGTCACCGGACGATTCGCCCCGAGTCATTCGGAGCACATCCTCTTCTATATGGTGAACATCACCGATGATTTCTTTGAGTTTATCAAGCAAAAGCTGCTGAAAATGATTAAGTTCTTCTTGGCTCAGCAGTGTTTCATCACACTTTACAGCTGTTCCAGAAGCACGTTTGTCGGCCTTCTTTATCATTTTTTCTCTCTTGTTCAAAGAACAGGGTTATTTTTTACTGTCTCAAACGAGGCATCTCTACGAAACCTTTTAGGATGGTTTTCGATCACAACTGCCGTAACCGGCAAAAAACATAACTGGGAAGACAAACAAAGCTGGTGAATTGATGTAAGATACCGATCCCTTACAAAGGGATCAGCAGAATTTCTGCTGGTAAAATCAGCGGGGTCCGCCACCGCGTTTGCGACGACGACGATTTTTCTCAGAGGGCTTCTCGTAATAGCTGTTACGCTTCATATCACGAATGAGACCTTCTTTTTCACACATTTTTTTGAATCTTTTTACCATCTGCTGAACAGATTCACCAACTCTCGATCGTACTTTAATCATGCTTTTTTATGACCTTTCAATTATTTTAATTTATGTTATATCTACAATTAGATAGGGGAATATACCTTCTTTTTGATTCATTGCAACATTTTTTCAGTAAAAACTGCAATAAATACCGCCTGCCGCAAGTGCATCCAGGCATACAAAAAGTCTTATACTCTTTAACAACAAAGACTTAACTGCAAAACCCTATTGATCCGCCAAAATCAGAACAATAAAACATCTAAAAATAAAAAATTCACAAAAAGCTCTCCTCCGGCACTGCAAAAAATTATAAGTAACTACTAAAGAAGAACATATAATTCACAGAACCTGCCGGCTATAAATATGTAAATTCTCCAAAACAGCTTTGAGAAAGAGATTTGAGCAGAATAAAGGCAGGATCAGATTCTTCGAGCCATAAACGGGAAAAACTTTCGCCGCAACTGTCTTTTATCAGCCTTGAAGCGTAATAATCAACTCTATGCTCCCGCAGCAGTTCAGCCGCGGCATCAGCCTGTGAATCTGATATAAGTTCGAGCAGACGTGAAAATTCATTCGGCGGCATAACTTCTTTGGCAACTATCAGGGGCAATGTCGCTATGCCGGTTTTAATGTCCTGAAACCGCGGTTTGCCGGTGCGTTCAGATGCGGCAAACATATCGCAGTAATCGTCCGCCATCTGGTAGGCAATGCCGAAAGCTCTTCCAAACTCTGCCGCTGATGCCGACTCAGAGGCGGAACAGCCCCCCGCCAAAGCGCCCAGCCTGGCTCCGAGCGAAAACAGAGACGCAGTTTTACCCCCTATTATCTCCAGATATTTATCCATGCCGCTCATCGGGTCAGAATTTATCTGCGACAGTTCCGCTCTGCACATATTGGCGGTGGTTCTTACGAAAAGCCCCACAGTTTTACTTATGAAACCATCAGGTATCGCCGAAAACGCCTCTGTTATCAAAAGATCGCCCAGCAAGACCGCTTTTTTATTCCCGTCAGCAGAGCTTACAGAAGGTTTGTGCCGGCGGATTTGAGCAGAATCTATTACATCATCATGAAGCAGAGACGCCTCATGCAGCAGCTCAACTGCCGCGGCAAGCGAACAGGTATCCGGCTCTGCATCAAGGCTTAAACCGCCGGAAAGAGCAAATATAACAAAGAGCCGGCTGCGAAGTCTTTTGCCGGAGAACAATTCCGGAGTAAGCGAACCATCTCCAAGCCCACAAAAGAGATTCTCCAGGCGGGAATTGAATTCCACCTCAACAGCGTTGAGCATGTTGTCCGCCGCGGATTCGTATTGCTTAACAGTCTGGTCTATCGTCTTCATCTTTTCCTGAGCTCATTAATTTTAAACGCACCTACCATAAACCCAAGCGCCGAGACAACCACTATGTGTATTTGCTTAATATAAATACCTATAATAATCCCTGCAAGAGAGGCTAATGTGCCGTAGTAGATCAGCTTCTTTTGTGCCTGCACTGAATCAGGCTCGCTGGGCTGGTGGCCGTATTGCGACTCGCCGCACTCAGGGCAGAATTTTGAACCGTCCTCGATCTGTTTTCCGCAATTTTTACAAAACATAATTCTAATTGAGGCTGCACTCAAAAGACAGACATTTCCAGGCCGGCTGAAGGCCGGGACGGCACCTGCTTTTATTTTAGCCTCAAGTCCCTTTATACTAACTGTTTAGGATATATACCGTATTTTTTTACCTTGTATCCGAGCATTCTCTCTGTCAGGCCAAGCTCCGCGGCGGCTTTTCGCTGATGACCGCCGGTTTTCTTGAGCGAATCCACTATCAGTTCACGCTCGAGATTCTCAACCATCTCCGGCAGTGTCCGGCCGGGCGCGGATCTTCGCCGAACCATCTGCAGTGACGGCGGCAGGTGCTCGCTTCGGATTACATCTTCGTTGCACATCAATACCGCCCGCTCGATGCAGTTTTCCAGCTCGCGTATATTACCGGGCCAGTGATAGCTTGTCAGCATCTCAATAGCCGGCGTGGAAAGGCGTGTTATCCGCTTTCGATTTTCCTTGCTGAATTTCTCGAGGAAGTAATCTGCCAGCAGCATTATATCATCTTTTCTCTCCCGAAGCGGCGGCAGGAATATCGGGAATACATTTATTCTGTAATACAAATCTTCTCTGAACTCGCCGGTCTCTATGAGTTTTTCAAGATGTTTGTGCGTTGCAACTACAATCCGGACATTGGCCTCTATGGTTTCCGAGCCGCCGACGCGTTCAAACTCTCTGAACTGAATTACCCTGAGCAGCTTAACCTGGAGACCGGGGGTGAAATCGCCGATTTCGTCCAGAAATATTGTTCCGCCCTTTGCCATTTCGAACCGGCCCTTTTTACGCTCAATCGCGCCGGTAAAGGCGCCTTTTTCGTGTCCAAAGAGCTCGCTCTCAAGCAGAGACTCCGGAAGCGCAGTACAGTTAATCTTGACAAAGGGCTTTTCCGCACGCAGGCTTTTATAATGTATCGCATGGGCTACCAGGTCCTTGCCCGTGCCGCTCTCGCCGCGTATCATGACTGTTGCGTTGCTTTCCGCAACCTGTTCTATAAGCTGATAAACCCCCTGCATGGCGTTGGATGAGCCGACCATGTTATGAACATCAAATCTGTTTCTGAGCTGCTCTCTAAGTTTGCGGTTTTCCTCCTGCCAGCCGGTGCGTTCTTTCTCGAGTTTCTGAGCGAGCTTAACCGCCTGGCCGACCATGGTGGCAATGACATTGAGAAGGCTGGCGTTTGTCAGAAACGTACTGTCAGATTTTGACTCGCGGCTGACACTTATTGTGCCTATGGTTTTACCCTCGAGCTTTATCGGCAGACAGAAAAAAGCTATCATTTTGCCTTTGCCGGCAACCGGAGTTCCCGCCTTACCGAGAAAACGGGGGTCTTTGGTAACATCCGGCACGATAATAGACTCTCCAGACTTGAAAACCGTACCGGTGAGCCCTTCACCTATCTGATATACCGCGTTTTTTTTGCTCTCCTCGGCAACACCGTGGGCAACCATGAGCTCAAGCTGCTCGGTCTCTTTGTTGAGAAGATACACCGAACCCCTCTGAAGGCCCAGATGGGTATCAAGCAGGCATAGAATTCTTTCTAATGTCTGGTTAAGCTCCTGGGTAGAAGCCAAAGCACTGGCTATGTCGCTGAGAAGTTTGACTTCTTTTGGTAATGCGGCCGGCATTTTGCCCTCAATATTACTACAATTTGACCAATAAAAAACATAAACTAAGACAAATAAGTTTACATTTTTGTAAACGTGACTGAAGTATATACAATTTTGTTGACGTTTCAACAAAAAAGAAATATTATTGACTTCGATTTCGGGCAGTGTCAAAGGTGTTTGCCGCGGCTTGCAAACAGCCGCAAACTGATAAGACACTGCATAAACGGCTGAAAACAGAAAACTTCTTTAAATTTAGTTCTCTCAAACGATTCGCAACGCACGGGATCGCAGAGTACGGCATATTTTTACTACAATTTTGTATTCCACCAAGCCAGGGCTACAATTTTGTATTTAAATTCAAGAGAAATAACCTGTTAATTATAAAAAAAAGTTTTTTTTAAACTCATATTATAAAATGATTTAGGTTTATAAAAACAAATAAAACGATTTCCAGGCACAAGTATTGCTGATATAAAAAACAGTTTATGCAGCAGCCAATTGAGGGCTGTGTAGTATTATTGATTACTTAGCGGACGTAAACTCTGCAATGGTTTACTATAGAGTCAAAACAGAAAGGAATTATAAATGTCCCAGACCAAAGTTTCGGTGAACGAGCTTTTCGGCATCAACGTCTTTAACGATGAGGCAATGCAGGAAAGACTGCCCAAAAACATCTATAAGTCTTTCAAGAAGACAGTAAAAGAATGCGAACCGCTTGATCCCGCGCTGGCAGACGTAATTGCCAACGCAATGAAGGATTGGGCTATCGAGAAGGGTGCGACCCATTACTGCCACTGGTTCCAGCCCATGACGGGCTTCACGGCCGAGAAACACGACTCCTTCATAGCTCCTACAAACGAGGGAACAGTGATTATGGAGTTCAGCGGCAAAGAACTGACACAGGGCGAGCCGGATGCATCTTCATTTCCTTCGGGCGGTTTGAGAGCTACTTTTGAGGCTCGCGGCTATACCGCCTGGGACTGCACTTCACCTGTCTTTATAAAAGAAGACGGCGAAAACACGACCCTGTATATCCCCTGTGCGTTCTGTTCTTATACAGGCGAAGCGCTCGATAAAAAAACGCCGCTTCTGCGTTCGATGGAGGCTCTTAACAAGCACGCAATGAGAGTTCTGAGGGCACTGGGAAACACTACTTCAAAACGCGTCGGGGCCACCCTGGGCAGCGAACAGGAATACTTCCTGATTGACAGGAAATTCGTTGAAAAACGTATTGACCTTGTCATGGCCGGCAGAACATTGTTTGGAAGCCCCTCTCCCAAGGGCCAGGAAATGGACGACCACTACTTCGGCTCACTCGACGAGAGAGTCGCCACGTATATGAACAGGCTCAATATAGAGCTCTGGAAGCTCGGCGTCTCCGCAAAGACACAGCACAACGAAGTCTCGCCGGCCCAGTACGAAATGGCCCCCGTTTTCTCGTCTATAAATCTAAGCTCCGACCAGAATCAGCTTACGATGGAAGCGATGAAGAAGGTCGCCAAACGCTGCGGGTTTGAATGTCTGCTTCACGAAAAACCCTTTGCCGGCGTAAACGGCTCGGGAAAACATAACAACTGGAGTTTATGCACAGACGACGGCATCAACCTGCTTGATCCCGGTTCTACCCCGCATGAAAACATGGTGTTCCTTATCTTTTTATGCTCGGTAGTCAGAGCTGTTGACAAATACGCTAAACTGCTCAGGGCCTCAGTTGCCAGCGCCGGCAACGACCACCGCCTCGGAGCAAACGAAGCCCCTCCGGCTATCGTATCGGTGTTCCTCGGTGACCAGCTCAATGAGATATTTACCACACTTGCAAAAGGCCCGGCTACATCATGCAAAGAAGGCGGAAAAATAAAACTCGGAGTTACAACGCTGCCAGAGCTGCCAAAAGACACTACTGACAGAAACAGAACTTCACCGTTTGCCTTTACCGGCAACAAATTCGAGTTCAGAATGGTCGGCTCAAGCCAGTCCGTATCAGGCCCGAATTTTGTCCTTAATACCATTGTGGCTGAGGTGCTCAGCGAAATAGCTGACAAACTCGAAAGCTCCGATGACAAGATTAAGGCCGCGGGAGAGTTTCTACAGAAAATTTCCAAAGAAAACGGAAAAATCGTTTTTAACGGCGATAACTACTCGCAGGACTGGGTGACAGAGGCAGAAAAAAGAACCCTGCCAAACATGAGAAAATCTGTTGAAGCTCTCAATACAATTACAGAACCAGCGTTTGTAGATGTTTTCGAAAAGCACGGCGTTCTCTCAAAGGGTGAGTTGAAAGCCCGCCAGGAGATAATGCTTGAAAATTACGCCACTACCATTGCGATAGAGGCAAAGGCGACAATAAACATTGCCAAGAGGCAGATACTGCCCGCCGTTGTCAAGTACAGCCTCAATCTTGCCCAGACGGTTAACGGTGTTACCTCCAGCGGTTCGGATGCGTCTGTTTACAAGGAAATGCTCGATGAGATAAGCTCTGAAACAAAGAAACTCAAATCGGCCATCACAGCCCTGGAAAAATCGTTGACGGCCGCAGAAGAAAAAGAATGCACCGCTGAATCAGCTGAATGTTTCTGCAACGGTGTCATTCCTTCTATGGATAAGGTCAGAATGTCTGCGGACAAACTTGAGACCCTGGTTGATGCTGCCCAGTGGCCGCTGCCGACTTACGCGGAAATGCTCTTCCTTAAGTAATAGAGCCTCGGGCGGATGCCGTTTCTTACAGGCGGTGTTCGCCCACTCTCCTGAACACATAACTACAATATTCTTTTTTACCGACAAGCAGGTTTCGCAGGAAGCCTGCTTTTTTGTTTTCATGCCGCGGACTCGGAGTGTGTGATATTTTAATTGAACTATTAGGGATATTTGATGATGTGTTTCAATCTATATTTACCCAAAATGCGACTGTAGAGCAAATTCACGAATTTGCTCCTGCATGAACATTTGCAAACCATGCAGAAATTGAACCTAAGTTACTGTTTTTATATAAATCTGCTCCATATTGACGTTTTTGAGAGAATTCGTGAATTCTCTCTACAATAACTACCTTACAACACATCGCCGCCACAAAAAAATGTCACACACCTGTTAAGCGGCGCTGAAAACAGGTCAGTAATGAGCGGGTCAAAATAGGTCATTTTGAAAGGAAGTTTTTGCCTTAGAGTCGTTATATTATCGATATTATCGAAAATATAACGGAGGTCTTTATGGCGAACTATCTAAAAATGACTAAAAGAAGTGTAATACAGACATTAAGAGAGCGTAACTGGTCTTGCAGGCGTATATCCAGAGAGCTTGGCATCCACCTGGATACGGTGCGTAAGTATGCAAAATCAGACAATGATAATTCAAAACAGGTCACTAACGCGCCTCCCGGGTCGGTGGCCCAAAGCTCAACCGGTCCGGTAAGCAATTGTGAGCCTTACCGTGAAATAATTAAGAACAAGCTGGATATGGGGCTCAGCCGCCGGCGTATATGGCAGGATCTTCGTGACGACCACGGCTCTGATGTCAGCTACCACAGCGTTCGCAGGTTTGTCAACCGCCTCAGTAAAAATTCGCCTGTTCCGTTCAGGCGTCTTGAATGCAGGCCCGGTGAAGAGGCTCAGATAGATTTTGGTACGGGTGCACCGGTAATAACGAAAGATGGCAGACGAAAAAGAACTCATGTAATACGGGTAGTGCTTAGCTTCTCCCGTAAATCCTACAGCGAGGCAGTTTTCAGGCAGACCGGCGATAACTTTATAAATTGCCTGGAAAACGCTTTTCACCACTTTGGCGGTGTTCCGCAAACACTGATAATAGATAATCTTAAAGCTGCTGTAAACAAAGCTGACTGGTATGATCCTGAGATACACCCAAAAATAGTGTCATTCTGCCGTCATTACGGTACCGCCATTTTACCCTGTAAGCCGTATACCCCAAGACACAAGGGTAAGGTTGAAAAAGCAGTAGCATATGTCAAAAATAACGCCCTCAAGGGCCGCAGCTTTAAGAGCCTCTCAGAGCAGAATCAGTTTCTTCTCAGCTGGGAGAGCCGTATTGCCGATACCCGTATTCACGGCACTACCCGCAAGCAGGTAGGCAAATTGTTCACAGAACAGGAAAAGCCTGCTTTATTGAGGCTTCCGGTTGGAAGGTTTCCTTCATTTACAGAAGCTCAGCGGTCCGTTCACAGGGACGGCCATATAGAGGTAGAGAGGACCTATTACTCGGTGCCTCCGGAATATACCGGCCGCAAGGTATGGGCAAGATGGGACGGCCATATGGTAAGAGTATTTAACCGCAGCATGGAGCAGATTGTTGTTCACGCTAAAGTTGAGCCGGGCAGATTCCAGACTCAGGACGGACATATTCATTCAGAGAAAAGAACAAAGATAGAAAACGGCGTTGTATGGATGCTTGAACGAGTCAGTCTGATAGGTGACAATGCCGAGAGATGGGCCCTGCAGATGCTTGAGGCCAGAGGAATACCTGGTATCCGCGTACTTCTGGGCTTGCTGAATATGACCAATACCTATAAAGGTAACAAAATCGATAATGCATGTAAAATAGCGTTAAGCCACAATGCTTTTCGATTGAAGACCATCAGGAGTATTATTAAACACGGCGGTGACAGGCAGCTCCAGATGGAATTTATAGATGAGCACCCTATTATCAGAGATATCTCCAGTTACGGAGAATTCGTAAGAGAGGTTCTGGGCTGAACAATAATCATAACTTATTCAGGAGCAGATTATTATGAACAATTCACTGCATAACACATTAAAATCACTAAGGTTGTCAGGTATGCTTGAGACACTTGAAGTTCGATTGCAGGAGGCAGCCGGCAACAGCCTCACTCATGCTGAGTTTTTAGAACTGATCCTGCAGGATGAGATGCTGGTCAGAAAGCATCGCCAGATCCAAAGGGGTATTAAGGCTGCCGGGTTTAGAGAACTCAAGACACTGGAGGAGTTTGACTGGCAGTTCAATACTTCGATTAAAAGAAGCCGGATATTTGATATGGCCACATGCCGCTTTATCAGTGAGGGCGTTGATGTTCTGCTGCTTGGCCCTCCGGGTGTGGGCAAGAGTCATTTGTGTCAGGCGATAGGCTATCAGGCAGTCAAGGCAGGCATGGCTGTGCGGTACCGCTCGATATTTGATGTTGCCAGGGATTTTCTGCACGAAGATGCCTTTGCCTGTCAGGATAAGGTAATGAACAGATATCTCAAGCCGGAGCTGCTGATAATCGATGACATGGGCATCAAGCATCTGCCAAAACGCTGCGGCGAGTATCTGCTGGAGATCATTATGCGGCGATATGAAAACAAATCCACGATGATGACCTCCAACAGGCCGCTGGAAGACTGGGGCAAGCTCATTGGTGATGTACCATCGGCAACCGCAATCCTGGACAGGTTTTTGCATCATGCTGAGATCATCAACATCACAGGCCGCAGCTACCGTCTCAAGGACCGTGCCGAGCATGGTGCCTGTGAGAAAAGAGCCGGCCATGAAGGCTGACTCAGTCTTAACCGGCCTGTCCCGCCCGGCTTGCGGCGGCCAGGTTCCGACGAGCTTTTTGGGTGGCCCATTCTCACCCGGCCGCCGGTCCGGGCGAAACAGGCCTGGCGTATCTGCCCAATAACGTCGAAAATAATCGTTTTATCCAAATCCAACTTGACAAATGAAACTAAAAATAGTAAATAACAACTGGTTTAACTGACCCATTTTGAACGCGCTCATAGTGACCTAATTTAAAGCGCCGATTGACACACACCACCCTGCCCGGGAAAATATAAATGCCTTGACCTATATACCGCATTATGAATATAATTAGAAAAAACGATAATCATTTATATTTGCGAGGATTTAACATGAGCGTAGGCGAAAAAGATAAATTCGCAAAACACTGCGGAATCGAGCTGATTGAAGCCGGCGAGGGCAGAGCAAAGGCAAAGATGGAAATTCAGCCGTTTCATTTTAACGGTGTGGGGATTGTACAGGGAGGAGCGATATTTACCCTTGCTGATCTTACCTTTGCCGCGGCGTCTAACAGTCATGACCACGTGGCAGTGGCTATAAATACAAATATTTCATTCATCAAAGCCACAAAATCCGGAACACTCTACGCGGAAGCAAAAGAGATAAATCCGCGAGGCCGCGTGGGCAGCTACTCCGTCACTGTAACAAACGATGAGGAGGAAGTTATAGCCGTATTTGAAGGTCTGGCATACAGAAAATTTTAGAGACAAATAAACTCTTTAGATCAAACCGCAAACGGTAAACCGTGATATCAACAAAGAAAAAAACTCTTCTATATCTTTTACTCACTGTCTTTACACTGCCGACTTTGTTTATGTCGGGCTGCCAAGACAGACTTGAAGAGCAAAACAGCTATGAGCCGGCAAGAATAAATGTAAAATCTCCATGGTTTCCAGTTGAAGAAGAACAGCTGGAGCTTCAGATTTCCTACAGCGGATTTAACCCGGATACCCAGAAAAAGTTCTCACGGCTCAGTATAGGCGAGAAAACACTGGAAATGATTCGGGAGGCTGAAGAGCTGATATTCGCGACGGTGTTTTTGTTCGACATTTTTAAGGTTGAGCAGCCGATGGATCACATCGCCGAAAAACTAACAGATACCATCCTTGAAAGTAAATCACAAAACCCCCGGCTAAAAGCCGCCCTGATACTTGATCCTGTCAACCGAGCTTACAGCGACTTCCAGAGCCCCGCCGAAAAACGGCTTCTGCGAGGCGGGGTGGATATCTTCTATTCAAATCTTCACGGCACAAAGCCTGCCAACCTGATTGACATACACAAACCTGTTGGGGTAACTATCGATCTGGCAAATCAGCTTACAATGGGCAATTCCAACAAACTCCTGACCTTTTTGTTTGGTTGGGAGCTGCCGATAAATAACCCCCTAAACCCTGAAGGCGTTTCAATGGCGAGCTTATGGAACGCACTTGCGATGAAGGCTAACCACCGAAAAATACTTGTTACCGCCTCCGGCGAAGAGTACCACGCTATGATATCCTCCGCAAACCCTCACAACGCAAGCGTCGGCTCTGCGAATCACTCTATAACATTCGGCGGCGAGTGCGCAAAATACACATACATGGTCATGCGTGAAGATGCTGTAAACAGCGCAAATCATTACAGCGCCCAATGGAGCCGCGACGAAAAGCAGTGGCGGGATTCATATTTCGAAGACATACTGCCGGCTGTAGAGGTGAAAATCCCTGAACAAAACGCAGCAGAGAATCTTGAAAGTCCTCAGATACGCCTCCTCACCGAACTCGAGATTAAGAATCATATACTCGCAATGCTTGAAAACGCCTCCGAAAGTGACAAGGTCAGGATACAGATGTTTTACCTCTCGGACCTCGACATTGTCCAGGCCCTCATTGACGCCGCGGGGAGACTCGACTGCCCTATCCGGCTAATACTCGACCCAAACAAAGACGCATTTAACAGTGTCAAAGACGGCACGCCAAACAGACAGGTCGCGGCGTATTTGATGGAGAAAAAACAGCAGCTCTGCCTCAACATGGATATCCGGTGGTACGAAACCCACGGCGAGCAAAACCACGCTAAAACCATGAGTATTACAAATGAGAAAACGGGAAAACATGAATTTATTACAGGATCGGCAAACTGGACGGGCAAAAATCTAAAAGGCATAAATCTCGAGGCAGATCTCGCCGTGAGGGGCTCAAAAAAAATAAACAAAGATTTCAACAGGCATTTCGACCTGTTATGGAACAACTCGGACGGCATGATATACACAATAGGCTACAGCGAAAAATACAACTGCCACAGCGGCTATCACAAATGGTTTTTCGGTGAATTATTTGGTTATGTCTCCTGGTGAATACAAAGACACACGAGAATTGTCTGATTCTCAGTAAACAATCGCCGCGTAACCTACTGAATCGCTGCTTTCGCGTCCGAGCCTTTCCCTCATTATCCTGGCGCTGTTTGTCTGCTCAAGCAGAACGCCATTTCTCCGGCCCATAGCCGCGGCAAAACTTACCGCCGCTGCCGCCGCACCGCCGCCGCACGCTGCCTGCATTGCATTTGCGTGTTCAAGCAGAGCCGAAGAGTCCATTTTAAGGGCAAGGTCGATAAACTTTTTGTCGTTCTGTTCTGCCGCCCATTTTACGCCTTCTTCGCCCTTGCCGGCAGGGGTGAAGCCGTAAGAGCTGCCGTAATGTGTCAGGTCGGTCGAGGCGATCACCACCGCCCTGCCGCCGGCATAATCGTTAACGACATCCGCCAGTGACTCGCCGAACTCCGGAGCCTGGTCAACCGGCGGCACGCTCACCGCCGCGATTGTAGAATCACCCGAAAGATACTGGACAAACGGCACCTGCACCTCAATACTGTGCTCATGCATGTGCGGCTCATTGTTAAAACGGGCATTTGGGTGCGATTCCGCGATAGCCTCTGAAATCTCCCTGTTGATTTTTGCAATACCAAACGGGCTTTGCCAGCCGTCCCCGTCATAGACATCGAAGCCTCGGGAGAAGCTCGCATGGCAGGCGCCGAGAAAAATAAACGTTTCAACATCGCCGCTCTCGATAGCCGCGAGAAACACCTTTACCGCCGCGGCTCCGCTGAAAAACCAGCCGGCATGGGGCACGATACCGGCAATAACCGGATATTCAGACTTTGGAATATCGCAAGCCCTTGAGATGCAGTCATTTATATCGCTCACACATTCATTTTCATAGGCAGGGTAGAAACGCCCTGCTGCTATCGGGCTTCTAACTTTCATGTTCACACTCCGCTTATAAAACTCGTTTTTATTAGAAGTTATATCATTTGAAAATTTGGTTACAGAATGCAATGTCCTGCTTAATCCGCTTAAACCCATTATAACCTATGATTTCATCAAGGCAAACACCGATTGGTTTTTAGCTTAATGCCGTGTATTTCTTCGGCAAATTCAAGTATCTCCACATTATGCTTGAAAATAGTGTTAAATAATTGTATGATAAGAGCATAAAACCTTAATATTATTTTAGCAAAGAGGAGATTTTGAACCATGTTTGAAACATTAGATAAATTAGCAATGGCCGGCATTGGGGCACTTACAATGACACGTGAGAAGGCGGAGAAAATATTTGAGGAGTCCGTAAAACGCGGCGAGGTTGCCAGGGACGCCCGCAGCGGTTTTGTAAAAGACATTATGGACTCTGCCGAAAATGCCCGCAAAGACCTTGAAAAACTCATATCCAACGAAATCAAAAAAACTATCAATTCCATGGATATTGCCACCAAAGAAGATATCTCGAGAATTGAAGACAAGATCGACAAGGCCCTTAAAGGAAAATAAGGCTTAGTGTTTAAAAACGTAAAACACACTTTCCGGCGGCTGCGCCGTTACCGGCACATAACCGGTGTCTTGATGAAATACGGCCTCGAAGAAGCCGCCGAGGCCGTGCGCCTTCGCTACAGGATGCGTTCCAAGGGTAAATTCAGCGAAGAAGCCAGAAACAAGATAATTCACAGAAGCAAGCCCGAACGTTTCAGGATGGCACTGGAGGAGCTGGGGCCGACTTTCATAAAATTCGGCCAGCTGCTCAGTACAAGGCCCGACCTGGTACCCGAGGGCTATATAAAAGAACTCGAGAAACTCCAGGATAAAGTCTCGCCCGTCAAAGCCGAGGCTATTTTTAAGGAGCTCGAACATCAGCTCGGCGGCAAGGTTGACGAGATTTTTGATGAATTCGATCCTGAACCCATCGCCGCCGGCAGCATTGCGCAGGTTTATCGGGCGGTTTTACCCTGCGGCACGCCGGTTGTCGTGAAGATCAGGCGGCCCAGTATCGTTGAGACAATCAACACGGAATGTGAAATTCTCGAGGACATAGCAGGCCTGCTAAAGGTTACCATGTTCGGCAAAGACCCGATCGACCCAAAGAAAATCGTGGCAGAATTCACCGAGGCGGTTTCGAAAGAAGTAAACCTGGAGACAGAAAAGAAAAACCAGCTGCGATTTTACCGTAACTTCAAAGATACACCGGAAATACACATACCCAAAATCTACGAGGATTACTGCTGCGAGGCGGTTTTGACCATGGAGTATATCGAGGGAATAAAGCCTTCACAGCTCGAGATGCTCAACAAAGCCGGGCTTGACCCGAAACTCATAGCCAAACGCGGCTGCAATTTTGTCATGAGGCAGATATTTGATCTTGGCTTTTTCCATGCCGACCCGCATCCGGGCAATTTCTTCGTAATTGGTGATAACGTGCTGGCACCGATAGATTACGGCCAGACAGCAATGCTCGGCTCGCAGGACAGAGAGCTGCTCAAACAGCTGATTCTCTCGATCATAGACAACAACGCAGACCAGCTTATAAGAGCGTTTCAAAGGGCGGAACTTATGCCCGACGATACCGATGAAAACGTCCTGCGAAGAGACATAGAGGTCATACTGAACACCAATTACGAGATGCCGCTAAAGGACATATCCATCGGACAGGTGATTATCCAGACGTTCAACGTTATACGAAAACACCGGCTCAACACGCCGCCGCAATTCACCCTGATGCTCAAGAGCCTGATGACGATCGAATCGTTCGCAAACACGCTTGACCCGCAGTTCGATATCATCGAAAACATAAAACCCTTCGCAAAAAAACTCGCATCTCCCTTTACTGACCCCAAACAGATGCTCAAAAACCTGCGGTCTGCCGCAAACGACATATCCAGAATGACATCGCATCTGCCCGATGACATGAATACTATCATAAGCAAAGTCCGCCAGGGAGATTTTCAGCTCAAGGTGCATCACGAACATCTTGAAAACCTCACAAACACGTTAGATAAAAGCTCCAACCGCATCAGCTTCGCACTGATAACCGCGGCTCTGCTGGTGGGCTCAAGCATGTTGATATCACAGGACGGGCACATCTTCGGCATACTGACATTGCAGACACTCGGAATCACAGGCTATATCGCCGCCGCCGCGATAGGAATCTGGCTGATTGTCTCAATCATAAAGAGCAAAGATTACTGATACGCAAGATTCGTATTCATTATCTTTTTAGATACGGCTCTATCAAAGAGGGAGATGTCTTTTTAACATTTTCAAGTATCTTTTCGTCAAGTTCCTTAATAACTTTCCTGACGTTGGGATTGCGGCTGTTAATCAAATTTATATTTTCAGCCGGGTCATTCTTCAGGCAATAAAGCTCATCACGCTGGGGGTTTAGAAAGTCACGAATAAGTTTCCATTCCGGTGTTCGGTAAGCCCGCAGATGTGTCCGGCAGTAATTTCTCATGCTGTATTCAGCATAAAGGCCGTTTTCCCAGCCATCTATTTTCTGCCCGCGAAGCAGCGGCGTAAAATCCCGGCCTCGTACTGTCTGCCCTGCCGGCATTTTGGCATTTGCTATGGAGACCAGGGTTGGATACCAATCGAGATTAGAGATCGTCTCGGTAATAACCGAACCGGCCTTTACGATGCCCGGCCAGCGAACGATGGCCGGCACCCTGAGTGACTGATCATAGAGGTTGGGACGGTATTTCCCCTTGATGTTTTCTGTATCAGCAGGGACGGAGTGAGTCGCCCAGATACCATTGCCTTTGTGCCAGATGCCGTTGTGCCCCATATTGTAGCCGTGGTCTGAGCTGTAAATAACAACCGTATTATCAGATAAATTCTGTTCGTCCAACAGCTTAAGCAATCTGCCCAGATTGCGGTCAATACCGGCAATGCTGGCCAGATATTCTTTCATCATCGTTTTGACTTTTCTTACATTCAGGTCGGGATAATCCGGGTTCGGTATCTCCATCTCCATGTTTTCATAAGGCGCCCAGTCTGCATCTGCCACCGGCAGCCACGCCTTATGGGGTGCCCGATAATTAAGGCACAGCATGAAAGTATCATCTTTATGCTTTTCGACAAAACCAAGGGCGCGATCTGTCAGTATATCTGTTGTTAAACCTTTAAACTGCTTCACTTGAGAGTTTTCTTCAAGAATCGGGTCAGACGGGCTGATCCCGCCGCCGGTCAGACCCATAAAGTAATCAAAACCGTGATTAAGCGGATGATATTTTTTGTCACTGGTTTCTGTCCAGTCTCCCAGATGCCATTTGCCGACAAGACCGTTGGTATATCCCTGCATGGCAAGGACTTCGGCAAATGTTACTGTGTCGGGGCTGAGCCCTATCTGTTTATCAGGCTCGTAAAGTTTATGACCGGGATGCGGGATAAAATCAAGCACCCCCAGCTCTGAGGCATAGCGGCCGGTCATTAAACCCGCTCTGGATGGGCTGCATACCGGAGTCGTTACAAAAGAATTGGCCAGATACACGCCCTGCGCAGCTAACCGGTCTATGTTGGGCGTTCTGGCCTGTTTGTTTCCGATATAACCCGGCGTCCAGGCGGCCTGATCGTCGGTATAGATAAAAATTATATTGGGTCTTCTTGCGGGTTTATCCGCAGGCGATGCCGTACTCCCCCGCAGCACAAAAGCCGCCATGCTGATGCCGGATATTTTTAGAAACTTACGTCGGCTGCAATTCTTGTGACTCATAAACTGTTTTCCTGTATTTGAAATTAAAATCGGCGTAGATATATGAGCATGTCAAAGAGATTTTCCTTATAACATTCATATTATAGCAGATTTACAGAAATCCGCAAGATGTCTTTCCCAGACAACAAATTCAAAGCAAACAAGATGACAAACAAACGTAAACCCGTCAAAAAAAAGTGCTTATAACACTGCTTTATCTAAAAGAGACCTGACGCTGTTTCGTTCTCCCTGTATTCTTAATTGATTTAGGTATGTTTATCTGGTAAAATCCCTTTCACATTTTCATAATTTAATATATTTATGAAATTTAATAAGGGACATGGTAAATTTCCAGGATAAAGTCAAATTTTACATTAAAGGTGCAAATTCTATGGATGATAAAATGAAAATATTGCTGTCTCGTGAGAACAGAGAATTTCTTCTCAAGTATGAACCCTCTTTTGCCAGTCACGAACTATTCAGGATGGTCTCCATTGGAGTTCAAATAGGGCAAGACTACGAACTTTATTTCACTGAAAAACAACTTGATGAGTTTTTAGAACAGTTAGCTGAACTGGCTAATAATGAAGAAGACCAAGAGGCTAAATCCACATTATATGATATTTATGACTATTTGGAGGAGTCCTCTGGAATTTATGCTGAAGATGACTATTCTAAATATTCCAGTAATACAGGTTCAGTCTTTATTCTGAAGGTCTTTATTGTTGGCTCGAAAAGGATATGGAGAAAGATAGCCATCAGGGAAGGACAGACACTGCATGACCTGCACGAGATTATATTTGATGCATTTGACAGGTATGATGACCATATGTATTCTTTTTATTTTCCTCACTCTAAAATCAAATTTAATCCTCGAAAAATTTATGACTCTTCAGATGAATACACTCATCCCTATGCCTGTGAATATGAAGGCCCATTTAAATGTGAGGCCGACAACGCATCGAAGGCAACCATCAAATCTTTGAATTTACGCAAAGGGCAGGTATTCTTTTATCTTTTTGATTTTGGTGACAGCTGGTGGCATGAGATTACTGTTGAAAACGCGAATGAACCTGCTGACAATGATAAGTATCCCCGTATTGTAGAAGAAAAAGGGCCGTCTCCTGAGCAGTATCCTGATTTTGATGAGGAATAATCCTGTTCAGCATTTACAAAATAAAAAAGAGGTAATCATTCTTATTTTACGCATTTTTTTAAAAAAAAGTTTTTTTCATTTGACAAACATCACAAACTTCTTAAGTTTTTAGGTGTTTATTCAAGTATGCGAGGGGGTGAGTGAATATAACGTAATAAATTGGTATGGAAAATTCGAGCTGTTTGACAGCAAGGGAAAACGGGAATGTGCAAGATGTATAATTAAACTTTGTAGAACGCAGTTGAAAAACTGTTTTTACAGTTGTATTAGATTTGTATCCAGAATATCCCCCCGCAAAAATAGATTTGGTTATTTTGCATCATTACGGGAATTCTAAACACAAAAGCTAAACACTGGTTCTTCATTCCACCAACCCTATTGAAATCTGTTTTCATCTGCGGTATTTGCTTCCGCGATGAGCACAGCAACCGGTAATGCCATTTAATTACAGGTTAAAGTGCGTATTTAGCTAAATGTAACTTTTTAATATTTTATTCACTTTATTTTTAGAAAGGGAATTTGTTATGAAGAGATTATCAGTGTTAGTATTGGCTTTATTTGCCACAATGTCTTTCGGGTGGGTGCCTTCTGCCGTCTGGGAAACAGTCAATTTTTCCTGGTCGGGTGATGGCGGCTGCAAGGTGCTCGGTTCAATGACGTATGATTCCGATTACCGCACAATCTCATATTCGAGCAGTTCCGGCAGCGGAATCAGCGACCTCAACGTAAGTTTTTATGATTCTTCTAATCAATTTCTGGGTTCTTTCCAAAATGTTGTGAACAATTCAGTCAACTACGGTGGTTTTACGATCTCTTTCTATACCGAGGAGCTGACTTTCGGCGACGATGTAGATATTGTTGCCTTTGGTTCAAATATTTATACACTTCAATACATCACATCGGAGCCTCATTTCATACTTAATAATGCACAGACATCCGAGATACTGGACAGTTCATCCAAAGGGTTGGTTGTTGCACCGGAACCGGCGACAATGGCTATCCTGGGCCTGGGCGGGCTATTTCTATGCAGAAAAAGCAAAGTATAAAGATTCATTCCCGTCCAAATACGCTCGAGGAGTAACCGCTCCATTACTGTCGCGGCTGTGGTGGTGTATTTCGCAGCAACCCGAGCCGCGAATGTGAATGAGCGGTAATGCCGGCAACCCGGCGCGGGTTTGGTAGCCGAATAACTGTATGGAGTTTCTACCGTTTACAGTTGCCTGAGGTTATTCTGGTATCTTGCGTGATACATTGTGTTTGCGTAACCGCTCCATTACTGTCGCGGCTCTGGTGCGGAATTTTAGATACAAGTATTTACTTGGCCTGCGGGTTTTGCTATAATACGCTTATAAGGATACCCGAAAACCATATCGGGAAAATACACAATGGTTTCGTATATACAGTGAGTAAGCCAATTATATTTTGCTAAAAAGGAACAAATGCCTATGACGGAAACAAAAAACGCCTCAAGTGTAGCAGTGGTAATGGGTTCTGACAGTGACCTTCCCGTAATGCAGCGTTGCATCGACCAGTTGAAAGAGTTCGGCATCGAGCCGGAAGTTCGGGTAATATCCGCCCACAGAACACCGGCCGCGGCTGATGAATTCGCCGAGACCGCCCCGCAGCGCGGGATAAAAGTCATAATCGCCGCGGCAGGCATGGCGGCTCACCTTGCAGGCGCTCTGGCCGGAAGAAGCCATCTTCCCATAATCGGCGTCCCAATGCAGGCAAGCGAGGGCCCCTGCGGCCTTGATGCGCTTTTGAGCACCGTTCAGATGCCGCCGGGCGTGCCCGTAGCAGGCATGGCTATCGGCAAAGCCGGCGCCAAAAACGCGGCGGTATTCGCGGCGCAGATTCTCGCTGCCGGCGATAAAGACATGGAGGCCAAAGTCATAGAATTTCGCAGAAAACAGACCGAAGCGGTTATCGCAAAGGATAAAGCACTCAACAGCTGATTCCCGCGGCGGCTCTGGCATAAAACATTTTAAAAGAAAAGGTTGCGAATGCAGAAGCTCAAGAAAGGACTCGGGGCGATTGACATCTTTTGCCTGGCTTCCGGAGCAATGATAAGTTCGGGTCTGTTTGTCCTTCCCGGGCTTGTTTTTGCCTACTCCGGCCCCTCTGTTATCCTGATCTACATACTGGCATCGCTCCTGGCCCTGCCTGCGGGACTTTCGCAGTCAGAGCTTGCCACTGCCATGCCTAAGGCCGGCGGCTCCTACTTTTTCATCGCCCGCAGCCTCGGCTCGGCCTCGGGGCTGTTCTGCGGCCTTGCGGACTGGTTTTCGGTTTCACTGAAAGCCGCGTTCGCACTGGTTGGTATGGCGGCGTTTATTGAATTATTTCTGGGATACGTGCTGAACATTGACACGGGACAGGGTGAGTTTTTGATGAGGATTATTGCGTGCGGGGGTTGTATAGCTTTTTCACTGCTGAACTTAAGCGGCACAAAACACGCAAGCCTGTTCCAGATCGCATTGGTGGCAGTACTGCTTGTCATACTTATATTGTTTGTAGCTTTCGGAAGCGCCTCAATCAAAGTTGAAAAATTTTCACCGTTTTTCAAGCCCGACATGGGCTTGTTGCAGCTGTTTTCCGTAACGGGAATGGTGTTTGTCAGCTACGGCGGCTTTACAAAGGTCGCGGCGGTATCCGAAGAAATACATGACCCGGGAAGGAATATCCCGCTGGGTATGCTCACCGCGTGGTTTATAGTTTCATTCCTTTATTTCGCGGTAACCGCGGTTACGGTTGGTGTTATGGACGCAGAGAAACTTTCGGGCTCTCTGACGCCTATTTCATCTGCCGCGATGCTGTTTATGGGCGGCTGGGGCAAGGCCCTCTTAGCCGCAGCGGCGATGACCGCGTTTATAACCACAGCCAATGCCGGAATCATGTCAGCCTCGCGGTCACTGCTGGCGATGGGCAGGGACAAACTGCTGCCCCCGTTTTTCTCGGCAATTTCAAGAAAAAACGCGGTTCCGGTAAACAGCATAATTTTTACAGCGGTATTTATGATGGCCACTATAATACTGCTGGATCTCAAACTTCTTGTAAAGACCGCCTCGACGCTGATGATTATACTCTTTGCACTGGTGAATCTAAGCGTAATTGTAATGAGAATGAGCGGGCTTCAGTCATACCGGCCGGCGTTTAGATTTTCAGGATATCCGTATGTTCAGGTTTTTGCGATAATTGTTTATATCGGCCTTATACTTTCTATGGGTGCGGTACCGCTTATTATATCGGGGGCGTTTTTGGTTGTATCGGCGGCGTGGTATTTCATCTACGTCTCACGAGCCGTCTCCCAGCAGAGTGCCGTTATGCACATAGCCGAGAGGATCACAAACAAACAGCTCAAACTCCAAAGCACCGACCTCGAAGACGAGCTTCGGGAAATACTGCTGGAGCGTGATGAGATTGTACAGGACCGCTTTGACGAGCTGGTTCACAACTGCCGAATCATCGACATTCCAGCCTGTGAGCATATGGAGCTGTTCCACAGAATCGGGGCGGAATTCGCCGATTTTGCCGGTAACAGGGAAGATTACTTTTTCGAGAAACTCTGCGAACGTGAAGAGCAAAGCTCAACTGTCATCGATACCGGCCTTGCGATACCGCACATCATAATTGACGGGGAAAACGCGTTTCATGTCATGATGGTTCGTTCAATAGACGGCATACATTTCTCGAAATCTCCCGAGCCTGTCCATTGCGTATTTGTCCTGGCAGGTACCAAAGATGAGAGAAATTATCATCTGCGGGCGCTTATGGCGATTGCCCAGATTACCCAGCAGAAGGATTTTATGAAGAAATGGATGTCCGCCAGAGATGAGAATATGCTGCGAAATCTGATTCTGCTTTCACAGAGAACGCGGCACAGCTAAAGCCCGGGCCTGCAATACAGCGGTTTAGAAAACGAGTTTTATTCAGCGGCGTTACCTGATGCCGGCACAACCTGGAAACTCATACGTTCGAGCTCTTCGCCGCAGCAGCTGATGGTCATTGTCCAGGTGCCGCATTTCTCCTCTACCGGCTGCCAGACGCAATCGCCGAGATAGAAATTGTAATCATTTGATGATATCTGCTCTGTTCCCTCAAAAACCGGCAGCTCTTTGCCCTCGCTGTCGAGTATCGGCGGGTGTTCTATAGTAAACTCGAGCAGTTTGCCGCGTCCGCCGCGGATGTTTGCGATATAACCGAATTCAATATTTTCGACTGCGGGGATTGTGTGTGTAAACTCTTTTATCTGAGGGAGATCAGAGCTTTTTCTGTCCCATTTTGTGTAGATGCCGTAGTTTCGCAGTCTGGATTCTATTCTTTTTCGAGCCATTTCGCCTTTTAGGTAAACGGGGAAAGTTCTCTAAGCCGCTTTATTATCGGAGGCAGCTTCTCGATAACGAAATCCACTTCCTGCTCGGTGGTGTACTTACTCAGGCTGAAACGCACTGACCCGTGCGCCGCGGTGAACGGCACACCCATCGCACGCAGCACGTGCGAGGGCTCAAGTGAGCCGGACGTACACGCCGAGCCGCTGCTGGCACATATCCCGAATTGATCGAGCATAAGCAGAATTGATTCGCCCTCTATGAGCTCAAAGCTGATATTGGTGGTATTTGGCAGCCGGTTTTCCGGGTCGCCGTTAATCCTGCACTGGCCGCACTCTTTCATAACGGCAGTCTCGAGCTTATCGCGAAGCGATTTTACCTGTGTGTTTTCCAGCTCCATATCACGCTGGGCAACTTCGCACGCCTTGCCCAGGCCGATGATTCCCGCGGCGTTTTCCGTGCCCGCCCTGCGGCCGTTTTCCTGGTGCCCGCCGGTCATGTATGGCTTAAAACGGGTACCCTTGCGGACGAACAACGCTCCAACGCCTTTTGGCGCGTGGAGTTTATGGCCGGAGATGCTGAGCATATCAATCTCGGATTCGGCCATGTTCACCGGTATCTTGCCCACTGACTGAACTGCGTCAGTGTGAAAAACCGCTCCCTTGGCGTGTGCTATCTGAGCGGCCTTGTCCACGGGAAATATTGTCCCGGTCTCATTATTAGCGTGCATTATCGTTACTATTGCCGTGTTTTCGTCAACAGCGTCCTCGAGCTCGTCAAGGTCTAAACGGCCCTTCTCATCAACACCGACTTCTACTACATCATAGCCGTGTTCGGTAAATGAGCGGCATGTCGCCAGCACCGCCGGGTGCTCTACCCTGCTGGTTACGATTTTCATCTTTGAGGGGTTGGCCTCGGCGATGCCTCTTATCGCCATGTTGTCGCTTTCTGTGCCGCAGCTGGTGAAGATAACCTCTGCCTGCTTGCAGCCCAGAATAGAAGCGACTCTCTGCCGCGATTCTCTGATTTTATGCCCAACTTCGCCGCCGAACTGATGCATACTCGAGGGGTTGCCGTACATCTGGCAGAAGTAAGGCTTGATCTCTTCGAAAACCTCATCACATACCCGGGTTGTGGCGTTGTTATCAAAATAATATGTATTCATTATCGCCTCACTCATTTTTCCTGTACAACGGTTAAATCGTCACTGACAAACTCGTGAAGGCGTGCTTCCACCACATCCTTCATGGTGATTTTGGAGCTTGGACAGCCCGCACACATCCCCCGAAATGCCACGATGACCTCATCGCCGATAACATCTATCAGTTCCAGGTCTCCGCCGTCGGCACGCAGTGCCGGCCGTATCTGCTCGTCAATACACTTCTGTATGAGCTGGATTTTCTGGATATTTGTAAGTTTCTGAGGTTTCTCATAGGGTTTTTCGCCGGCATCAGCCTTGGAACCGGTAATACCCTCGATTATTTCGGCTATCTCAGGCCGACACGCCCTGCAGCCGCCGCCGGCCTTGCAGTAGTTCATAACCTCATCAACGTCTGTGAGATTATTTTCCCGAACGATGCGTTTTATTTCTTCTTCGGTTATGCCGAAACACTTGCAGACAACTTTGCCTTTGAGCTCGTGTGTCTGTGTGGTACCGGTTTTGTAATTATCGATAGCCGCCTCGAGCGCTTCACGCCCCATAACCGAACAGTGCATTTTCTGATCCGGCAGGCCGCCGAGAAATTCTGCTATATCCTTGTTGGTGACCTTGGCGGCTTCTTCGATTTTCATTCCTTTTATAATTTCAGTCAGGGCGGATGCCGAGGCAATCGCCGAAGCGCAGCCGAATGTTTTGAATTTAACATCGGCTATTCGCCCTTCTGCATCTACTTTGAACATCAGTTTCAAAGCGTCTCCACAGGCCAGCGAGCCGACCTGCCCGACACCGTCGGGATTCTCAATCTCACCTACGTTCTGTGGATTGAGAAAATGATCTTTTACTTTATCTGTGTAATCCCACATGAATTATCTCCTGTTTATATGTTATTGACTTGCCTTCAGGGCAGAGTCAAAATCAGCTTTTATATCATCGATATGCTCTGCGCCGACTGAGACACGTATGAAATCCGGTGTTACGCCGCCGGCGAGCTGTTCCGCTTCGGAGAGCTGCTGGTGGGTTGTACTTGCCGGATGAATCACGAGCGTCCTGCTATCGAGCAGATTTGCAAGATGTTTGGCGATCTTCACATTTTCTATGAATTTTTTGCCCGCCTCGATACCGCCTTTGATACCGAATCCGAGAATCGCGCCCTTGCCTTTTGGGAAGTATTTTTTTGCGAGTTTATAATCAGGGTGCGACTTTAGCCCGGGGTAATTGACCCAGCTGACTAAGGGATGCTTTTCAAGATACTGGGCAAGCTCAAGGGCATTTTCAGATTGTTTGGTAATACGCAGGTGCAGCGTTCCAAGGCCGTTAATGAACTGGAACGCGTTGAAGGGCGACATACACATTCCGAAATCCCTCAGCGTCTGGGTACGCAGTTTCACGATAAAGGCGATTTCTTTAAACTGCTCGTGATAGACTATCCCGTGATAGCTCGGATCGGGCTTGGTAAAAGCCGGATACCTGCCGTTATCCCAGGGGAACTTACCAGAATCAACGACAATCCCGCCGACACTGCATCCCTGGCCGTCAAATAGCTTTGTACAGCTGTGCACGACAATATCCGCGCCGTGCTCGATCGGATTAAAAAGTATCGGCGAGGTAACGGTATTATCGCAGACAAGCGCAACGCCTTTCTCGTGGGCAACCTGCGCGATCCTGTCATAATCCAGGACATTGTTGCGCGGGTTGGCAAGCGATTCTATATAAACGATCTTTGTCTTGTCATTTATTGCATCAGCGAAATTCTGCGGATCGGAGCCCTCTACAAATGTTGTAGTTATGCCGTATTTAACCAGATTCTGGCTCAAAAGCGTAACGGTACCGCCGTAAAGGGAATTGGAAGCGACGATATTATCCCCCGCCTGGCAAAGCGTGAGGATAACCGAAGAAATCGCCGCCATTCCGGAGCTTACAGCGACCGAAGCCGCTCCGCCCTCCATGGCAGCGACGCGTTTTTCCAGAATATCGCAGGTCGGGTTTCCTATGCGGCTGTAAATATTGCCGAATTTCTTCAGCTCAAAAAGGTCTGCCGCGTGCTGACTGTCGTTAAAAACATACGCGGTGGTCTGGTATATCGGCACTGCGCATGAGTTTGTAACCGGGTCAAAATCAAATCCGGCGTGCAATGCCAGCGTATCTACATGTAATTTTCTTTCATCTGTCATTTTTTATCTCCAATAAGCCGTTTGGCTTTTCATATATAAGTATAGTATTTTTATGTTATTTTGCAAGTCAAATATACACTTGCAGGATGGTTTTTATTTCAACTAAGACAAATGACCGGCTTGTGTTTTAGTTGCTTTTTCTGGTGCTTGTTGCCGGCAGCACCTCGAGCATTCGCATGAGAGCCCGGCTTGCTTTTTGCGCAACTTCCTTTTCCACCTTGACTTCGTACTCATCACGCTCAAGAGACCATAGCAGTTTTTCGAGTGTTAGCTTTTTCATATTGGGGCAGATGGTCTCACATGCCTCAATGAATTCTTTATCCGGGCAGCGTTTTTTAAGTGCGTGTATAATTCCCGGCTCTGTTGCTATGATAAATTTCTTTGCCTCTGACTGCTCTGCGTGCCCAAGCATCTGGCCGGTACTCAGGAGAAAATCCGCCTCCGGCCAGGTCGCCGGCGGGCACTCGGGGTGCGCCAGCACCACAGCATCAGGATGCTGCGATTTTACCGTCTGCAGTTTGTCCAGCGTTATGACAACATGTGTTGGGCAGTAGCCCGGCCAGAGTATGATGTTTCTGCCGGTTCTCTCACGTACAAAAGCGCCGAGATTCTTGTCCGGCACGAAGATTATCTCTTTATCCGCCGGCAGAGCCTTTACAAGCTCGACCGCGTTTCCGCTGGTGCAGCAGTAATCACTGAGCGCCTTAACCTCTGCTGTGCTGTTGACATAACAGACAACCAGAGCCTGCGGGTGCTCTTCTTTGAATGCCTTAAGCTGCTCTGCGGTTATCATATCCGCCATCGGACAGCCGGCGGTCCTATCGGGTATTAGAACTGTTTTTTCCGGCGAGAGGATAGACGCGGTCTCTGCCATGAAATGAACGCCGCAAAAGACTATCAAATCGGCATCTGTCTCTGCCGCCTGTTTGCTAAGGCCCAGCGAATCACCGGCAAAATCAGCGATATCCTGGACATCGCCGGGCACATAGTTATGCGCGAGAATGACGGCGTTTTTTTCTTTTCGCAGTTTATTTATTTTTTCAGCAATATTATTCATTGTTTTTTGTCCGGGGTTTTTTGCTTCCAGGTTTTCTGATGGCAGTTCCCGTGTGTGTTATGACCGCCCTGTGTCCGGCGGGCACGGGATCCTTGACCCAGGTGTTGCCGCCGATAACCGAATCTCTGCCGATAACAACATCACCCAGGATCGTTGCTTCTGCATAGATAGTGACGTTATCCTCTATCGTCGGGTGGCGCTTACCGCCTTTTATAACGCGGCCCCGCTCATCCTTAGGAAAACTCAGGGCTCCAAGTGTTACACCCTGGTATATTTTGACATTACTGCCGATAACAGCAGTCTCGCCAATCACGACACCTGTGCCGTGATCAATAAAGAAATTCGCGCCAATTTCGGCCCCCGGGTGAATATCAATGCCCGTAGTTTTGTGGGCATATTCACTCATTATACGGGGTATCAGCGGGATATTTGATTTGTAGAGCTCATGGGCTACCCGGTGGGTGGCAATGGCTATGATTCCCGGGTAGCTTATTATTATCTCTTCAAACGACTGAGCCGCCGGGTCGCCGTCGTAAGCTGAATTTACATCTGTCTTTAAGATTTCGCGAATATTGGGCAGCTCATTGAGCAGATGGTCAACTGCCTTTTGAGCCATTTGCCTGCACTGGCTGCGGTCGCAGTCTTTTTTGATTCTGCAAAGATGCTGCAAAGCCTTTTCGGACTGATCGACAAGGTCTGTATATACCTGGCTGATTATGTCACCGAGAATATAGTTGATATTCCACTTTGTAACAGGGCGTTTGCCGGTATAGCCGGGGAATACAACTTCCATAATCAGCTCGAGAATCTCTATAATCTTCTCGCGCTGGGGAAGATTGTTAACATCAATAAAATTGATGCCCTTGTCGTCTTTATATGTCGCAGATATCTTATCTACGTATTTTTTAAGTTCATTATTTTTCATTGTTTACCATACAGGCTTTATACCTGAAGAATATATTAACTCAGCCCCGCGAAAAGGTCTGTAGAAAGATACCTCTCTGCGGTATCACAGAGGATTGTTACTATTATCTTGCCGTCGCTGTCTTCTCTGGCTGCTATCTGCTGGGCCGCCCACACGTTTGCACCGGCGCTGATACCGACAAGAAGTCCCTCAGCAGAGGCAATCTTGCGGGCGGTCTTGCAGGCATCGTCGAAATCTACCTGAATAACTTCATCAATAATATCCATATTGAGGTTATCCGGGATAAAACCTGCACCGATACCCTGTATTTTATGCGGCCCTGGGTCGCCGCCGGATATTACCGGAGAATCAACAGGCTCAACGGCAATGACTTTTACGTCGGGATTTTTCTCTTTCAGGACACTTCCGCAGCCGGTAAGCGTTCCGCCGGTGCCTACTCCGGCAACAAAATAATCCACCTTGCCGTCGGTATCCCGAAGTATCTCCCGGGCAGTTGTCGCGGCATGAACCTTTGGGTTGGCAGGGTTCGTGAACTGGCTGGGCATAAACGCGTCACCGGACTCAAGCGTAATTTTCTTGGCCTCATCAATAGCACCCTTCATGCCCTGGTCGGCCGGGGTCAATACAAGTTCGGCTCCAAGCATCGCCAGCAGCCGTCTGCGTTCTATGCTCATCGATTCGGGCATTGTCAAAATAAGCCTGTAACCTTTGCTGGCACAAACAAATGCAAGCGCAATTCCTGTATTGCCGCTGGTCGGCTCTACTATGATTGTGCGCCTGTCAAGAAGGCCGCGTTTTTCCGCGTCTTCTATCATTGCAAGACCGATCCGGTCTTTCACGCTTGAGCATGGGTTCATAAACTCACATTTGCCCAGCAGCTCCGCATTGGCGGCGCCGGTTATTATTTTTACAAGCGGCGTATTGCCGACACATTGTGTTATGTTCTCATAAATACTCATTTATAATCTCCTGTTTTGCCGGCCTTAGATAAAATCAAAGGCCAATGAGCTGACAATAAATATCAGCCGTCTCTTTTATATCTGGAAGTCCAACTGCTCGCCGGAATTAACCTTATCGACAAGGTCCTGAAAAGTAACCTTTGTCAAGACACCCTTAACGGCATCACGAAGGTCTTTCCATACCGGTCTGAGTATGCATTCGGCGACGCGGTCGCAACTGCCGCCGCCGGACTCATCGAGACATTCCAACGGGATCACAGGCCCTTCCAATACCTGGAAGACCTTAAAAAGAGTTATTTTTGCCGGCTCTTCTGCCAGGATATAACCGCCCTTGGGGCCTCTTACACTCCTGACAAGGCCTGCGGCCTTGAGCTGAGAGATCAGCTGTTCAAGATATTTTACCGATATCCCTTCGACATCGGCGATCGATTTAATCTGGACAGGGCCCTTGCCGTAACTTATCGCAAGTTCGAGCATGCCTCTTATTCCATACCTGCTTCTGGTAGATAGTTTCATATTTAAACTCCGTTATTCCTATTGACTTTGTATAATATATAAACTATACTACTATTATGCAAATATAATTTATAAAAACTTTAAAAAATTTTCGGAATGCCTAAATTATTTTCACAGATTCCATGAATTAAATGATGCCCGCTTCTCAAGTGGCAGCTTCTCGGGCTGAGATTTTTCTTCCGCGGCAACACCAACGGGCAGAATTATCCTGACAACCTTATCTTCCGGCACGCCAAGAAGTTGTCCGATTTTCTCCGCCCTGTTTTCCACCCTGAGCCAGCCGTCAATCCATACCGATGCGTAACCGAGGGCAGTGATTGAGAGCAGCATATTCTCAACCGCCGCCGCACAATCCTCTACCTCGAAGGAAAAACCTTCATAAATAGCTTCAGGGGCTTTATCTATGACGCAGAGTATATACGCTTTTGCCTGCTGAAATGCCTTGTTGCCGGGGTGCATTCCTTTGATTTTTTCGATAATATCCGGATCATCGACAATTACAAAGCGGGTGGTCTGGCAATTTTTGCCGCTTGGCGCCAGCAAACCGGCTTTGACAATTTTTACGAGATCGTCTCTTGAAACCTGCCGGTCTGTGTAATCGCCGCGGTAACTGTGTCTTTTCTGTATTGCTTCGAATAAGTCCATATTAACTCCTTTGTTAAAAAGATTATCATGTTTTTACGTACAAGAACAACCATACCGGAGAAAAACATCTGGTATTGGTCATTTGAATTCAGCGCATTTTTCGCCCGCTGCTCCGAGGAGCCTTCACGGTTCTTGCGTTAGTTTTTTATTTACACGGCTTTAAGGAAGATATTCCTGCTGAAGCCGCGGGAACAGACAAATCTAAACCTGCTCGCACTGAGCGACAACATCCGCACACCTTTGACACAGGTCGGGGTAAGCGTCAATGCTGCCGATTGAAGAGCGATGGTTCCAGCATCGTTCACAACGCAGGTTTGCAGATTTTGCCGCTAAGACGGTTGTCTCTCCGCCGTCAGCAAGCTCAAATTTTGCTCCGCTGACAATGCACAGCATGGCAAAACCCTCTTCACCAATGCTCTGAAGTATGTCGTAAGTTTTTTTGTCTGAGGTCTTTACTGCCATATCAGCTTCCTGGTTGCTTGCTATTTCCTGTTTTTGGCGAAGCCCTTCAAGGCACCTGAGCGCTTCATCACGGATTTCGAAGACGCAGTCCCACTGGTTGAGCAGTTCGCTGTCAATATCCGCGGCGTCAACATCGGGCATTTCTGCCAGATGAACCGTGTCTTCGTTTCCAAGGGCCGCCCAGGCTTCTTCGGCAGTATGCACAAGAATAGGTGCCAGCAGCCGCACAAGCCCGCTTAGTATCTCGGACATAGCAGTCTGGGCACTCCGCCTCGATAGGCTCTTTGCGGGGTCGCAGTAGAGCCGGTCTTTGAGTACGTCCAGATATATATTACTCATGTCAACCGTGCAGAAGTTGTAAATCAGGTTGAAAACCTTATGAAGATTGAAGCTCTCATAAGAATCCTTCACATCGCTTACGAGCTTTAAGTACTTCTGATACGCCCACTTATCCAGCGGGAGCATATCATCATAAGCGACTTTCTGCGAGGCATCCAGATCTGATGTATTACCCATCAGGTACCGCAGGGTGTTTCTGATTTTTCTGTATGCGTCCTGGAGTCTGCCGATGAGCTCATCGCTGCATCTCATGTCTTCCTGGTAATTTACGCTCGAAACCCAGAGACGCAGGATATCCGCACCGTATTTTTGGGCTTCTTCCTGGGCGTTGACATAATTCCCAAGCGATTTTGACTGTTTACGGCCCTCTGAATCGACGGTAAAGCCGTGAGTGAGCACATTTTTGAACGGGGGTTTTCCAACCGCGCCAAGCGCCGGCAGCAATGAAAGCTGGAACCAGCCTCTGTGCTGGTCACTGCCCTCTAAATACAAATCAACCGGCACCGGCCAGCCGCATCTTTGGGTAACATTGTACCAGCTGCAGCCGGACTCAAACCATACATCAAAAATATTTTCTTCTTTATACAGGTCATCCCAGCTGAAACCCTCGGGCAATTCGAAGTCTTCGCCGAGTATTTCCCTGGGCGAATCAGTAAACCAGCTGTCCGAGCCTTTTTTGCCGATATGCTCTGCTGTCGCGGCGAGAGTCTCGGCATTCATGAGCGTTTGTCCCTGGGAGTTATAAAACGCCGGTATCGGCAGCCCCCAGACCCTCTGACGGCTTATGCACCAGTCCGGGCGGGATTCGAGCATACCTCTGATACGTTTCTCTCCCCAGGAAGGTATCCAATTAACCTCGGGCGCAGAATCCAGCGACATCTGCCGCAGAGACTTGCCGTAATCATCTATTTCACGGTCAACACTGACAAACCACTGCTCTGTTGCCCTGAAGATAACCGGCATACCGCTTCGCCAGCAATGCGGATAGCTGTGCATAAACTGACTTTTCGCGAACAGTGCGTCAATCTCTTCGAGTTTTTCAATGACAACCGGATCAACCTTAAGAACTTTGCGGCCTTTGAGAAAATCCGGCACGGTTTCATCGTAGCTGCCGTCGGCGAGCACGGGTGAGTATATTTCAAGGCCGTATTTCATGCCGGCAAGATAGTCATCAACACCATGGCCCGGTGCGATATGAACAAGGCCCGTGCCGTCTTCGGTGGTCACGTAATCGGCAGCGATAACCATGTAAGCGTCTTTTTCAGTTGGATTTGCGGGAACATAGGGATGAGTGTATCTCATGCCTTCGAGCTGCTCACCAGTAACCTTAGCCTCTGATACGCGGCAGTTTGAATCGTCAAGACCGCCGGCAGCCATTACCGCCGCGACACGGTCAGCGGCAACAATCGACACGGTTTTTCTGCCGTCTTTTTCATAAGAAATGCCGCGGTATTCGATACGCGGATGCGCCGCGACCGCGAGGTTGGCGGCAAGTGTCCAGGGGGTTGTCGTCCATATCATCAGAGAGATATTATCTTCCGGCGACTGGGCGAGTCCAAGCTCAACGGCTTTGGCGCAGGAGGCCTGCTCAAGCGGAAAATTAACATGAATGCTCGGCGAGGGAATATCTTTATACTCCAGCTCGGCATCCGCCAGTGCCGTCTCGCAGCCGATAGACCAGTGTATGGGCTTGAGCTGTTTATAGACCAGCCCCCTCTCAACGAGTTTGGCAAATATCTCGAGGATATTTTTTTCATAGGCCGGTATCATCGTAAGATACGGGTTATCATAATCGGCGAATACGCCCAGCGACTTGAACTGTTTGCTCTGGAGCCGGACATATTTGCTTGCGTATTTCTTGCACAGGTTACGGATCTGCGGCTTGCTCATGCCCTTGGCCTTGTCGCCAAGCTCTGCCATCACCTTGACCTCTATCGGCAGTCCGTGGCAGTCCCAGCCCGGGATGTAAGGCGAGTCAAAACCGGTCATTGTCTTGTATTTGACAACAATGTCTTTGAGAACCTTGTTTATCACATGCCCCATGTGAATATCACCGTTGGCATACGGCGGCCCGTCATGCAGAATGTACAACGGCTTGCCGGAACGTGCCTTACGGGTATTGTTGTAAATATCTGTCTTATCCCATTTTTTCTGGAGCTGAGGCTCCTTCTGGGTCAGATTGGCCTTCATCGAAAACGAAGTGCCGGGCAGATTTAAAGTTTTACGATAGTTCTTTTTATTTTCAGACATTATGTTACACCTTGTTATTATGTATTTTAAAGACAGGTATCATAATCTTATACGCCTGTATGTCAAGAAACATTTGGCCCCGCAGCGACGGCGAAAACCGAAAATATAATTGATAAAGCCGCGGCAATGGTTAGCATATTTAACCATGAGCCGCATGAAACTGACAAAAAAACAGCGAATCTCAAATAACAACTGCTTCAGCCGGGTTTTAAAACGAGGCATAAGCCGCCGCGACGGGCTGCTGAGTGTTTATGCGCTCAAAAATGAGCTGGAGATCAAACGGGTTGGCGTTACTGTCGGAAGAAAATACGGCAAAGCGGTTGCACGGAACCGACTCAAACGGCTTGCGCGTGAGGCGTTCAGGTTAAACCAGCAGCAGCTCGGCGAGAGCACAGATTACGTAATACTCTACAACGGCAACATCAAAAAATGGTCAAAACAGCAGATAATGCGGCTCAGCGGAAGTGAGGTAATAGAATCTTTTGCCCGGCTTTCCGCGAAGATCGAAAAGCATATGCAACGGCAGTAATGACAGCGGCGTTTTAAGCTCCATGCCGGATCAGGCTTGCGCATTATTGTTCTTTGCAAAGAACAGCAATCCCAGAACCGTCACCCCAAAACAGGAAATAAAGCCTGCCGGGAAATAATATATCCAGTGAACCTGCGTGAATTGCTGAAGGTAGAACGAGACGCAGAGAGAAACCGCCAGGCCCGGCACCCAGTGCAAAAATGTGCATTTGCGGCTGAGAATCCCTGCAAGAAACAATACAAGCACAGGCGCGGAAAACATGCCCAGAAACGAGCTTGTAACCTTTACAATATCGCCGATCCTGCCGGCATAGAAGGCGCTTATGATCGCGATTATTCCCAGCACGAATGTCAGCAGCCTTCCAATCGCCACTTTCTGATGCTCAGATACACCCTTTTTTAACGGTACAATAAAGTCGTTTACAATAACGGTTGAAACAGAGTTGATGCCTGAATCCAGGCTTGACATCGCCGCGGCGAATATGGCAGTGACGATCAGTCCGGAAATCCCTGCCGGCAGATAGTTTACAATATAGTGCGGCAGGATTGCACTGCCCTGTACATCCTCGGGCAGGGCCGTCGTCTTGAAGAAAGCAAACAGTCCCAGCCCGATGAAGAGCAGCACGGCGTTTATAATAATATCGGTAAAAGCGTTAAAATAAACGGCCTTTTTTATTCCCCTGATGCTGCCTACTGATATAAGCCGCTGAACGGTTACCTGGTCAACGCCGTAATCCTGCATGAATGAAAGCAGGTACGAAAACAATGCGATCGCGGCGGTCATTTTGAAAAGGTCAATCCGAAAATCGAGCACATCAAGTTTGGCGTTTTCCGCTGCCTGCGCCAGAATCCCCGCGAACCCGCCTTCTACATCAGCCGCGAGCTTGAACACGATAAAAACCGCCCCGCCGGCGAGGAGGACGAACTGAAAAACATCCGTCCAGAGCACCGCTTTGAGCCCGCCGAGTACGGTATAAACCGTTGCGAGAAAACCGATAATGATAATGCACCAGCTCAGGTGTATGCCGGTTGCCGCAGAGAGTGCAAGCGATGGGGCGAAGATGACATTGCCCAGCCAGCCAAGCCGCGTAAGAACGAATAAAGCCGATACGCAATACCTGGCACCGGGGCCGAAACGCGAGGCGATGTACTGATAACTTGTGGTTACGTTTTCGCGTAAATAAATAGAGTAGAACACTCTCGTCAACAGCGGCGCGACAAGCAGGCTTGCCATAACGCCGAAAAATATGGACACATTATCATAATAGGCTATTGCCGGCACGCCGATGTAGGTAACTGCCGATGTCAGAGAAGCGAACATGCTCATGCCGACAACAAGCCAGGGCATACTCCTGCCGGCGAGAAAATAGTCCTCCGCGGTGTCCCTGCCGCGGGAAAACCATAGACCCAGCAGCATCATAATGCTCATATAGACTATCAGTATGGTTATATTTAGTAATCCAAATTCCTGCATAACCCGCAGATATTACCAGAAACCTGATAAAAATATAAACAAAAAAGCGGACGTGATATGTTTTTTATCACGTCCGCCCGTGCTCCGGATCAAATAATATTCAACCCGTTATAATCGTTTTACAGCGTAGGCTTCACAATCACAGTAACCGGTGATGTCCTGAGCCAGTGGCCCGCCAGCAGACGCAGATCGTAGATATTCACCCAGCCGTTCATGTCCGCATCGCAGCCGGCAACAAATGAGGGATCCTTGAAATATAGCCCCCAGCTTTTGGACATCAGCGCCAGATCATACATGTTGAGAATATCATCCCTGGCGGCATTTCCGAAAAACATCGTTCCCATGTATATAGTAGTTATGGGTGAGTTTACTGTAACATTTCGCCTCACATTGATCAGCGAGTAATATCTGTGCTCGATAGTAACATCATAGGTGCCAACCTCGGCCCACCAGGCGGAACATTCGGCGTAGCTGCCGTCTTTCTGGGTTGTTGCGCTGAACATATAAACAGGTGTGGCATTTAGCACATCCGCTCCGGGCTTGAAGAGTTTGACATAAACCGGAAATTCCCAACCGGACGGGTCGGGACGCTGACTTCCTTCAAGTTTGAAGTAAAGCTCCAACCTGGCAAGGTCAGCGAATTCATATTCAACGTCAACATAAATTATATCGATCAGCTCATTATTGCTTGCCCGCCGAACGATAAAGCCTATCTGGTCAACTACGACATCGCCTGAGGTAATTGTAAAGTATCCATCTCCAGAACCTGTACCGACAGGATATTCCGGACTGCTGCTGGCACTGTAATTGGGAGTGAGTGAACCGTTTGTATAGGGCCTTGGGAAGATTTTGATCCCGCCTGAAACGTTGGTTGAATAATCAAAGGTTATATTGACATTGTTTCCAAACGGCAGGCTGGTCGGTGAGGTTGGCATTGAAACAACATTTGTGATTTCAACAACCGGCTCAACTTTTAGATGAACAGGTACAACCATCGGCATCTGATCAGGGTCATCACTTGTTATTGTAATCTCGGAGTAGTAATCGCCGTCTTCATAACCGGTGGCATCAATGTCCAAATCAACATCTTCGTAACCCGGACTTATAGGCACAGAGCCTGATTTGGGATTCTGATTGAGCCACGGTGCCCCGGGAGGAGTAAGCCACTTGAACGCCTGTCTTGCCATTCTGAAGTTGTCGCCGTATTCGAGATGCGCACCCCAGAAATAATCATCAGCCATAGCGGCCGCACGGCCAAGGCCGGAATCAGCCACTGCGACAGAATGAAGCCCGCCGGCATCCCTTACCAGGGAAGTCGCCGAACCGGAAACCAATAGACTCGAAAGCGGAGCGGGCAGATAAACCTCGTCGCAGCCGTCGGTAACAGCGTGAGAAGTTATATTGCTGCTATAGCCCGAAGTTCCGTTTGTCGCTGTGAAATTCATTCCGTAAGGCGTTGTTAAAACAGATGACGTTCCCGGCTGGTCACCATAAACGAGCAGTCCCCTGCCCCGGTCAACCCAGTTGGCCACGGCAGCGCGTTCGGCGGTTGTCCAGGTTGAGCCTGAATTCTCATTTACCCAGAGAACATCATAAGGTTCAAGGAGATTCTCCGTTATCGGGCCGGTGTTTATGTAATTTATCTTGGCCCCGCGAAGAATCAGATTATTCTTAATCGCATCCATGGCAGAAGCATTTGTCTCTCCATGGCTTAGGTCGTAAGCAACAGTAACGCCGACAAGATCCTTGATTATAAATATCCACGGATTTGGAATTATTATAATCGGCGGCGGAAGTATTATGATATCCTGCTCTGGTGAAACCTGCTCTCCGTCAGAGCCCAGGGACGTATCGGGGTTAACATAGCTTGTTAAATCCGCCGTGTAATTAAGCATTGCCAGAATGACACCTGAATCAATGCGGTCTCTTAATCCATAGTGAAGAGTGCCGTCGCCGACGTTATTTACACGCAGAGTATCCGACCAGGTAGTTCCGCCGCTATCCATTTCAATGTAGAAACTTGATGGGCTTGCGGTAATCTGGGGCCAGCCTTCGTAGGTAATATCAACATCAATGTACTCTTCAAAGAGAACCACTGTTTGTGTCGAGTTTACCATGTATGCCCTGATCTGGTCAATGTGTTTCTGTCCGCTGTCGAACCTGAAATAATAATCACCCGAACCGCGGCCTTCAGGGTAGAAAGGCGAGGGGCTCGAAATCCTGCCCGGCGTGACCGAGCCATTTGTATATGGGGTGAAAAATACCAGCGCGTTATTCGTAGCCGAGTAATAATCAAAGTCGATGTTGTAATTCTCGCCCCACTTCATAACCACAGGCGAGGGATTTTCAAAAGATACGTTATGAACCGAATGGCCGTAAGTAAAGTCAACATCCACATACAGCTCAAGAAGAAGCTGGCTCTGGTCGTGGTTGTATATGGTAAACTGTACCTGGTCAACAACGACATTTCCCGAATTGATGGTGAACCAGCCGCTGCCGCTGCCCGAAGGATAAGCATACCAGCCCGAGCCGTGTGCGCCGTAATTGGGCGTGCGCGAGCCGTTAGTATAGGGTCTTACAAAAATCTGGATTCCGCCGGTATCGTTTGTTGTATAGTTGAAATTGGCATATACCCTCTCGCCGTGAGCCAGCGATGAGGGGCTTGCCGGGTCAAATTCGATATTAGTAATAGCGTTTGGTATAGGAACTATATCTACAGAACCCTCATACGGCGTGTAATTATGTTTGGTAACGGTAACATCCATGGCACCGGTGCTGTCGGGAATGAAATAAAATGTAGCGTTTCCGCTGGAATTGGTATATTTTTTCGTATAAACACCCTGCCCGTCAATACAGACAAGCGCGTTCTGAACGGCGGTTCCGTAGGAATTCCTGACGTTAACCGTCATAACTCCGTTGTAAACGCTGGAGGGGTGACTTACGTTTAAGAGCACCCGCCCGGAGGTCCTGATCTCCATAGCCGGATCGCCCAGCCAGAGATACATCTTCACGTTATCCATGGCATAGCTCGACGAGCCGTAGCCTGCAACAAGTGCCGCGTTAGCAGAATTTAGTACCTTGCCTACATTATATACGCCGTAAGAGCCTATAGCTTTGAACAGGCTTTTATCAAAGTCGTGGTTGGGTGTTGTGTATGACGGGCGGCTCGCTCCCAGGAACGCAACGGCACTGTCAGTTTGTTTTATAAAATGTTCACCGAGAGTGCTGTTAGCTGCATCGAGCCATGCGTTGGTGCATGATATACTGAATACAACCGGAAGCATCCCGCCGTTATTTACAGAGCTTACGGTTGTTTTGCTGAATGCCTGGTAACTTGTATTCCAGCTCGAACCCCAGAACTCTCCGTAAGGCGGACCGCTGATGTCTGACCAGCCGCCGTGTCCGCGGTAATTTAGGATACCGGCACCGCTGTTAAGAGCGCCGATAACATCGTTGTTTGTAGCGTCGTCACCGTCATTTGCCGCTGATGCTCCATAAGCGGTAACAAAACTGAACGGGTCGTAGCTGTAGGTTGCGGTGCGTATATCTTCGCTGCAGCCCTGATACTTTCCCGGAGCATTTTCTTTGTGCGACATAAGTATCGCGGTATTTGGCCATGAACCGGCCGGAGGTGTCTTTTCATAGCTTAGTATCTTATCAACCATGTTCTGTAATTCAGTGTCATTTTTGCACGGCAGCCTGCCGATGGCAACGTCGGCATACATGTCGGGACTGCTGCCGCCGGTTATACACGCATACCAGTGGTCGCCGGGCAGGTCATTGGGCCATGAGCTGCCGCCCCAGTTCTGCTGCCAAGGGATATAGTCAATATCACCGACCAGCAGGACATATTCCAGCTCGGGGTGGGCGTTGTATTGAGATACAATTATATTTTTGATCTGCTGGGCTGTGTATGTTCCCGAAATGGGATAGGAATAGTACGGCAGTCCCTTGCGCCTGTGCCAGTCGAGTAACGGATAAAGGGTAGCGTAGGTTGAACATGAAGAATGCCGTATTGAAAGTATCTTGCGTGAACTGTCATAGGGAGTGCCGCTCTTGAGCTGATCCTCCTCGGGAAGTGCCTTTAACTGAGCCCCAGGTTCATCCGTGGTTTCCAGCAATTGCTGAAGCTCGCTGTCGTAACGAAAGTCAATCGTTTCATCTTCTTCGACTACATCAAGTGAATCAAAATTCTTTACCGCCCCTTTGTACATCTTTGCGTTCTTTTGGGAGATACGTTTTTTGTTCTTATCACCCCCGAGTATCTCGATCTTGACCTTGAGATGTTTATATACCTTAAGCTGTCTTGTGACAGGATTATAGCAAGCCGGGTTCAGGGTGACCCCGACAACCGTTATATCCCGCCAGATGGCAGGGTCATCAATACTGACTATATCGTAAGGGTAAAAATCATCCTGAAGGGCAAAGTCCTTGTCAATGACAAATTCGCCCTGTTTCTGGCCGTCTTTGAGCGGAGGCTGGAAGGGATAGACATCTATATCCTCTATTATAACGCTTGAGCTCTCCAGTATGGAAACCTCAAATTTCGCATTATCCGGAACCGCTATAAGCTCCCTTATTACAGGCAGCTGCGGCTTTCCAACCTGCGAGGTAGTCAGACGGCCGGCAAGCGAGAAAGCCTCGAACGATTTATTGGCGGCTTCTTTTGTCTGCTTTTGAAGTCTGTCTATCTTGACATCGACAATTATCTTCTTTGCATCTGCCTGCAAGACCTTTACATCTGCCTGCGCCGAGGTTTCAGTAAACATCTGCTCCTTTTGAGCCGCGTAAGTGGGCACACTCAGAAAGAACAGGGTAAGAGAAAGAACAGAAATGCCGATAACCAACCGCGTTAATACGTTTGAGTGAAGACCTTTAATATCCTCCATGACACCGTCTCCTTAATATTAAGGTTTAACTTTCCATCAACAGCGAATGACTCAAGTTGTATGAAATAAGTTTATCAAAAACGGAGGGATTTGTCAAGAGTTTATTGAATTTCCTATGGACTTCTTTCCGTAAATCTATTTAGCAAAACCGTTTATGAAACGATTATATTCTAACCATATTTTACAGAACCAATCTTTAAGTATCTGCCCTGCCATGCCTTACTATTTTTCCCTCAACCATATAGATAATATCTTCGGCGATATTTGTTGTATGGTCGGCGATCCTCTCGAAGCCTCTCGAGACATCGATCACTCCGACAAAGGTCTCGATATCAAATGATTTATCCGCGTACTGCTGCTTGCTTCGCTGGACGATATCCTTGTTAAAGCTGTCCACCTTGTTGTCAGCCGCCAGGACGCTGGCGGCAAGCCCGCTGTCATGGTTTATAAGGGCATCGAGTGAATTACGCAGCATCTTTATAACCTCGGCGGCCATTTCATCGATTGGATATATGTCAGCTATTGCCTGGAAACTGACAATTCTTTTGGCCCGTTTGGCGATCTTGACCGCGAGGTCTCCAATACGCTCAAGGTCATTGTTTATTTTGAGAACGGAAACAATAAAACGCAGATCAACTGCGACCGGCTGGTGAAGGGCGAGAATCTTGAGACATTCTTCTTCTATCTCGATCTCAAGCTCATCTATTTCAAAGTCTTTATCTTCAATGAGCTCAGCCATCCGGCTATTCTTCTCTTTGAGTGCCTCAAGCGAGGCATTAAGATTTTCTTCTACTTTGCTGCCGAGAAACAATATTCTTCTCTTGAGCTTATCCAGCTCTCTGTTTAAATGTATCGACATTTTTTATCTCCTCTGGCGGCTATGCCGCCTTATATGTTTTTTGGATACCATGCCGCCTGGGCATATCACAAACTCGAATCTTTGCTCGAGAAAACAGAAATCTCTCCGCCTGCCGATTTTAACGTCACTTCCCCGTCGCCGCTGAGGCCCAGCTCGGCGTTTTCATAATCAAACTCAGGCGGTATAATGTTCATTATCTCAATCCTTGCCCAGGGCAGCACCCGAAGGCCAAGACTGCCGACCTTTACGTCTCTTATAGAAACAATGTTTCTTTTGTAGTGATAAGTCTTTCCGTAAATCATTACTGCCGCCGTATCAGATTCTTCAATACGCCCGACTAATAGATGATTGTGCGCCTGGGGGTAATTTTTTACTGTTCTGATTTTACATATCTTGCCGGATAATTTCATTAGCCGAATCTCCCTGTAATATAATCTTCTGTGCTTTTTTGAACCGGATTTGTAAAGAGCTGGTCGGTCAATCCGTATTCAACCAGGTCACCCATACAGAAAAACGCCGTGTATTCACTGACACGCGCTGCCTGCTGCATGTTGTGGGTAACGATAACGATGGTGTATTTTTCCTTGAGCTCGGTGATCAGGTCCTCAATCCTCGCCGTTGCAACCGGGTCAAGAGCCGAGCATGGCTCGTCCATCAGCACAACACGCGGCTTTGTAGCCAGTGTCCTGGCGATACAGAGCCTCTGCTGCTGGCCGCCGGAAAGGGCAAGAGCCGACTTTTTCAGGTCGTCCTTTACCTCGTCCCAGATCGCAGCGCCGCGGAGGCACGACTCGACAATCTCGTCAAGCTCAATAGAATTGCTTATTCCCTGAAGCCGCGGGCCGAAGGCGATATTGTCATAGATACTCTTGGCAAAAGGGTTTGGCCGCTGAAAAACCATCCCGACCTGCTGGCGCAGATTTACAAGATTTACCCGTTTATCATAAATATTATTCCCGTTTACGCTCAGCACGCCTTCCGTCCTGGTGTTGGGAATCAAATCATTCATACGGTTAATACTTCTTAGAAAGGTACTCTTGCCGCAGCCGCTGGGGCCGATAATGGCGGTCACCTTGCCCTGGTAAATATCTATTGTAACATCTTTGACGCCGGCCTTGCTGCCGTAGAAAAAACTGAAATTCTCCGCCTTTATCAGCGCTGCTGATTGCTGGTGAGCTTTGCTGTCTGAATCCGGGGCTGAATTTGTTTTGTTCGTCAACGATTTATCAAGTGTTATGGTCTTATTCATTTTCTATCTCCGTTTATATCAGGAGGCGTGAAGCCTTTTTGAAATTCTCGATCGGATTATTATAGCCGCCAGATTGAGAACCAGCACAAGAATAATAAGCGCAGATACCATCCCGTACTGGTTGTGCGGAACCAGCATGGAAATCCTGTCAGAAACCGCGATATTATAACTTCCGTAAGAGAGTGTTCTTGTCGGGTCAAAAAGTGATTTGGCTATCGGGCCAAGCGCTACCGCACCTGTAAAAAGAATCGGTGCAGTCTCGCCGGCTGCACGGCTCAGGCTAAGTATTATGCCCGTCAGGATTCCCGGCATAGCCGCCGGCAGTGTAACCGTCAAAACGGTTCTCAGCTCGCCCGCCCCCAGAGCAAGAGCGGCCTGTTTGTAGCTGACCGGCACAGACCTGATCGCCTCTTCGGAGGCTCTGATGATTATAGGCAGTATCATAACAGACAAAGTCAATGAGGCTGTCAGGATACACGCCGAGGCGTTTGACTTAAACATCGGCAGCAGGAACAGAACAAAAAACGCCATGCCAAAAAGCCCAAAAACTATACTGGGCACGCCGGCAAGCGTATTGATACAGATTCTTATCAGCCGCACTGTCCGGGTATCGCCGGCATACTCTACAAGGTAAACCGCTGATATTATTCCGGGCGGTATGGCAAAAAGCATCGCCAGCAGCGTAAGTACAAGCGTGCCGATGATCTCTGGCCCGATACCCCCGAAAAAATAGCCGGGCGTGCTGTCATCTATCAGATACTGCCAGTAAATCTTCATACGCGGCCTGAAAATTTTCTCAAGATCATTTTCCAGAATATCAAAAAAAGATTTCATTGGTGTCTCAGAGTACATCTGTGCTCTTGAGAGGCGAACTTCCTTAAGCGGCATACCCTCACCCTGCTGCTGCCACTGGGTTTTCCACAGCAGCTCATCTGAGAGCTTTTTCACCCTGTCCCAGCGTGTGGCTCCGTACTGATTCATCGCCAGCGGGGGCTTGTCCGCGGAGGGCCTTGGCCCGAATAGTTTACTGAGCAAATCACCTATTGCCGCGAGGTCTTCGCTGTAAACGTCCCTTTTGTCAAGGTCCATAGCGGCGGCGACATCGCGGTAGGTTTTTGCCATCTTGAATACCTTTTCAAATTCAGTCCCTTTAAACTCGCTGCGCTGCGGCATGTTGAGTATTTTGTCAATCTCTTTAAGGGCAAATTCGCTGTCCTGAGATTCGAGAGCCTCTGAAAACTGGTCTCTTATATCTCTTGAAAGGTCTTTGAGCCTGTCGTATTCCTCATCGGGCGTATCCACATACCTCAGCTGCCGCGTGTAGTCTCTGGCGATTGAGCGTACCTGAGAAACCTGCCTGGAGACATTAAGTCCCAGGCAAAACTCGTCGTATATCTCGTAGATACGCCCTGTATGCTCATGATACTCGGCGAGGCTGTTTTCTATCTGCTGCTTATCGCCCCTGTTGTTCATCTCAAACTGAAGGCGTTCAAACTCAACTGTTGAGCGGAAAAATACCGCGGTAACTCCCTTTGAGAGCATCGGTCCGAGCACCACAACAAGTACAAGAACAAGAACAGCTACAGATGCACCGGAGAAGACCGTAAAAAGATGATTTAGAATTATTCTCAAGCGATTTCTCATATCAGCCCTTGCCCCCCTTTCTAACTCTGCTCATGAAATACTCACTGGCGAGGTTCATCACAAATGTAGAAACCAGAAGCACCCCGCCGACCGCGAACAATGACTGGTAATGCAGCGAGCCTTTTACCGCCTCGCCCATCTCTCCGGCTATTGTCGCTGTCATTGTACGCACGGAGCTGGTAATATCCCACCATGGCGAGGGAATCTGTGTGGCGTTGCCCGAGGCCATCCAGACAACCATCGTCTCGCCTATCGCCCGCATGGTTCCAAGAATAACCGCCGCGATAATACCGCTGTGGGCGGCGGGAATTACGATCTTAATCATGGTCTCGGCCCTCGTCGAGCCCAGGGCATAAGATGCCTCGCGTATCTCGCGGCGTATAGCCGAGAGAGAATCCTCGGTGATGCTGATGATTGTCGGCAATGCCATTACAGCCAGTATCAGCGAGGCATTAAGCGCGTTGGTGCCGGTAACCATGCCGAATTTATTCTGAAGCAGCGGCGCCAGTACCAGCACGGCAAAAAAACCGTACGCAACCGAGGGAATCGCCGCCAGAAGCTCTATCACAGGTTTTGCAACCTGGCGAAGTTTAAACGGGGCAATGTCGCTTAAGTAAACCGCCGCGAGAACACCGACTGGAGCGGCTATAAGCATGGACGTTACTGTAACATAAACAGAACCGACAATAAGGGAAAGAGCACCGTAAACCGGATTGGCCTCGTGTGTCGGAGTCCATTCGGTAGATGTTAGAAATCTCTTAGCCTCATCAGACTTGAGAAAGACGAGCCCCTCCTTCAATACGAAGATAAGTATAAGCAGAACCGCAAGCACCGAGACACAGGTTACGGTAAAAAGCGAGGCCCTCGAGATTTTCTCCGTGAGAAAACCCTTCATGTCCTCTGCGGGTGTGAGAAGAAGCGGACGGGTAAAATCCGCCGCTTCTCTCTCTGAATACTTATTTTTGATTACTTTGCCTTGCATAGTATATATTTCTGTATGCTGCTTTATTTTTCCGCAGTCTATTAGTAGTCAGTCAGCGGCACAAAGCCCTTGGTCTCGATTATTTCCTGCCCTTCTTCGGTAAGGTAGAAGGTGCAGAACCTGTGAGTTACGGAACCGAGCTCGGGGTAGCCGTCCGTAAAGAGATACAGCGGCCGGCTTACCGGATACACGCCGCTTGCAATGGTCTTGCGGTTTGGCTTTATACCATTGACTGAGACGGACTTGACATTGCTGTCAACAAAACCAAGCCCGACATAAGCTATTGCGCCTACTGTACTTTTAACACGTGAGTGAGCCTGCGGGTTTGAATTGACATATTCGACCATGTCAGCCATTTTCTCTTTTTTCATGACGATTCCGTGAAACGTTTCGTATGTGCCGGAGGAAGTATCGCGGCTTACCGGAACTATCTGTGCGTCAACGCCGCCAAGCTCTTTCCAGTTTTTAATCTCACCCTTGTAGATAGCCCGAATCTGTGCAAGCGTCAGCTCGCTAACCGGATTTGACGGGTGAACAACGATGCAGACACCATCCATAGCCACCACATGAGCGACCGGCATAACTGAGTTCTCAACCGCCTGGGCAAATTCCTCAACCTTCATAAACCGGCTCATCATGGCTACATCACAGCGTCCGTCAACCAGTGCCGCGGCGCCGTCACCGCTGCCGGTTTTCTTAACTGTTATATCAAGTTCCGGTTCGAGATGCTTGAAGACTTCCGCGAATGCGTCGCCTATAGGCCCAACAGTGGTAGAGCCGTCAATGTGCAGCTGCTTATCCGCCGCGAACAGAGCCGCCGTCAGCAAAAGAGAGATAATTGTTAGTAATCTGGTTTTTCTCATTTTTGATACCTTTCAATCAATCATTATATTTTCGCCGGCCCGACATTTTCAGGCCGGCTTCTGGGGGTCATTAAAATTTTCCGATAAAATCCAGCTGGATTCTGTTATAGTCTGTGTCATTGATGCCGTATTCGTTTTGAAACAGCGAGACGGCACCGCTGAAATTCTTTGATATACCGTACTTAAGGCTCACCTTATGACCGCGGCTGTCAGTCTTGCCGCCGGCAAAGTCAGACTCTGCAAAGGCTGACACAACGGCGTCTTTGTCTGTATCGCGGTACTCGTAGCCCAGCTGCCAGCTGCCGAATTTTGGAGTAACCTTGCCGGTCTTTACACCCATTGCCCAGGCAGTGTCTTCTTCGACTCCGCTTGCGGTATTTACAAGGTACGTGCCGTACAGAGAGCCTGGCCTGTTAAATAGCGTAAAGTCATAGTTGGCGAAACCCTCGGCTATGTTGTAGTCATAGGCAAAATTGCCGCCGCCATCGAGTGTGTTATAGCTCTCTTTGAGGGAAACAGCGTTTTTGAGGGAAACAGCGTTCAGGTCTGAGCCCTGAATATTGCCGTAATCATAATAGCCGCCTCCGAAAGTCAGTTTATCGCCGTCAAATAACTCCGTCGCAAGCCCTAACTGGCCGCCGAACATGCCGACGTCGGCATCGGAGGAATTTTTCTCCACCCAATAACCGCCCACACCGGCAAAGAGTGTTGAGGCATCACTAAGTTTAGTCTCATACTTAAGGGCCCCGCCCTCGGGATTCAGGTCGCTGTCCCACATAACCTGCGTTCCGCCCGGGACATAAAACGGTGTGCCGAACTTGCCCGCCCACAGACTGAATTCGTCTGCCCAGACAGGATTATAATCCAGGTACGCCCTGTCGATCCATACCCCGTCACTGGCAAAATCATCACCCAGAGTATTGTTAGCAGAGACCGGATCATCACTGCCCGCGGCGATACGGCTTTTGAACTTCACCTCATCGTTTACCTCCGCGGTTATATTTAACCTGGCGCGTATGGCATTTTTGTCGTCTTTGTCTGACTTGCCCTCATCATCGACATTCTCATACCGAAACCGGAAATCTCCGCCCACGTCAAAGGCCTGTGCCCATTTTATAGACTCGGGAACAGGAATCTCGCCGCCGGATGCAGACGCGGCTTTGGCGGTCTCGTCGATACGGGTGTCAAGAGCCAGTGCCTTTTCTTCCTGCTCATCGGCCCGAATGTCAAGGGCATACGCCTTGCCTTCCAGACTGCCCTGCTTTTTTTCAAGCTCGCTTATTCTGGTTGTCAAGACTTCAATCTGTTTTTTTTGTTCCAGCAACAATTGTTTTAATTCGCTAATTTCGTCGCCCCGCAGGTTCGCCGCGCCGAATGTACACACAATAAGCGCTGCAATTCCATAAATTCTCATGCTCATTTTTTTCTCCATAAATTTTTTAAATTTCATGCTTTGGCCCAAATGTTACCCCTTGATGATTAGAGTAATATTAGCCTATTATTAGGAAATGGTTAGCGTTAGTTTAGATTTGTGTTTGCGCAGAGAGCCCGCTGACTCTCAAGAAATGCGAAAACCCCTCTCAAGCGGGCTTAAAAGATCAAGCCCGCTTAACTGCACATCAGATGCTCACAGCCTGCAAGTCAAGCTGTATTAGAATTTTATACCCGCTGCCGCCGGAATGCCTGCTATGCTTTTTTCGCCGGCGGAGGAAGCTGTTTGTACCAGAAGTGGTACAGCCCAATCAGCGATACGGCAAACACTGTAAATGTTATCGCAAATGCATCCCACCGCCCTATCATTGCATACAGCGGCAGAAGCAGCATACTTACAAGCCAGCCCATGCCGAACGGGATAGAAATAATATCGTTTTTATGCTCTTTTTCCATGTCCTCTCTGACATCTGGTTCAAGGCATGATTTGAGCGGCCCCCAGATACCGAACGGCCGTGTCTTCTTGTAGAATACTTCGAGAACACTGCGGTCTGTCGGGTTCGTCAGGAATGTGCCCGCCACTGACGCGACAAAGCCGATCGCCAGGATATAAAAGAACTGATACCATTCCTGCATCTCGGGGATAATGAGCCGCTGAAGCGTAGCACCTATAATACCGGCTATCAACCCAAAGGCAAAGCCGCCGCCGTTGAACCTCCACCAGTACAAACGCAGGAACCACGGGATAACAAGCCCGCCGACAAGGCCGCCCTGTATCCAGCTCCAGATGTCATTGATATTTTCAGCATAAAACGCAATGACAAAACCGAAAGCGGTAAACAGAAGGCCGAATGTCCAGCTTATATAGATAAGCTCTTTGTTTTCTGCCTTGCTTCTGATGAAGTTTTGATAAATATCACGTGTAAAGAAAGTAGATGTATTATTTATCAGCGTATTGATCGTTGACATAGACGCCGCCATAAGAGCCACGATAATCAAGCCCCGCACGCCCATTGGTATCATGCCCAAAAGTACCGCAGGCAGAATTCGCTCGGGGAAGATTGTTCCATGATAACTCAACAGGGCAATTTTACTCTGCCATTTTTCGCCGAGCATATCTTCCAGCTCTGCTGTGAGCTCTGCGTAATCGCCGGGCCGTGAAGTTATCTCCGCCAGTTTTTCGTGCCATATTTTTTCATCGACATAAACGCCCGTATCGTCAAAATGCTGTTTTATAACATCAGTAGCCTCGGGCACAACAGCCTGGTCGGGGAAAACAGTAGTAACCATGAACAGACCTAAAATCGCAAAACCCATCATCAGCGGCCACCGCATCAGAAGGCACCAGCCCGACATAAAGCCCAGCAGGCCGCACTCTCTGTCGCCCGCCGCGCCGAAATATCTGTTGTCCACATGCTGTCCCATGCCCTGAAAAATCGTCCTGAAAAGGAAAAACATCGTTACAAGCCCCAGAGCGCTGTAATGCTCGTAACCGCTGGGCATGTGCACCTTGGCCGTCGGCATTGCCGCCGTCCACATATCGTTGCCGGTTGCCCGCATGGCAACCTCGGAAATATCCGCGCCGGATGCTGCGATCATCGCGTAAACAACAACAAAACCCGCACCGATCAAAACACAGAATCCCTGGAATATATCCGTAACGACACAGCCGTAAAAACCGGACTGGATGGTATATACACAGGTAATCGCCAGCATCATCGCCGCGCATGCCGCCGGGCCGAACGGAAGAAACATTGAGAAAAACAGGCCTATACCCTTAATCGCGTACGCCATCATACCCACGGCAAACAGCATCATCGCAAGCACCTGGGCGAATCTGGCAAACTTGCCCCAGAAGTTATCGCCAAAGCGGAACTCCATCCACTCCGCGGAGGTCATCAAGCCGGATCGCCTGTGCCATTTTCCGATAAAAATAAACATGAAAACCAGCACAAGACCGACACCGCCCCGTATCTCGATAAATAAGCCTCTGGGCCCGAGAAGAAACAAAAAGGAAGTTATCAGCATCGTTCCGGTCAAATCCAGCCAGGCCGCCATTCCGGAAATACCTAATGTCCACCACGGCAGTTTTCGCCCGCCGAGAAAATAATCTTCGAGACTGGCAGAGGCCATTTTTCTAAAATAAAATCCAACGGCTACCAGTACGGCAAAGTAGCCCGCGATCAGAGAGTAGTCAAATAGGTTCAGCTGATTCATTCAATAAAGCCTTCCATTTCAAGTTATCATTTTATTGTTTCCTGCGCTTATGCCGAAAAAGTTGAATAAAGCCGGCAGCACTCCCGCCGGCTAAAGTTTATAAAGTTATTTTTAGTTTCCCGCGTCAATTTCAAATGTTGCTATCTTATATGGTTCAAGCTCAACAGTTACCGATTTTCCGGAAACATCGAGCGTACCGAGCCTGTCTTCGTTCAGGCTGACCTGCCACGCTTCTTTGATATCCGCGGCAGTGCGGATTTGCGTTTTCTGCTTCTCGCCTGTCGGGTTATACAGCCGCAGAACCACCGTCGGCCGCTGCTCAGCGGGCTTAACGGTTGACACCCGCAACTGCGGATTGCTCAGCGAAAGCGATGAAAAATCCAGGCTCCGGAGACGGCCCGTGTGTCCGTTTGTCTGTATCGGCCGCAGCGGAGTATTAAACAGCTCGCCGGCCAGGGCCGCCTTTGATTCGTGCAAACTGCCCTTGTGCGGCATAATCGCGTAGCGGTAACTGTGCCTGCCAAGGCACTGGCCGCCCTTTTGAGAAGGGTACACTGAGGGCACGCGCTCGGTACAGATCCAGTTTTGCACGCTTCTCAAAAGTGAAAGCGCCAGCGTGCGTTCTTCGTTGTCCAGAACTTCATACTCTGTAAAACAATCGTTAATTACCGCAAAACCGCTCTCGCCGTCGCTGAGATCAACAAACTGGTTTTGCGGCAGAGTTGCCATATCCGGCCAGACGGCCTCATCAGAAGGCCCTGCCGGACGGATTGGCCGCCGGTCAACAATAAAATGGCCGCCGGCGTCGGCGTACTCGGCTTTTTCAATGCCGGTTGGCAGCATCACACGAAGATAGTGGTCTTCGTGATTATTCTCAAACTCAACGGCGACATCCACCCGCTCACAGCCCGATTTCAGTGTAACTTCGGTGCGTAGAGTCAGGGGTTTAAGCTGATCACTTCGTTTGTCCAGGCTTCTAAGCCCGCTGACGGGAATATTCATTACAACTTCACTTACAAGTGTCGCCTGAAGCGGGCCGTTTTCCTTTGCCCAGACCGCCGCGTTTGCTCCCAGCGATGTGTAAACACGGTCTTCATGCGGGCGACGGTTAGACCAGTACGTTCCCAGCTCGCCGCGGTCTTCGAAATAATTGAGACCGGAAAAGGTTTTCCCGAGACGTTTGTCCGCCAGGTCGAACGTGCCGTTGCTGTTCATCTTCACCTTGAAAAATTCGTTTTCAAGTGTATTCGGCGATTTGAGCACATTGCCCGTGCGGGAGTCAACATCAGCCCAGGCGACGTTTTTGACAGAATCGTAATCAATCGCGGCTGCCTTAAATATCTTATATCCGCAGCCCTTAATCGGGCCTGTCCTGAAGAGCAGGTGGTGCCGTTTACTCTTGAATCCCATCGGGCGGGCATGAAGCTGGGCAACCGGATAAGATTCATCGCTGCATCCAAGCCACTGCGTGTCGGCCGGACTGCCGTCGGCGTTATAAATCTGGAGCCCGTCCGGCGGCGGTATCTGCTCGCTGGATTCATCTTGCAGCGGCATATTGATCCACGCATCAACCACTTCGTCCTGTTCATACGGCGAAGTGTTGAAAACGGCTATCAGCACGTCTTCTTTGGAGAAATCACTCAAATCTACAGTCTTGAGTATTCCGGCCATCGCATCGCTGCTGACCGTTTTTGACAGGTCAATAACCTGATGAAGCCGATCTTCAACGTTGCTGACGGTTTCGTCCTGAGTAACGCCGTTGATTGAATCGTGCGGGTGCGATTGAAGCAGGAATTTCCACGCCATATCGAGAAATTCCCTCCGCGGCGGCTCTGCGATGATAGAAGACATCACAGAAAGCGGCTCCGCTGTACGCAGAAGCCAGTTCTGGGCTTCTTTATTGAGACGCTTGAGATGCATTCGTGTCGCCAGGGCATTGCCGGTAACGGTGATGGCCGGGCCGTCTCTAAGCTCGCCATCTACAACGTTGAGACTGGCGGGGTCTATTTTCTGCCGCATAAGCTCGGCATAACGGCTCAAAGTTGTTACCTGCCAATCACGTCCTTTGACGGGGTCAACCTGCTTGATACGTTCCAGAATATCGTGGAAAAGAGGCTGATAAGCTGTGTAATCACAGCCGTTCATCATCAGACGGTCATTCGAGAGGAGGCTCTCGTCCATAGTCTTCCAGAGCGATTCAACCCGCTGGGGTGTTATCATTTCCGGGTGAAACTCCCGGGGGTGGTCAATCCTGAAGAAATCCTGTTCCATCTGTTCACGGTCACACTGGTGAAACACGATGCCCGTCCGCAGGCCGGCCTCTTTCCATTCGTTGGTCTCCCAATTCACACCCAGCAGAGCCGACATGTGCAGTTTGAGATAAAGATTCTGCCTGCCAAGCCCGCCAAACCGTGAAGTAATAAGCTCTGTTCCGTCCGGCGAACGCCATAAAAATTCACTCTGGGGGGCGCGTTTTGAGCTGACACGTTTGCCTATAAAAGCGGTGTCGAAACCGAATCCGCCGTAAATCTGGGCAAGCTGGGCGGTTTGCCCCCAGCCAAAGGACGTGTAGCCGACTTTTAGAACGCCGCCAAGCTCGCCGGCGGCCCGATGCCCCCAGACAAGATTACGAACAAGCGCCTCTCCGTCAACCGGATACTCATCAGGAAGCGTGTACCACGGCCCTATTTCCAGTTTTCCAGAGCCAATCAGAGACTTAACACGCTCCTGCATTTCCGGACGCATCTCGAGATAATCAAGTATCGGAGCGGCCTGGCCGTCCATCAGGAATGAATCGCATTTGCCCTCCTCCATCAGCCGTATCAGTTCATCAAGGAAATCTACGAGCATAAGCCGTGTCTGCCAAAGGGGATATCGCCACTCTCTGTCCCAATGAGTATGATTTATTATGTGAGCTTTCAAATTATTACGCCTCTTATTCTTGATAATTATTATTTCTCTTGTTAACAGAGGGTTAGACCTCTAATCGAACAATTTCAGCCGCTCAAACAAAGAAGCCTTCGCGGCTGCCGGTAAACCCGCAAAACACGCCCTGCATTAGTCTTGTAAAAATTTTGGCGCTGCCGCCAATATTAAACAGCAGGCAATCAAATACTACCGAATAAACCGGCTTCGGTAGAACTATATCAGATAAATCTAATTTTTCAACCATTTTCACACTCACTAAGTATCGGCTAAAAAGACTGATAAAGAAAACTTGCCATGAGAGAAGACTTTCAATAGAATAACCGGCGTTATTTCTGGAGACTTATGAATTACATAAAAATATACATCTATTTGTTGACCGCCGCTGCGATTTTTGCCTTTGGGCGGCAGAAATCCCAACTGACCGATGACACCGCAGCCAGCAAGGCTGTTTTTGCGGACAAGACCGCTGAATACGGCCTGGGAAAACTGGCTGAGTCTCCGGCAGCATGGGCAGATTTTGACAATGACGGCCGGGTAGATTTGTACGCCGGCGGCATCTTATGGCATAATCACGAAGGAAAGGAGTTCACACCTTCCCGGGCAGGTCAGGGCAGCGGAATTGCAGCCGACTTTAATAATGACGGATTTGCTGATATCTTCTCATACTCAAAGCTGAAACTCTTCCAAAACAAATCTGCAAAAGGATTTAAACAAATCGACATTCAACTGCCCAAAGGCATAGACGCCGATTATGTCTCTCTGGGGGCGGCCTGCGGAGACTTCAACAATGACGGGTATGCGGATATTTACGTCGGCGGCTATGAGAGATGGCAGAAGCAGAAAACATACTGCGATTTGATATTTATCAACAATGCCGGCAAGGGCTTTTCAGCAATTAAACACGACACCAATTTCAGAGCGAGAGGCATCACGGCCTGTGACTTCAACGAAGACGGCAATATAGACATCTATGTTTCCAACTACCGCCTCCAGCCGAATCTGCTGCTGGTCAATGACGGCAAGGCGGGTTTCAGGGACATGGCCCAGGTTTACCGCGCCGCCGCAACTGATAAACCCTTTAAAGGAGGCCACTCCATAGGTGCGGCATGGGCGGATTTTGACAACGATTTGCATTTTGACTTATTCGCCGGCAATTTTGCCCATAGAGATAAACGCGGCGATCAGCCCCAATCCAGATTTCTCAGAAACACTGCTGAAAAAGGCAGTTACAAATTCGAAGACCTCGGCCCCTGCGGCATTCATTACCAGGAGTCTTACGCAAGCCCTGCCGCGGGCGACTTTGATAACGACGGGTATGTGGATTTGTTCTTCACCACAGTTTACGCAGCAGCTTCTTTCGGCGTGAAGAATAATTCCTCGCTGTTCAAAAACGGCGGAGACTGGAATTTTACAGACGTAACAAAGCAAAGCGGCCTGGCCGGATTGAAGCCCACATACCAGGGGGCCTGGGCAGATGTCAACAATGATGGATTCCTGGATCTTGTTACAGCGGGCAGACTGTTCATGAACCGCGGCGGCGGCAACCACTGGCTCAAGCTCATTCTAAAGGGTGACGGCAAGGCTGTAAACAGCTCGGCAATTGGTGCACAGGTACGTATAAAAATGCAGGACTCTACCCTGACAAGGCAGGTTGAAGCCGGCACCGGCCAGGGCAGCCAGAACGGACTCACTCTGCATTTTGGCCTCGGAAATAATACCGATGCCGTGGATATTGAGATAGTATGGCCTGACGGGAAAAGCCGCAAGATTTCCGGCGCAGAACCGGATTCAACCAGGACAATATCCTATAAGACGGCGAAGCAGCCATAATAACCAGACCTGAATCCGCTGAGAATCGCTATTTCCAGGCTTTTTTGAGTACGGTATATGCGGGCTTTTCCCTGCCGTCGGGATAAAGAAGCCCAAATGTCCGCTGGCAATCATCGCCTGTTTCGTGATCCTGCCACATCCAGATATTTATGCCGACATTCTTTTTGTTCGCTATGCCCGCCATTTCTTCGACAACTTTCGCCTGGGAATCTATATCAGACTGATGCACGCACAACCCCGTCTCAAAGATACCCAGGGGCATCTGCGGGTAAGCCTGTCTGAAGGTTGATATGATTGTGTTCGTCTCTGATATAAATTTATCCAGAGAACCGAATTCCTGTTCGGTGTAATAATGAGCGAAACTGAGGAACTGATAGGGATTATCCTCCGGAATGGGAGTTGCCCCCAGGCCCCAGTCTTTTGAAATTATCGCATCATCATGGTAGCCGATAATCGCCTTGCCTTTAATGACGCCGCGCAGCTCCCTTGCCAGGCCTCCGTGTGCGGCACGAACAACATCTGACGACCACCGCCAGTAATCAGTCCACGCGTTAGCATCCCGGGGATCACTGGTACCCCCTTTGAACGGCAGCAGATTATCCCAGCTGTATTCAGTGCCCCAGCGTTTGTTCCAGTAGTCAATGCTGCTGTTATTTTTGCGGCACCACGCTTTGAATGATTCGACGGTAACATCATAATCACGCAGAGAGCTGATATAGGGATAGCAGCCCTCGCCGTAGAGCAAAAATATCATATTATCATTGCCGCTTCGGATGAGTTTGCCGACAAGCTCACGGGAATAGCTCTTAAAAGCGCCGTACATTGACGCGTCAACAGTCCATATACAAGGGTCGATCCCCTCCGGACTCCAGCCGGTGCCCAGATAACAAAGCGGCAGAATCACATCCATCCCGCAGTCGTCCGCGGCGGTAACGGCTGCGGTAAGATTTTTAACGGCCTCTTCATTCCACAACGGCTCGGGCAGGGCCTGCGGCTGAAAATCTATCCAGGGCAAAACCAGCCATACCGTATTGGCACCCGTTTGGCGCATCTGGGCCAGGGTATCTTTGAAATCGGCAAGATCAAAATCCGCCCAGCTCCACTCGCCCTTATAGTATGTGATGCTTTTGACTGATTCAATCCTCCGGCGGATTTCGGTTCCTCTTTGCAGAGAGCCTGCCGCCTGCAAAACAGACGAGCAGCATAACGCGGCTAAAACAAACAATTTCAAAAAATTTCTCATCTTTTGGCTCCGTTATTCATATTAAAGCATGTTTTCAGGCCGCATTTTCATGGCCTGGCAAACAGTTTCAAACCGACAATTCCGGCGACTATCAGCATTATACATAATATTCTCGAAAATTCCCGCGGCTCACCCAGAAAGAGCATTCCCACAACTGCCGTACCCGCCGCGCCGATTCCCGTCCAGACGGCATACGCCAGCCCCAGCGGCAGGCTTTTCATCGCGACCGAGAGCAGCCAGACACTTATTGCCATTGCCAGAATCGTCCAGACCGATGGCAGTAATTTTGTGAAACCGTCTGAATGTTTCATTCCGACGGCCCATACTATTTCCATTATACCGGCAATTATAAGTATTATCCAGGTCATTTCTCGCCTTAGTTATAAGAACATAATTCGTCTATGAGATTTATTTGTCATTTCTGCATTTTTTCAGGGATTACTGCTTTTACTTTTTAACAGAGAAACTGCTTGCTGTTCTTCAATAAGCGGTCTTCCCCTGAGATACCCAATAGATTCCAGGAACCTGTCGGATTCGAGAAGTGTCTGGAAGAAATGCCGCCGGGATTTTTCATAATTGAAGAAACCGTGCCCCTGCCCCTGGTAGATGAACAAATCGCATCGGCCGCCTTTTGATTCTATCCGGTTTTTAAACCGCCATGCGGTATCAACCGGTATCAGATGATCTTCTGTGCCCAGAAAAAAAACTGCCGGCGGGGCGTTGCCGTCTATGTTGTGAAACGGCGAAAATTTCTGCCAGTAATCTTTTACACGGTCATAACCGTAACCCTCCGGCCCGTTGTCAATAACCGGATTAAACAGAACCAGGGCATTAGCTGCCGGACTGACGGTTAGATCATCACCAGGCGCATCAAAACCCTTAACCATAGCCGTTGCGGCCGCCAGATGTCCGCCGGCCGACCCGCCTGCCGCAGCAATTCGATCAGGGTCTATTCCAAGCTCTTTACTGTGAGAGCGAACCCACCGCATCGCCGATTTTGCATCTTCAAGACATTTATCAGGCGTAACGTTATGACGGCTTCTTACACGGTAATCAGCGCATATCGCGACCATGCCGCGATCCGCCCAGTAACGGCTTTGTCTGTAAAACTGGCCGGCGCCGCCCATGTTCCAGCCGCCGCCGAAAAACGTCACTATTGCCGCCCTGTTTTGGGCCTTAGAATTTTCATGGGGATAGAAAACATCCAAAGCCAGCTCCACGCCATCAACATGTTTGTAAGTTATAACTTCATCCGGTTTGAATTCTCCGTCGGCTCTGCTGAGCATATCGCGTGTATCTGAAATACTGCTGCCGGTATTGCCGCCACAGCCGCAGATTACAAATAGAGCCAGTACAGTCAGTGTCAGTTTAATCAGTTTGCTCATATAAAATCTTTTTCGTCTTCTTAATATTAAAATTCTTATACGCCTTAAGCGGCCCGCACTTTTTTTTAGCCGGTCTTGAAACATAAATCAATCGCTGCCTGTTATCAGCATCGCCAGGTCAGCAAGCGTAACTATGCCCAGATTTTTATCATGTCTTTGACCGCTGCCGGCAGTTACAAGCGCAAATTCCGCCTGCCGCTCTTTGAGTCTGGCGATGGCATCAAGGGCTGAGGTCTTCTGTGAGACTGTTTCAATCTTTTTTAAGTGCTTTTTAACAGACACTTCTTCGGGGTCAGTAAGCACCTCATAAATATTGATATATCCTATGATGTTTGCCAACGTTGTTTTATAAACCGGCAGCCTTGTGTGAGGGAACTCTTTGAGAAGCTCAATAAGCTGCTGCCTGTCGGCTGAAACAGAAACACAAACACAGTCCTCAAGCGGGATCATAACACTGGATATCTGTATATCAAATGCCTGCACCGCCATTCGGAAGATTCTGTTGAGCCGCCGGCTGAAATAGCCCTCGTTCCTTGTATCCTGAAGCACATCTGTAATATGCATCCTGCCCAGGGTATAACCCGGATCAGCGGAAAAGCTGCGAACCCGCAGAATCCGTGCCAACAGAGATGAAAACCATTTGAGCAGCTTTATCAATCCGCTCCAGCTGCAGACACTGTAAAAAGACCATATAAACGGCGCAACTTTTCGGGAAAGGTTATCGGCATTGAGATAAAATATGGTTTTGGGCAAAACTTCGCCGAAGATAAATATCAGCGGCCCGCAGATAAAAGTAACATACCTGCCGGCGCTTTCCTCGTCTCTGGTGTATTGCATCATGAAGTATGTCAGCGCTGCGGTGAGCAGGTAGTTTACAAGATTATTGCCTATCAGCACAGAATAGATAAGCCCCTGTGAATCGCTCAAGAGTTTTGCCAGCGTTATATCGCCCACAGACCCCTTATGCAGCTTCAGCCTCAGGCGAAGTCTGCTAAGGCTGTAAAAGCCCGTCTCACTGCCGGAGAACAAAGCAGAAAGCAAAAGAAGAATAACTATTAAAAATCCAAGTACGATATTACCCGTCATTGCGTCAAAACCTTTAACGTAACGCTGGTTATACGAAACTTATTTACTGTATTGACTGTAAACTCGATATTCCTGAATACCGCGACGTCGCCCTTTGCCGGTATCTTTTTGAGGAGCGCCGTTACAAAGCCGCTGATTGTTGAATACCGGTACTCTGAGGGGTCAAGGCCGAATACATTCGCCCAGTCCCTGAAAGGAACATCGCCGTAGATCAGATATTCATTGGGGCCGAGTTTTTCGACCTTTTCTTTTTCCTCGGTATGCGAGCTCAAATCCAGAAGCTCTGTATAAATATCCTTTTCCGTTATAATGCCGGAGACTCCGCCGTACTCATCGACCACCACCGCCATATCACGGCCGCTGCGCTGAAACTGCTCAAGCAGTGATTCAATACTTTTCTGCTCCGGTACATACCACGGCTTGGCCAAAAGCTCCCCGATAGGTTTTTCGGGATTTAATATAACATCTCTAAGGTAAAGGATGCCCTCTATATTGTCTATATTTCCCGAATATACAAGGAGCTTTTTCACTGAATCGGCTTTCATTCTTTCTATCGCCTCCCGGGGTGAAATATCCGGCTCAGCCAGAGTAAGCTCGGTACGGGGCCGCATTATGTGGCTTGCCTTGAGGAAACTCAAATCCACCGCCTCGGAGATTATACTGCTGCCGGTTTTATCGGTTCTGGTCAGCCGAAGCGAGCTTTCGATTAGTTTCTTGACCGTCTGGATTTTTATAGGGGCGTTCTTTTTACGCGGCGGACATATCAATGCCGTCAGCGGTTCAGTAAAGAAAAGCTGGATAAACCTCAGAAGCGGGTAAAAGACTCTGCTGATTACAAAGCACGGCAGAGAAGCAAAGCGGCTGAATTTGACCGAGGCGGCCATTGCAAGAGACTTGGGATACATCTCGCCCAGCAGGATAATCACGCACACCGAAAAAACGGCAAATGCCCCGCTGCTCAGCGGCATTCCATTTGACTGCAAGTTTATCGATATCGCACTGCTGATGGCAAAATAATAAACATTGACCAGAAGATTGGCAAAGAGTATTGAGCTGAGAAGCTGTTTTGGGCTTCTAAGAAGGCGCTTTATCAGCCTGTTTGAGAGGTTGTTTTTGCTCTCGATGACCTCGACATCGGCGTGTTTGAGATTAAAAAAAGCTGTCTCTGCCCCGGACATAAGACCAGAGCAGAGAAGCAGTCCTGTCATTAAAACCAGATCCGGCAAATGTTGGAATATAAAACCCAAATCAGTCTTCAGTTTCCTCTATTCGGGGAAGCTCCATGATGAAATTCTGTTTAAAAGCCAAAGCCGCCGGTTTGCAGCCTTGGGGAAGGTCGAAGACTGCTTTTATGAGGGGATTGTCGCCCTGAACTTTCGTCGAACGCACATCGAATATTTCTACCGGCCCCAGTTGCTGCATCTTGCCTGACTGATTCAGAAAACCGATAGGATATACAGTCTCTGTTTTACCGTCTGAACCTTTCGAGCAGATGATACGAAGCTGGCCCGTAGTAAAATTGATCATATTGTTATACGCAGCTCCTCCCTTCTCAGAACTTCGGGTATTGAGCCTCAAAGCGATTATATGCAGATTTTTCTCGCCGGATTTGTCAACACGTTCGTTTTTGGTCGTTTGAATCAGCTTATTGGCAGGGCCGTAATAAGTTTTGCCCGCGACATTCAGAGCCTCCCTGCCGGCTATAAGACCGATATCTTCACCAAAATGAAACTTATTGATGTAACAGTCATCAACAAAGTTTTCGTGGTACATCCTGAAATTCTTGCCCGAAGAGAACGCGCCTGAGGAGACCCAGCTGAAAAGACCTGTGATCGCATCATCGGCTTTGAGCAGGTTTGAGGAAGATTGAATCTCGCCGTCTCTGAGCTGTGTAGCCGCCACGACTCGCGGATAGAGCCATTTGCCCCCGATAGGAGCCATGGAAAAAGCAACACATATCATGCCCGTTACCAGATAACAGAGAAGTACACTGCTGGACATGCTCACCGCTCTCTTGAGCCACATTGGCAGGTTCAGGTCTTTCTTAGAGATGATCGATGCCACTGCGGAAAGTGCCAGAGTGCTCAGTATAAATATCAGCAGAAGCGATGCCATGTGCGCCATGTTTACTATCAGGCCATTTTTGATCAGCTGTGCCGCCAGAATCTCAAAATAGCTAAACGCTATAAAAATTCCAAGCAGAGTGCTTATCAGTATCGAGAAATACTTCATCGCTGAGGGTTTTAGAAACGCCTCGGCAAGAACAAATATCAGTAGAGCGACAAATATTAAAAGAGGTATCATTTTTTTCTCCTTTTATTTTTTCTTAGGTGCGGAAACCTTAAGTTCACGTATTACTTCATTTATGGCAAGCTCGCCCTGAATAACCTTTTTCATCGCCTGCTCATGCAGCATGACAAGGCCGTTGCGGCGGAGTATCGAGAGCATTTCACGCTGGTCGCCGGCGGCAATCAGCTGCTCTCGGGCTTCTTTCTTGAGCACTATTGACTCCAGGACTCCCAGACGGCCGTAGTAGCCTGTGCCCTGGCAGTGCTCACACTCTACAGGCTTGCCGAAACGGGTGTACTGCACCTCGCCCGGGCGGTAAAGGAACTCAATCTCGTCCTTAATGTTGAGCTTGCGGAGGGTCTCGGGATTGGGCTCATACGCCTCACGGCACTCATGGCAGAGATTTCTGAACAGGCGGGTAGAAACAACACCCACAAGGTTCTTCAATGCCAGTTTTTTATCGCCAACCATCTGCGACCATTTCGCCACGGCATCTACTGTGTTTGCCGCCTCTATGGAAACATAAATGAGTTTTGAAGAAGAGTTTGTCGCGGCTATCTTGGCTGTTTCCGGGTCACTGCAATCGCCAACGGCGACAATGTCCGGACCATAGCGAAGTAGAGTCTGAAGCTGCATTCCGTACGATTTACCCTCGGGGTTGTTGGGTTTGTATATATTCTGCGTCACGCTGTCCAGCGTATCGGCAGGACGTTTTTCCAGGGTTACAATGCTGTTCAGGAACGGATCATGGTTTCGCACCATGGTGTAAAGAGCAGTTGTTACGCCCGAGCCTTTTGGCCCTGCAACGAGGAAAAGCCCATGTTTGAGCGGTTTTAATTCCTTAAGCGGAGGTATCTGCTCTTCGCTGAAGCCAAGATCCTCAAACGTCATCTTCTGCGACTCTTCCTGTTTTACAATCTTTATCTGCTCACCGGCAGTCGAACCGGCGGTGAACAGCTCCCAATCAGTTTTATCGCGGTTTTTACGGGTTGTGAATTTACCCTTTTGCGGCTTTCTGTGCTCATTGACATCCAAATCTGCAAGCTGCTTGAGGAAGTACAGCATGAAGTTAACATCTTCGGCGGCGTATTCCGCTCGCTCATGGGCAACGCCGTCAATGATAAAAGTTGTCTTGTATGTATCCTCTGATCCGGGGATCAATGTTACGATATTTGCCCTTCTATACAGAGCATCGTCCATCAGGCTGCACGTTGGCCCGTAGCCAAAAGATTCTTTAGTTTTGGGCTCGGGAATATCGATAGGGTTGCCGTTAGCGGTTACAAATGTAAAACCGCGGCTTGATTTGCGAAGAGACTTCTCCTCGTTGGAAAAAATATTTTTAATATGGTTTATGGTGAGCACTTTTTCATGGTCTGAAACACGGGAATTCCTGTGAATTATGTATGAAAGGGCTACAGTGCCGGTAGCGAGAAGATAAATCAGAAAGCCTACAACAAATACAGGCAGTGCTATCCACAGAAAAAGCCCTATAAGACCCGCCGCGGCAAAAAGGCCCGTCCACATAGCTTCTTTGGTTTGTACAGAACGGGCATCGTGGTTGATCCAGTTTATCAGGGCAAGCCAGATAAAGAAGATCAGAATAAAAGCCCCAAGTTTAAAAGGGGATGTGTACGAGCCGTAACTGACCTCCAACAGGAAATTCATACTAATCGCTTCATACATAATAAATATCTCTCCAGTCAGTTTTCGTAAGATACGTACCGCGAATGAGAGCAAGAGATAACCTCGCCGCACTCGGGATGTTTCTAATGTTATTCATGTAGTAATTAACTGTATATGTTCTCATCTTTAGGAGTTTAAAGTATCGCACCGGAAGTAGCTCTAATACCCTTGAGAGCCATTTTCAGCTCTTCCTTGTTCGGGGCGTACATCAAGGCGGTATCCAGATCAATAAGCTCTCTTTCAATGAGGTCTCTCAAACTTTCAGTGAAATCCTGCATACCTTCGTTCTGGCTGGACTTGATAACAGACGGTATGTCGGATTCTCTTTCTTCCGAGAGCAGCTTTCTGACAATCGGGCTGCCGATCATGATTTCGATAGCCGGCACACGCTTTGCATGGGACTGAATCCCCTTAAGAAGTTGCTGTGAAATAATCGCCCGAACACACAGAGCGAATGTCTGCCGTGCAAGGTCACGCTCTTCCTGGGGGAACATATCCAGAATACGCTGAATCGTCTGTGCGGCGTTTGATGCGTGCAGTGTTCCGAAAACCAGGTGGCCGGTTTCCGCCGCTTTCATCGCCGCCTCGAGCGTCTCGAGGTCACGAATCTCACCAACAAGAACAACGTCCGGGTCCTGACGCATCAGCGAGCGGAGTGCCTCTTTGAAGTCAACACAGTCGATACCCACTTCTCGCTGGTTTACAATAGCCTTGCGGTCACGGTGCAGATATTCGATCGGATCCTCAATCGTTACAATGTGACAGGCCCTGTTGCGGTTAATCCTGTCGATCATAGAAGCAATAGTTGTACTTTTACCAGAGCCGGTAGGCCCTACAACCAGTACCAGCCCATACGCCGCATCGGAGAGGTCTCCGATAATCTCGGGCAGGTTAAGTTTCTCAAAAGGAGGTATCCGCGAGTCAATACGTCTCGCAACAAGTCCAATATAACCCTTTTGACGGAAAACGTTTACACGAAAACGGTCTATATCTGTCAGAGCATGGGCAAAGTCTATCGCACCGTGCTCCATGAAGAATTCCTTCTGTTTAGGAGTCAGAAGCTCGAAGATCAAATCCTCCATGACCTCTTCGCTCAACGGTTCGGCGTTGGTGGTTTTGAGGTTTCCGCTTATACGCATCTTGGGCGGCAGACCGACCTTAAGGTGAAGGTCACTGGCTTCCGCGGCAACAAGCGTCTTGAATAACTTGTTTATCTTCAGAGGCTTACCAACCTGCTGGTGGCTGTCTATAGGCTGGCCTTTAGTCATTTTATTCTCCGGCTTAACTAAACTATAAAATATTACAATCATGAATTTTATCCGATTAACGCGGCTATGTCAATATGTTCGATTTTTATTTACCCCGCCATTTCAGCGATTCTAAATACGCGGGATACGGGGCGGGAAGTTTTAGACCGGCTTGAGACCGGCTTGAGTATCCTGGCAAATGATGCGCGGTTTTTTGACACCCCTGCGGCCAGTGTTGAGGTTAAACTAATACCTAACAATAGTTTAAATCATTTCTAATTATCTATTGCTATTATAGAATTTATATGTAAAATGCGGAGTTCATGATTTTCTAATTATATATAGTACATCATTAAGAAGAATTCTATTGTAATACATTCGTCTTTTAATTTAATCAGGCGGATTTTGAGAACAGATTTAAATAAATGTGGAGACACTATGACAACTAAAATGGTAACTATTGACGGCAATATGGCCGCCGCTCATGTTGCACACGCAACCAATGAAGTTATCGCTATTTATCCGATTACTCCCTCTTCTCCTATGGGTGAGGTTTCGGATGCCAAAACAGCGAAACATGAAAAAAATATCTGGGGAACCGTCCCATCGGTAACTGAAATGCAGTCCGAAGGCGGCGCTTCCGGCGCGGTTCACGGGGCACTCGCCGCGGGAGCTTTGACCACGACATTCACCGCTTCGCAGGGCCTGCTGCTGATGATACCCAACATGTACAAGATCGCCGGCGAATTGACACCGACGGTTTTCCATGTTTCCGCAAGGTCGCTGGCCTGCCAGGCTCTCTCGATCTTCGGCGATCATTCAGACGTAATGGCATGCCGCCAGACGGGATTTGCCATGCTCTGCTCCAATTCTGTGCAGGAAGTTATGGACTTTGCCCTGATCTCTCAACAGGCAACACTTGCCTCGCGGGTGCCGTTCCTGCATTTCTTCGATGGCTTCCGTACAAGCCACGAAATATCCAAGGTTAAAGAACTTACATTCGAAGAGATGAAAGCTGTCATAGACAACGAGCTCTTTATCGCTCACAAAAAACGGGCATTGTCTCCCGACAGGCCGATGATATCCGGCACCGCTCAAAACCCTGATGTGTATTTCCAGGGCCGCGAGACGGTCAACCCCTACTACACGGCATGTCCGGATATTGTACAGGCTACAATGGACAAGTTCGCCGAGGTAACCGGCCGCCGGTACAACCTCTTCGATTATGTCGGCGCACCGGATGCCGAAAAGATTATTATTATGATGGGCTCAGGTGCCGATACTGCACACGACACTATCGAAACACTCGCCGCCCAGGGAGAAAAGGTCGGACTTATAAAGGTTCGCCTTTACAGGCCTTTCGCTATTGACCACTTCATAAAAGCCCTGCCCAAGACAGTTAAGAAAATGGCTGTTCTGGACAGAACCAAAGAGCCCGGCTCTGTCGGCGAACCTCTTTACGTTGACGTCCGCACGGCTATCGGCCAGGCGATGAGCGAAGGTACGTTCCAGTTTGACGGCTATCCCCTGATCATCGGCGGCCGCTACGGTCTCGGCTCAAAAGACTTTACGCCCGGCATGGTCAAAGGCGTATTTGACAATCTCGACGCTAAAGAGCCCATAAACCATTACACTGTCGGCATAAATGATGATGTTTCAAATACAAGCATTGACTACGACCCGAAATTCGAGCTCGACACAGGCGCATACAGCGCGATGTTCTACGGCCTGGGCTCTGACGGTACTGTCGGCGCCAACAAGAACTCGATTAAGATTATCGGCTCACTGACCGACAACTACGCCCAGGGCTACTTTGTGTACGACTCAAAGAAAGCCGGAGCAATTACCGTTTCTCACCTGCGTTTTGGCAAGAAACTGCTCAGGACGCCATATCTCATTTCACACGCTGACTTTGTAGCATGTCACAACCCGAGCTTCCTCGAAAAATACGACATGCTCAAAAATGCCAAGAAAGGCGCAACCTTCCTGCTGACAAGCGAACACAGCGCTGACGATGTCTGGGACACCCTGCCGGTAGAAGTGCAGAAACATATTATCGACAAACAGCTTAAATTTTACGTAATCGACGCGATCAGCATCGCTGAAAAACTCGGCCTGGGAGCCAGAATCAACGTCATCATGCAGACGGCTTTCTTCAAGATCAGCAACGTGATAGATGTCGATACCGCTGTAACCGCGATTAAAGACGCTATCAAGAAGAGTTACGGCAAAAAAGGTGACAAGGTTGTTCAGATGAACAACGATGCCGTTGATGCCGCGCTTGATAAGATAGAGCAGGTTAAGGTACCCGCAGAGGCAACAAGCAAGATGAAAATGCCGCCGGCAGTTTCTGATAATGCACCTGATTTCGTTAAGGATGTTACCGCGGTCATCATGTCGGGCAACGGCGATGACCTGCCGGTCAGCAAGATGCCTTGTGACGGCAAGTTCCCCACCGGCACAACCAAATACGAGAAGCGTAACATCGCGGTCAATATCCCCGTCTGGGAACCCGAGCTTTGTATTCAGTGCGGCCAGTGCTCACTGGTATGCCCGCACGCCGCGATTCGTATCAAGGCGTATGAAGAAGACCAACTCAAGGACGCTCCGGAAACATTCAAGAGCACCGATGCCAAGACCAAGGCGTTTGCCGGCATGAAGTTCACCGTTCAGGTAGCTCCGGAAGACTGTACCGGCTGCGGCGCGTGTGTTTCGAACTGCCCGGGCAAGGCCAAAGACGATTCAGGCAAAAAAGCCATCAATATGGAACACCAGGCACCGCTGCGTGACACCGAAGCGGCTAACTGGGACTTCTTCCTCTCAATACCGGATACAGATCCTTCAAAATACAAAGCCGCCTCAATCAAGGGCAGCCAGTTTGTACCACCGCTCTTTGAGTTCTCCGGCGCATGTGCCGGCTGCGGCGAGACGGCATACGTCAAGCTCGTTACACAACTCTTCGGCGACAGGGCACTTATCGCAAACGCTACCGGATGTTCATCAATCTACGGCGGCAACCTGCCCACGACACCGTACACTAAGAGAGCAGACGGACGCGGGCCGGCATGGTCTAACAGTCTCTTCGAAGACAATGCTGAATTCGGTATGGGCATGAGGCTTGCCGTGGATAAATTCCAGGAAGAGGCCATCGAAATGCTCGATAAGATCGTTGAAAAAGGCTGCTTTGACGCCGGCGCGGCCGACGAGATAAAGGCCAGCATCAGCGTTAAACAGCAGGACGAGATAGAGCAGCAGAGAACCAGAGTTGACGCACTCAAGAAGGCGTGCATCGACTGCGGCACCGAGACAGCCATAGCCCTCGAGGCAGTGGCGGACTATCTCGTTCCAAAGAGCGTATGGATTATCGGCGGCGACGGCTGGGCGTACGATATCGGCTACGGCGGACTTGACCATGTACTGGCAAGCGGCAAAAATGTAAACGTTCTGGTGCTCGATACCGAGGTTTACTCCAACACCGGCGGCCAGATGTCAAAATCCACCCCGCGTGCCTCAACTGCCAAATTCGCGGCCGGCGGAAAGACAATGCCCAAGAAAGACCTGGGTATGATAACCATGACCTACGGCGGCATTTATGTCGCACAGGTATCCATGTCCAACCCAAACCAGGTTGTTAAAGCAATGGTCGAGGCCGAGGCTTATGACGGCCCGAGTATCATTATCGCATACTCGCATTGTATTGCACACGGTATCGATATGACTCACGGACTGCTTGAGCAGGACAAGGCTGTAAAATGCGGTCACTGGCCGCTTTACAGGTATAACCCTGATCTGGAGGCAGAGGGCAGGAACCCGCTGACAATCGACTCAAAAGAGCCGGATTTTGAAACCTTTGCCGATTACGTCTTCGGCGAAACAAGGTACAGCTCCCTTAAGAAAATCGACCCCGAAGCGGCTCAGTCCCTTGTTGAGATGTCGAAAAAAGACGCCCAGTTCAGAGACGCAATGCTGAGGAAATTAGCTCAGTAATTCGTTTTGTACTGAAAACCATCAGATTCAAACAAAAATGGCGGTGAACCGGATTTTAACTGGTGAGCCGCCATTTTTATTTACGCCACAGGTGAAAATAGCGTAAATTTTCGATTGACAGTCGGTTAAATTATTGTTACTATCACTTTCTCAATGCTATAATACGTGAATTGCATATAAACTTTACAGAGGATAATATGAGCAAAGTAACATTAATGTCGGCAATAGCGATATTTACAATAAGCCTTTTTCTCAGCGGTTGCGGCTGGGACGGCACAGACAAGACATCTGCCGAAATCAGCAGAAGCCAGAGGCGCACTCTGAAAACTGACATGAAGCAGCTCAACGATGATATCAACGGGCCGCTGCTGCATATCGACCAGCCCAGCAGGCTCAGCGACAGGTACGTACGCTAAATACCGATGAATTATTAGGGGTATCAGACTATGAGATAGCTGATGTCCGGCAACCTTTTTTGCTCCAGGAGTTTAAAGCCGGATGGATTTAGAACCGCTTATATATTATTTCAACAGGGTGCTCACCTATGATCCCTTAGTAGTCATAGTAGAGCTCTTTCTTGTTGGACTTGTAGTAAGCTGGGTAGTCAATTTCCTTGAAGGCACACGCGGTGAAAGACTTTTCAGGGGGGTATTCTTTGTTCTGATCACCGGCTCTCTTGTTCTTAACCTCGTTGTTGACAGGTTCGGCCTTGAACGTATCCAGTTCATGTACAAGGGTTTCCTGATTGCTATGTTAATAGTCGCGGTCGCGGCTTTTCAGCCCGAGATTAGGCGGGCACTGATCAGCATCGGCCAGGCAAAGTTGCTTTCTCCTAACCGCAGGCACATGAGCCTGTGCATTGAGGAAATAATATCCGCGGTTAAGGACATGTCTAAATCCCGAACCGGAGCTATAATCGTCATCGAGCGGCAGGTCGGATTGGCCGAGTTTGTCGAGACGGGCGAGCGAATAGACGCAAGAATCACCGCGGGCCTGCTCAAGACAATATTTTACGAGGGGACACCACTCCACGATATGGCTGTTGTAATCCACGGTGAGCGTATCATCGCCGCCAGTGTTCAGCTGCCCCTTGCCGAAAGCGGGTCTATAGACGTACTCCAGCTCGGTTCAAGACACCGCGCAGCAATAGGAATCACCACCGGCTCTGACGCTATGGTCGTGGTTGTAAGTGAGGAGACGGGGATTGTCTCAATCGCTGAGGATGGAAATCTAATCAGGAATGTCAAAGAATCCGCACTTAGAAAAAGGCTCTCTAATGCTATATCTGGTGATGAGAGCAGCGACTGGTTCTGGTCGCGAAAGAAAAACGGTAAAGACAAAAACAAGAAAGAGGCATAGAAGCTATGTTATCCAGAATCCGAAAATTTCTGCTGATAATCCTCTTAACGCTGCTCATATGGGTGTGGGCCGATATTTCCAGCGATGTTACACTTGAAAATGAAAGCGCCACCATCTCTGTTGACAGAGGCGGAGTCCGCGATGTCTGGGTGAGCATCAATGAAAGTGACCATGCCTCGATCGTTATGGATTTGACAGGGCCCAATTCTAAAGTCCAGAAGCTCCAGCTGAGAAATGAAAGTCTGGATATCAAGTTCAACCCGCTCACTTCAAATGCCGTCGGCAGCGAGCCGGGCGTGTACACCCCGCCGGTTGAGACAATACTTAGGCAAAGCCCTGAATTTATGGAGCTTGGCCTTACGCTTGAGGCATGTGAGCCGGTCACTGTAAGCATAAAAGTAGAAAATCTTGTAAAAAAACAGCTCAAGGTGGTTTGCATAAACGAAAACGACGTTATTGTACCCAACGCCTCGGTGAAGCCTGCCCTGATATACATGTATGTCTTTGATGACTGGCCCGAGGATAAACTAAAGGCATATATCAAACTTACAAACCCTCAGCAGCAGAAGGCCTCAAGAGAGGAAATAACTCTGATGCCATACGTTGAGCTCTCACCCAAAAGATACGTCTATCACCAGGAACCGGTTTACGTGTCAATCGAATCTTCTCAGGAGATAAAGACCGCTGATATTATCTCAGGCCCGAGGATCGGATACACATTCCCCGCCGACATGGCAGGCAAATATGAGGTACAGGTAGAAGAGAATGTACGTGATTTCCAGTACATGGCCACAGAAGAGGCAAAAGAGATTTTCCGTCAGCAGCCATACCACCTCCTGCTGGAAATAAAAAACACCGATGCCCAGGGCGAGCCGGTAACGCGGCAGTTAAAATACAATTTCCCACCCCAGGCTTACAGTCAGGGACAAATCGGCCCCCGAGAGAATCAGTCCGTTCCTTCAATAAAGTTTAGGCTTATTCCTTACCAGTAAACCAGGTATCCGACTGATGAAAGACTACACAAAATACCAATTCAGCAGCAAAAAAGCCGGCACAGCCGACAAAAGCGGCAATGATAAAACTGAGTTAAAAAAATGCAGGGACTGCGGAAGCGAGGTGAGCCGGCAAGCCCGAATCTGCCCATCATGCGGAGCACCCGATCCGTGGAAATCCAGCTGGAACGGCTACGGTTTTGAGTACAAATCTCGGGCAAAACTATTTGGCATACCCCTGCTGCACGTCTCGTTTAAATACCTCAACAGAATGCCCGTGCCGGCAGTGGGAATAATTTCAGTCGGCCAGGTAGGATTGGGCATTATTAACATCTCCCAGTTCGGCCTGGGAATTTTTTCAGTTCATCAGTTTGGAATTGCAGGAATATCAATAAGCCAGTTTACAATATCCTGCACGGGAATTACACAACTGGGCATATTTATCTTTAGAGGTATAGGCCAGATAACAATGGATCTGATGCCGGAGGTTTTGGCTCCGATGTTTTAAAAAACCTGATTGCCCCCACGAATGCTCAATCGCCTTTGTGAAACCAATCAGGTTTTCTCGCCCGGAAGTTTATTGTTTTCTCTTCTTGAAAGCCGCGGCGGCTAACGCACCAAAGCCCATGAGAAGAGCTGTCGCCGGTTCAGGCACCGCGTCCGCGGTCAAAACCGTATATCCGGCAAAATCGCCGGCCGAATGGTAAGTGATATTATAATCAAAATTCCTGACAGCATCGGTTAAGTCAACCCAAAGTTCTTCGCTTTCGTCCCAGATATTGATAGAACCGCTCGCGGAGTCCGAATAGTCCAGCGGAGTGTAAGATGCGTCATAAGAATCAAGAAGGCCCAGGAACGCCTCAACCGACGCATCACCTTCACCGGCAAGAGCAAGCATACCGCCGGAAGAAAGATTGATTGAACTGTCATTGTAAAGGTAAAGATAATCAGTAATTACAAGGCCGCCCTGTGATATGGCAAGGCTGCCGACATTTTGCTGGTCCTGACTATATCCAAGTCGGGTCAACTCAGCGGCAATGTAAGAGCCTTCGCCCTCAACTGAAACATTTCCCGTTACATTCTGACTAATCGAGGAATACTGATCGTCGCCGATAACAATCCCCTGTGTGTCAACAAAACCTCCGCCGGAAACATTTAAAGTTCCTTTTGAGTTGTCTCCTGAATAACCAACGTAAATCGAATAGGTGTTTACCCACCCCGAACCGCTGCCGCTTAAAGAAACGGTGCTGTCAGAAGTTCTACCGATAACGGCGTCTTTTGAAATTATCATCCCGGAGTTGGTCACATTAAAAATAGCATTGGACCCCCAGCCGGCATAAAGATAGTTGTTGTTGACGTTTAGGCGCGATAAGGGCCCGTCAACGTTAACATAGGTTACACCTGATGCATTGTCGTTGCCGGCTCTCATCAGGTTTGTTCTGGCGGTGACACTGCCGCCGTTTGAGATGTCCAGACTGCCGGTGCCCGCCTGGCTAACCGTAATAGATGTATAACTGATCGATGAATTGATACCGCTGACAGAAACACTGCCGGAAGCTGTTGCCGCGTTGCTCACAATCAGAGAGCTTGTAGAATAGACACTGCCCCCTCCGGAAACGGTCATGGAACCGCTGCCCTTTTGACCTACGGAAGTCAGACCTGTGTTCCATGAGCCGGCATTGACAGTAACACTGCCCGTAACACCGGCACTGTTTGCAATAAGACACGTACCATTGGTTACACTGCTGCCGCTGGTGATACTTAGAGAGCCGTCAGCCGTTCCGCCGACAACCGGTGAGGTGGAGGCTGTCCAGCCCGCCGGATTGGCAGGGCTAACGTCGCCTGTAGCTGTTATGGCTCCAAATCCTGTCCCGATAACACAAATTAAAACACTGGTAAACACAAAATGCCTGATGCTTCTCATAATTTTCTCCCTGTTGATTGAGTTGTAAACATCTTTTGTCTGCGCTACACTATACGCAGACCGCATTGTTGCACTTTGGAGGAAAAAGAAGAGCTATTAACACAATCTCTCTCAGTCTTTCTGCTCACGTGCATTCATCAAATACTCCATGATACTATAAACAAAAACGCATGTTGTCAATAATTTTTATTTTTTTTGTGTAATTAATTTTCATTGGCACTATGTAAACTTAGCTTATAGAGAGGTTTATATCTATCTCTATGTATATTTATCAAAATCGCCCCGGTAGAGACGCAATGCTTGCGTCTCTTTGCGTTGTAAACACTTTTACGTCAAAGATTTTAGAAAAATATGAAACATATTTCTCCGTCTCTTTGCGTGTAAATTATATGTGTGTTTTTTAAGTTGTCATAGATTGAGAGCCGCATGCAATGCGGCTCTACAGTGCGGATAAGTTAATTGTAGAGCTTTGCGCAATGCGCGGTCATGTTCTCAGTTATAAGGATATCCACCATCTTGTCGTTTTCATCTGTAGGCACATACCTTTGAAGCTGGCAGCTGAAGGCAAGCGCCACCACGTCGGCATCATGTTTTCGACTTAGAAAGCGGTCATAATATCCGCCGCCCCTGCCAAGCCGGTTTCCGCAAAGGTCAAACGCCAGCCCCGGCGCCACGACAACATCAATCTCCTCGAGAGGATATGGTTCCATATTCACCGGCTCAAGCAGGCCCCATCTGCCCGGGCGTAGCTCTTTTGCTGAATCTATTTTTACCGGCACAAGCTCACGTCTTTCCCAGCAGATAGCAGGATAAATGATATTCTTGTTCAGCCGCCATGACATATCCATTATCAGCTCGGTATCGACCTCGCCGTGAATCGAGCTGTAAATCATGATACTGCGTGCCCCACGGTACTCTTCGAGGTCAAAAAAACGCCGCGAAATATCGAGGCTTGCCTTGAGAATATCGAATCCGTCAAGACATTTTAGCCGTTCTTCTACGGCTTTTCTCATGAGTTTTTTTGTTTTTTGCAGATCCTGGCTCACTTGCCGCCCTTCTTCAACTCTTCAAGGTGTTCGAGGTGCTGCCTGATAACCTTTTCGCGGCCGATATCTTTGGGCCGGTAATATTTTTTGTCCAACTCAACGCCCAGGTAATCCTGAACTACATATCCTCCGGGATAACTGTGCGGGTATTTATAATCCTGTGCATTGCCAAGCTCTTTTGCGCCGGGATAATGGCCGTCACGCAGATGCGGCGGCACTTCAATCGTTCTGCCACCGTTTATATCCGCAACAGCTTCTGAAATGGCAGTAACCGCGGAGTTGGATTTTGGTGCCGAGGCGAGATATGTAACTGCCTGGGCCAGTGGTATCTGAGCCTCTGGAAAGCCGACAAATTCGGCTATCTGAATACAGGAGTTAGTAAGCACTGAGGCTATCGGGTCGGCGTTTCCGATATCCTCGGCGGCGCAGACCGCAATCCGCCGCGAGATAAAACGTAAATCTTCACCGCCGGCAATAAGCCTGGCAAGCCAGTAAACCGCCGCGTCGGGGTCGGAGCCTCTTATGCTCTTCTGCAATGCACTGGCAAGGTTGTAATGCTGGTCGCCGGCGGCATCTGAGCGAATCGCCTTTTTCTGTATGGAATCCGCGGCAAGCTGTTTGTCCAGGTGCACTTTCTGGCCCATACTGCTTTTGCAGCTGCTCAGCACGGCTACTTCCAGAGCATTCAGGGCTCGCCTGGCATCTCCGTCACATCGCGCGGCTATAAATTCCAGAGCTTCGTCGTCTGCTTCAATATTGTAATTGCCCAGCCCCTTATCAGCGTCGCTTATCGCCCTTTTCAGCAAGTTTACAATATCACCAACAGATAGCGGCTCAAACTGAAAGACAGTGCTTCGGCTTATCAGCGGCGTATTCACCGAAAAAAACGGGTTCTCGGTCGTCGCCGCGATCAGCGTAATAACACCGTTTTCAACGTCATTTAGCAGGCTGTCTTGCTGGGCACGGTTGAAACGGTGAATCTCATCGAGAAACAGAACTGTTTTACCCTCACCCCGCAACAGCCGATTACGGGCAAGCTCTATCACCTCACGCACCTTTGAGACACTCGAGCAGGGAGCGTTCAGATAGATAAAACGCGCTTCTATGGTGTTTGAGATTACCATGGCAAGCGTGGTCTTGCCAACGCCGGGCGGGCCGTAAAATATAAGGCTGGCAAGCCGTCTGGCATCCAGCATTCGCCGCAAAAGACGCCCGGGGCCGATGAAATGCTGCTGTCCGGCAAAGTCCTCTATCACCTCGGGACGCATACGCACGGCAAGCGGGGCATTTTGGAAGATTGTTTTATCTTCGTTCTCTGAAAACAGATTTGCGTCTATTTGTTTTGGCATCTAACTAACGTATTATCTATCTTAATTCAATTAAACCTGGCATTTGCAAGTATCCGGCGGGACTCTGCGCAGTCCTTTGCGATCTGAGCTTTAAGTTCATCTGCACTCTCAAACCTCCGCTGCTTTCTAATCTGGTCAACAAAGTCCATCGCAAGCCATTTGTCGTAAAGATTCTCTGAAAAATTCTCCTCAAGAATATGGGCTTCTATCAGCAAAGGGTGCCCTGTTATAAAGGTTTTGGCACGGCCCAAACTGAAAACCGCCTCGATTAGCCGCCCCTGCCGGCCGGCATCTTCCAGGCTCTGCGAAACCTGCACCCAGCCGGCATACACACCCTCAGCAGGTATCATCTGGCTGACAGGCTCAAGGTTTGCCGTCGGAAAACCAAGGCTTTTGCCAATGCCGCGGCCTCTGGAAACTGTGCCTATGAGCCGATAAGGTCTCCCCGTCGCGGCTGTTACATCACTAATCCGCCCTTTTTCTATGAAATGCCGAATCAATGAGCTTGCGATCTTTTCGGATTCTCCGCGCGAAAAGCTCATCTTCTCCAGCTCAACGGTAAAAACATCAAAACCTCTATCTTTTCCAACCTCTCTGAGCATGTCAACATTTCCGCTTCTGCCGTAACCGAACTCAAAATCCTCGCCCTCAACAACAGCGGCCGGCCTGAGTTTGCCTACGAGAAACTCATCTATAAATTTCTCAGGCGGCATATTCAAAAGCTCATACGAATCATGCACAACACCAACCGCATCTACGCCGGCCTTCTCAAACAAATAAAGTTTGTGTTCTATAGGAGTTATGCACACGGGGGCCTTGGAAGGACGGAGAATTTTTGTTGGGTGCGGCTCGAATGTTATCGCCATCACTCCGGGAGTGTTTCTCTGAGAAGCCAGCCTGCAAGCCTCTTTAAGGATTGCCTGGTGGCCTTTATGCAGGCCGTCAAAATTGCCTATTGATACAACCCAGCCCTTTTCGCTCGGGAGAGCCTTTTCGAATTCATTTATAACTATCATTTTACCTCTTTCTTCCGCTTATTCATGAAATAAATCCGTCAAAATTCTGTGAAACGGTAAAAAAAACGGGTATTCCAGACAGCATCAAACATAAATATAAACTTATTATACAACATTTTGCTTGCTTTTTCTATTCGTTTTTTTATGCTGTGAGCAAATTATTGTTTTTAAAGCCGTATTATTGTTCTTTTTATAACAAAAGACTTAATTCGGTATTTTATTAATCCAAAGTTATTATATCTATGGAGTTTTAACATGCAAGAATTTGAAACACTGAAACAATTAGTAGAAGCTATTGAAGATGACGTATTGAAGGCCGAAGGCGGGAATAACGCCGCAGGTACCCGGGTACGTAAACAAATGCAGGAAGTCAAAAAGGCCGCTCAGGACATTCGGGCAAAGATACTCGAACTGCGTTCGTAAATTTTTGAGCGGAGATTGAGGCTATGCCACCAAAACTACTTGTTGATATTTCCCAGATTGATAAGAACAATATAATCTTCGATCGGGATGAAATATTAAAATACAATCCTCAGAATTACGAAATGCAGCAGCTTGACGCGGTTGTCTGGTACGACAAAGAAGCCCGTCAGGCTCTGGGATATAAAGATCTAACAGAAAACGAATTCTGGGTCAGAGGGCATATCCCCGGAAGACCGATAATGCCCGGCGTGATTATGGTTGAAGCCGCGGCTCAACTGTCGAGCTTCTGCATGAAACGAATCTTTGGCACCCAGGGCTTTCTCGGATTTGCCGGCATAAAAAACGCCAAATTCCGCGGCACCGTGGTTCCCGGCGAGAGGCTTTACCTGCTCGGAGAGATTACAAAGATCCAGAGCCGTAAGTTTACTGCCGTAGTTCAGGGTATTGTTAATGACAAAATGATCTTTGAATGCGAAATATCTGGTATGAATGTTTGACCATTCCCAGTAATTAAGATCCACAAAGGCCCTTGTTCAATAATGGATAAGGGCCTTTTTTAACGGACATAAAACACTAAATGCTTACAAAACAGGGTTTTATAAATAATTTTTGGAGCGGGCCCGGCGGCTGCGGCGAACTGATGAAAATCGCTGCTCCGTTGATAGTCAGCACCAGCGCATTTACCGTGAGGATGTTCACGGACAGACTTTTTCTATCTAATTACTCACCAAACGCCATGACCGGCGCGATGTTTGCCGGAATCTTCCACTTTACCCTTATCTCACTGTTTCTGGGAATCGTATCCTATGCCAACACATTTGTCGCCCAGTACACCGGGGCAAAACAGCGAGAGAATATCGGCCCCATAATATGGCAGGCAATATATCTCTCAATCGTGATGGGGATGGCGATGATGGTTTTCCTGCCGATGCAGGATATCATCTTCAACGCGATCGGCCATGACAGCGAAATAAAGAAATATGAGATAGAATATTTTTCTACTCTGCTGTATGTAGGCCTGCCGCTGCTTATATCCCGTGCGATTTCGTCATTCTATTCCGGACGGGGAATCACATCGGTTGTGATGTGGATAAACATATTTAACAGCATACTGAATATAGGGCTGAATTATTTGCTGATATTCGGCAAATTAGGTCTGCCGGCGATGGGCGTAACCGGCGCCGCCCTTGCAACGGTGCTCTCCGAGTACGCGGCACTTGCTGTTTTTGCCTATCTTTTCTTCATGCCGCACAACCGCAAAGAATTCAACACCCTCCACGGCAGAGGCTTGAGTGTTAGACTTATCAGAGAGCTGATGAGATACGGGCTGCCAAGCGGCCTGCACTTTATACTCGACATGCTGGCTTTCAGCTTCTTTCTGATGATAATCGGGCGCTTCGGAGCCATCCAGCAGCTGGCAAGCTCAATGGTATTCAACGTTAACATGTTCGCGTTTATGCCGATGATAGGCCTGGGAATCGGGATCAGCATACTCGTCGGGCAGTATCTGGGCAGAAACGAGCCGGATATCGCAGAGCGGTCTGTCTGGATAGCTTTCAAAGTCTGCGCAGGCTACATGCTTCTAATTTCGGTCTGCTATATCTTCTTCGGCAGAATGCTGATGGGCCTTTACCCATTCTCCAAAGACCCCGAGCTGTATTCGAAAACCGTTAACATCGCCGTAAAGCTGATGTACTTCCTCGCCGCGTATTCGGTTATTGATGCCGCCAATATTATATTCTCCAACGCTCTTAAGGGAGCCGGCGACACACGGTTTGTAATGATACTTTCGGTATCGCTTCACTGGGGACTGATGGTCATTCCCAGCATGATATTCGCATGGTTTGGCTTTGGGATATACTCATCATGGACGTTTTTAACGTTGTTTGTTTCGGTGCTGGGACTGTGCTTCTATCTGCGTTTCAGGGGCGGGCTCTGGAAATCAATGCGGGTTATAGAAACCGAAGTTATCCCTGAAACTGAGCTCATATAAACGCCAAACTGTTCAGCCGCCGGCGTAACAGCTGCACAGAAAAACACATCTTTTTCCCCTTGCAATAAGTTTTTTTCAAGGAAAGCTATATCGGTTTTTTTAAGACTTTTTCTGCTGTTTCACTGTCACGGTGTTTTTGTCTTATTTTATCCCTCTTATTTAAAGGATGTTACAGCATTGCTAAGCCTTCACTGTAGTGAGACTGCCGGCTTCATTTTCCATTATCGAAACAGAAAGATCGCCAGTTTTGCTGAAAACAATCATCCTCAAAATAATTGTTATTGACTTTGTTAAAAACGTTAAATAAAATTAATGTAGTGAACAAGATGTGTAAAATGCCATTGCGGGGAATCCCAAAATGATCATTAACTATTAGAAACACTAATTGAGGAGTTTGTAAAATGGGAACGCATTTTTTTATGGTGTGCATATCAATTCTGTTTATTTCAAATCTTTATGGAATTGATATTGTCGAAACCTTCCCCATCGGGCCTGATAATTTCACTTATGACGGCGAGGACATTGTTGTCACCGGCAGCGGCCAGTTGATTATTTCCGGTACGCATAATTTCAACAGTATCCACGTCATGAGCGGCGGGCAGATAACTCACTACCCGGGCGAAGAGGTTGACCTCATAGTCGCCGGTGATGTTGTCATAGACGCCGGCGGCCTTATAAACGTCAACGGCAAAGGCTATATAAATGAACAGGGCCCCGGAGCCGGTACAGGAGACAGAACCGACTCTAACGGCGGCGGCGGAGGTGGAGCCTATGGCGGAAACGGCGGAAACCCGGAGAGCCCATACGCCGGCGGCATTGCCTACGGTTCTATTACAGAACCTTCTGATCTTGGCTCGGGCGGCGGCGATGGTTACGCGGGTATAGGCGGCGCCGGTGGCGGACGCATAAAAATCATCGCCGGCGGAACATTTACAAATAACGGTACCATTTCCGCTAACGGTATTGATGGTAAGTCACACGGGTACGGGGCTTCCGGCGGCGGTGCCGGCGGCAGTATATGGTTAGGCGCAGCCGCATTTACCGGTAACGGCCTTATCTCCGCCAACGGCGGCAGAGGCTATGAAGTCAGTGAACAGGACAGCGGCGGCGGAGGCGGCGGACGTATCGCAATATATTACGATTCATCTACTTACGCGGGTTCAACAACCGCTTACGGCGGCATAAGCCACGCCTACAGGGGCGGCGGAGCAGGTACCATCTACACCAAAAAAGCTGCCGACACATACGGCACGCTGCTGATGGACAACAACTCAAACACAAACGCACGTTCAAACATCGATACATTAACCGTGTTTGACCTGGTGGTTTCCAACGGTGCAATGCCCGCGCTTGCGGCTCCATTAACTGTCAACAACGCAACCGTAGAAACAGGCGGTTCAATTAGCTATCCTGCAGGGACTTACGAAATAGAGATGACTGTACTCGGCGACCTGCTTATAAGAACAAACGGTTCAATAAACGCTAATCCAACGGTAACTGTTCAAGGTAACATTACTGTTGAAGCAGACGGCAGTATAACAGCGAACGGCAGGGGATATATAAACGAGCAGGGGCCAGGGGCGGGCACTGGTACAAGAACGGACACCAACGGCGGTGGTGGTGGCGGAGCCTACGGCGGAAACGGCGGAAAACCCGAAAGCATATATGCAGGTGGAATAGCATACGGTTCTATCACTGAACCAGTCGACCTCGGCTCTGGCGGCGGAGACGGATACGCAGGTGTCGGCGGCGCCGGCGGAGGACGTATAAGAGTCATTGCTAGCGGTACATTTACGAACAACGGCACTATTTCAGCTAACGGCGTTGACGGCCGATCGCATGGATATGGAGCCTCCGGTGGCGGCTCAGGCGGAAGTATCTGGATCGATGCCGGCTCATTCGCCGGCAGCGGCCTCATCTCCTCCAACGGCGGCAGGAGTTATGAAGTAAGCGAGGAGGACGGCGGCGGTGGCGGAGGCGGACGTATCGCAGTCTATTACGATTCATCCACTTACACCGGCTCAGCTGCGGCATACGGCGGCATCAGCCACGCCTCAAGGTGCGGCGGCGCGGGAACCGTTTACATGAAAAATAATTCAGACACATACGGCACGGTCTCAATGGACAACAACGCTAATACAAATACCCGTTCATATATTGATACAGAAAGTGAGTTTGACCTGCATGTAGCTAATGGTGCAATGCCGGCAATCGTGGGGCTTCTGACAGCTAACGATGTGACGGTAGATGCCGGCGGTATCATTACTCACACTGCTGAGTCTAAAGATATAAATATAGACATGCACGGCGATATGCTCGTAAAAACAGGCGGCTTGATCCATGCCAACGCGACAATAACCATCGCAGGTGGCACTGTTGTAGAGCCTGACGGCAATATCTCAGCTAACGGCAAAGGATATATCAATCAGCAGGGCCCCGGAGCCGGCACGGGCACCAGGAACGAAACTAACGGCGGCGGCGGCGGTGGTGCCTACGGCGGCAACGGCGGAAACCCGGAAAGCCCATATGCAGGCGGCATCGGATACGGCAGTGTTCTTGAACCGGCAGAGCTGGGCTCGGGCGGCGGCGACGGATACGCAGGTATCGGCGGCTACGGCGGAGGAAAGCTTCGCATAAGTGTGGGCGGGAAATTTACTAACGACGGAACCGTTTCTGCAAACGGAATTGACGGCAGAGCTCACTCTTACGGCTCATCCGGCGGCGGCTCAGGCGGCAGCATATGGATAGACGCCGGCTCATTTGCCGGTGAGGGACTCGTCTCTGCCAACGGCGGAATCGGTCACTTGGTAAGTGAAGAAGACAGCGGCTCCGGCGGCGGCGGGCGTATAGCTGTTTACTATGACAGCAGCACATATGCCGGAGAATTCCAGGCATTTGGCGGCACCGGTTCAACAGGCCGTATCGGCGGCGCAGGTACAATAGCAACCGGCTTTAAAGGTGAAACTAAGCTGGTTACCGTCGCAAACAATAATCTCGCCGAAGGGCTTACTCATTTTGATACAACCGAGCAGTTCAGCCTTCTGGTCAAAGACGGTGGAAAACCCGCACCGATTTCACTGCTCAAACTTTATGATACTACAGTAGCGGCGGGCGGAATCCTGACCCATCCGGCAGATACAACTTACTTGAAAGTAGAATCTTATGGCGATTTGGTCGTTGAGGATCAGGGTGTTATCTCCGCCAGTGCCGATATAGCCGCGATGAATATCGCTGTAGAGCCCGGCGGTGTTGTCAGCAGTGACGGCAAGGGCTATAAGAACGGACAGGGCCCCGGAGCCGGAACCGGTACACGCAACGACGGCTACGGCGGTGGCGGCGGCGGCGGATACGGTAACTACGGAGGCAATCCGCAGAGTCCTTACAGCGGCGGATCGCCATACGGAAACCCGTATTCTCCCATTGAAATGGGCTCGGGCGGCGGTGACGGATATGCCGGTATCGGCGGATACGGCGGAGGTGCACTAAGGCTCCAAGCAGCACAGAGTTTAAACAACGATGGTTTAATTTCCTCCAATGGATTCAATGGACGCTCGCACAGCTATGGCGCATCCGGCGGCGGCTCGGGCGGGAGTATCCTTGTAACAGCCGGCAGCGTCTCGGGCGAAGGCCTGATTACCGCAAACGGTGGCAACGGCTACGTTGTAAGCGAGGAAGACAGCGGCGGCGGCAGCGGCGGACGTATCGCAGTTTTAAGCTCAAGTGATATAACACTCTCTGAGGAAAATATTTATGCCCTGGGCGGCAGCGGCTACCAGTCGGGCGGCGTGGGTACTGTATATCTCAATGAGACCGGCGGAGAGCTGTTCGTTCTGGATAATGTCACACCGACGGGAACCATCGACGGGTATGTAAGTTATATCGATATCGAGTTCTCGACGGCTGTCGATGAGTCAACGTTTGACATTGATGACATAACCCTGACAGGTCCCGGAGGTGTTTTAACGGTATCGGCTATCGAAAGAATAGATAATCCGCTCTACTCCAATATTTATCGTGTAAGTTTCCCGATGCAGACTGCCGAGGGTGTATATACGATTGAGGTCGGCCCTTATATAGCATCCGCTCACGGGGGAACGCTTGACCAGGACCACAACGGCACCTATGGCGAGGTTACAGACGTTTTTTACCATGAATTCTCAGCCGAATACACTTTCTGGAAACCGCAGCTCTTGGGTATGGCAGCCGCGTGGCTGGAAGTCAAAGAAGGTAATGAGAACTTCCCGCAGGAATACGATCTTGTAAATGATGACACGATAAACATTCTTGATTTTGCGGAGTTCTACAAATTATGGCCGGGGAATAATATCCACTAACACATCACCTAAAATCATAACCATAGATAAACAACCGATTACACTTACCGGAATATCGAGTAGGCGGGGCCTCACAGCCAAGACTTCTCACACTACCGGCCCATAGGATGCTTACACTCCCAAGCAAGCATGACCTGCCGTGCGCACAAAAAAAGGCGGGCGACTCGTTTGAGCCGTCCGCCAAGGTAAGTTGCTACTTAAAGTTAATCTTCACGCACATGCAACCTCAATATTATACTTGTTTATAAGCCTGTTGAGCCTATGCCTTTCGACATCAAGTATTTCGGCCGCAAGTGTCTTTACACCGTTGGATTCTACCATCGCCGCTTTTATAGCGGAGACCATTGCCTCTTCAAGAGTCATAACTGCCGAGCCGTCATTGAGTACGGCGGCCGGATGGGTATATCTCATCTCATCCGGTCTGGAATTACGGATCTCGTCAGGCAGTGAATCCATTCCGATCTCTTCTGTTGTGGAAAGAACATACGCTCTTTCCATGCAGTTTGCAAGCTCGCGAACATTTCCCGGCCAGTTGTAAGAGCTAATCGCTTTTACCACCTCTGGTGAAAGAACTTTCGGACTTTCATCGTAGAGATTCGACTGTTTTGCCAGGAAGTGCTTTGCTAACAGAACCACATCAGCGGCCCTGTCGCGAAGCGGCGGCAAATCAACAGAAACTACATTCAGCCTGTAGTAGAGATCCTGTCGGAACTTTCCATCATCCACCATCTTGCGTAAATCCCTGTGAGTAGCACAGATAACCCTTACATTAACCGGATACGACTTTGTCGAACCCAGCGGAGTTACTATGCCTTCCTGGAGTACGCGAAGAAGTTTAGACTGAAGCTCCAGAGGAATCTCAGCTACTTCATCAAGAAATACCGTTCCGCCTTCAGCGGCCCGGAAAAAACCTAATGAATCGCTGTGAGCTCCGGTGAATGCGCCCTTTACGTGACCAAATAACTGGCTTTCGAAGAGCTGCCCCGTCAATGTCGTGCAATCCACGGGAACAAGCACAGATTTTGCACGGGAGCTTTGATGATGAATCATCCTGGCCACCATTTCTTTGCCTGTTCCTGTTTCACCAGTAATAATTACCGGACATTCTCTGCTGCCCACAACACTTGCCGTGTCGAGGACGCATTTAAAAGCCGGTGAATCACCTACCAATTCAAAGGATTTGACTGACGAAGGAATGCTCGCAGGAAAACTTGCCTCTGCGGACATAACTTTGTTCTTCACTTGTGTCACCTTCATTCAATACTTTTTAATTCACTTCATTTAATGCATAACGCCCTTTCCGTTAAACCGTTTTCTTCTTCAACTTTTTTAAACATAATTCCGTATTCTTCTTTTGGCGTCTATCGCCACGTTACATTTAAGCATACATAAATAGCTATGTCAAGCGAATTTTTGACATTTAACAAAAACCTAACCGGCAAAGGCACTTAACAGCCCGCCAAAGGCATTTTTGGAGCTACCCGGCGGCAAATATTTTTCTATAAAACACTTTAACTTACACACCTTCGAGCAAACTTTTGAACTCAGTACATAAAGTTTTCGGGCTGTCGCAGGAATATAAACAGCCGCACACCGCCGCGGTTTTTACTCCAATATCAATCAGCCTGTTAATGTTATCGCCTGTGATCCCGCCAATAGCAGTATGTCCAATGCCGCTGCCTTTGAGTTTAGTTATTGCCAGGCGGATATAATCCAGGCCCGCCGGCTGAAGCTGCGGCTTGGTCGATGTTTTAAAAGCCGGGCCCAGCCCTACATAATCTGCGCCGGCATTGACCGCGGCATCGAGCTCATCCTCGTTATGTGTTGTAACTCCAACAATGAGAGGACGATAAGATAATTTACGCACGTGACTGACACTCATATCATCAAGCCCTAAATGAACGCCGTCCGCGCCCGCAGTCAAAGCAATATCCGCTCTGTCGTTGATAATGCTCAATACCCCTGCATCACGGCAGATATCGGCTACACTGGCTGCCATTTCGCATAAACATTTATCAGAAAAGCCCTTAGCCCGCAGTTGGATGCAGTCGGCCCCGCCGGCGATGCACTGTTTTACAAACCTTTCAAGGTCATTCGTAAGACTCGGGTCAGCAAGCACATACAGCCTTACTCGGCTGAATTTCCCCGCCGCGTAGATACTAAGGCATATCTCTTTTTCTAACTTATACGCCTCAAATCGAAGCCCTTCAATCTCAGATGCCGATGCAGGGTCAATGGTTTTGAACGCCTCTGTTATCGCCCTTAGAGCCTCTGGAACCCGACGAGCGGCGGCGATAAACATATCTTCGGAAGAGCCGCGGCTGATCTGAGACTCATTAACCGCGCCGGCGCCGATATCTCCATCGGTGTCTCTGGCGTTTAAAAGGACATCACGCGGGTGTTTCTCAATAACGGCACACAATCTATGCCGAAGTGACTTTATTCTCTGCGTAAGCGGGACAGATTCCGCGGCGAAGCGGGCATACTCCTCCATTACACGCAGCCCCTCCCGGGCGCGGTTGAAGTTTGCGTCTATTATTCGCCAAAGTGCTCTATCCGAAATACTCATAAAAACCTGCAAATGTTCAATTTAGAGTTTTCTTTATATGCAGCCCCAACACACGAAAAAGCCCCGTCAGGCTCTCTCCAACAGGGCTTGTATCTCTTTTTGGGACGATTATTTACGATTTATCCAGGCCTGCGATACCGCCTGGGCAACCTGCTCATGTGTGCCGCGGTCTATCATGTCCGGCAGGAGGTCGCCTTCCGGCGAGATTTGGGCCAGCTTTTCAGCCGCGGCAATCTGCATCTCAAGCGTAATATCCTCCGCCCGAGCATCCAGTGCGCCTCTGAAGAGACCCGGATAAGCCAGGGCATTGTTGATTCCGCGGCCGTCCGCAGCGATAGCCGCACCGGCTTCCAGGGCATCCTCTACCGTTATCTCTCCAACAGGGTTGCTCAGTGGAAGAACGATAGGATTTTTGTTCATTGACGCAACCATTTCTTTGGTTACCATGTTGGGCCTGGCGACGCCAATAAAAATATCTTTGCCTTTAAATGCTTCTGCAAATGGGACTTGCGTATTTTCATCGTTTGTAACCCTGGCAAGTTCCTCTTTCCAGGGATTCATTTTTTCCGTACGTCCCTCATAAAGTGCGCCGCATGAGTCATAGATTACAATATCGCCAATGCCGTAATGTTGGAGGACTTTTGATATTGCGTAACCCGCCGCGCCGGCGCCGAGCATGACAACAGAGCAGTCTTTGCCTTTTTTGCCGATACGGCGTAAGCCGTTTATAAGTGCCGCCAGAACAACCGTCGCGGTGCCGTGCTGGTCATCGTGGAATACTGGTATGTCCAGTCTGTCCCGAAGCTCCTGCTCAACCTTAAAACAGGACGGAGCGGCGATATCCTCAAGCTGAATAGCCCCAAAACTGCCGGCTATCCGCTCTACCGTCTCTATAATTATATCTGGGTCCTTGCTGTTAATCAGTACAGGAAAAGCACTTACCTTGGCAAACTCCGAGAAGATAGCGGCCTTACCCTCCATTACAGGCAGTGATGCCAGCGGACCGATGTCGCCAAGGCCTAATACCGCGGTACCGTCAGTTACAACCGCGACACGGTCGCAAAGGCCGGTCATCTCCCAGGCCGCTTCAGGCTGTGATTCGATGAGCTTGCATGCTTCTGCCACACCCGGTGTATATACCATACGCAAATCAGTCAAATCCTGGATCGGCACGCGGCTGACAATATCAATAGTTCCGCGGCGGTGAATCTCAAGCACATTGTCAATGAGCTCAACAACCTCAATACCTTCCGCTTCAAGCATACCGCTGAATTTTTCCGCTGCGGCAACATTCTTGCAAAAGCATTTTATGTCCCTGGTAAGCGTGGTATCGTCTGCATCGACAATCTGTACATCGCTTGTATGCACACCGGCCTTGTCGGCTATTTGAAAAAACTTTGAGAACGCTAAAGCTGTATCAGCAAATCTGCACCGAAACGTAAATACCGCAGTGGCGTTGTATCTTTCCTGCCAGCTGCCATCAAGTTTAAACATGTTTATCTCCGAACTGATTTAATATTAAAATATGTCGGCCATGTTATAGATTAGATGAGGGGTTTTGTCAAACTTATATTATATCGAATTAGCACCAGTGCAGGGCGAGATGTTCCGTTTGTATTCATTTATTAGTGTACGCCCCAGGCGTTCATAGTCATCAACGCTTGTTTGAGCTTTATTTTGCTTGCATTAACCTCGCAGATTTTGCATTTTTGGGCGATTTTAACCGTAACACGCTGAAGCGTTTACTCTTACCGGTTTTCAGTATAAATTATTTTAAAATAACTATTTACGGGCACATGTCCTGTGTTATCAGTCCACACTCGAGCCAGCCTGAAGCATTTGCGGCAAAGTCGAGCATATCATGCACACAGTCACCATTAACATCACCGGCCGGCGGGTTGATGCACTCATTTACAAACCGCGGATATGTTTCATTTTCTACAATGGTCCATTTATCAGAATACCCATTGGTCGTCTCACCAACAAAATCCCAGCCATAAGATGTGAAGTTAGACATGGTTTTCATTGCTGTCGTATTGCGGGGATATACCCCGTCAGGATCGACTTCAATTAGTGAACCACTTTGTGAATAACCAACACCGGGATGTTCACCAGCAACACTATAATCCCAGAAGCAGGCATCATAAACAGCTTTTTCAGTCTGATCAGGGTTGAGTGAGTTATCCATACCGACAAAGCCTCCGATATAACCGGTGAAATCTGTGCCATAGACAAAGGTTGATGCACTGTAACAATCGGTGATGGATTCGAAATTGTATCCTGCCACTCCACCGGCCACACCGTCCTCATCTGTAACAGCTATGGTACAATTTGCATAACAATCTCGTATCCTGGAATAGGTGTAGTATCCACTGCCAGTCCAGCCGCAAATACCACCTACATGACGTCCTGCAAGGTTTGAGTTGCTGCTGCTAAAAATAATATCGCTCGTATTATCGCCTGCTATGCCTCCGCAAAGACCCTGAGTCGCGGTAACATTGCCGCTTGAATGGCAATTCTGGATCAAACCATGGTTTTCACCGCAAATACCGCCGACATTTTCACCCCCGATCAAATCGCCTCTAACCTGCGAAGAAATTATTATACCATAATTCATGCCGGCAATAAAACCCAGAGTATCAATACCTGTAACCCTGCCTTCAACATTGCAAGAATATATGTTTGCCGCTGAATCTCCCGCGATACCGCCGACCCTCTCTCTGCCCTTGACGTTCACATTTTTCAGACTTAGATTTTGTATTTCACCGGCATCTTCATTAATGTAGCCGAACAGCCCGACAAAATCACCAGGGCTGTCAATATTCAGGTTTGAGATCGCGTGCCCGTGACCATCAAAAGAACCGGTAAAGCTAACGCCCTGGAAAGCAGGAGATGTAGGGGAAATATCAAATGCAGCCAGGGCACTGTAGAAAATATGGAACGACCGGCCCCAACGGTTGCAAATCTCGTCATAAGCCGGATAATTACGGTTTATGCGATAAGGTGTACGTAGCACCTGCCAATCGCGGGTTATTACACTGTGGCAACAGAGCCGCATACAATACGAAAGGTACCGGTCGTTATGAACAATATTATAACATATGTAGGAATGGATACACACAAAAAACAACATAAAGCTGCCATAAAATACCCTGATCGGGATAATGTTGTTGAATTTACAATCAAAAATACGCCCTCTGATATTAAACGGGCAGTAAAAAAGATAGCCCGTCAGGCACCTGGGCCGGTTGAATTCTGCTATGAAGCCGGCGTTTGCGGCTTTTCTCTCAAGCGCAGGATTGAGGCTCTGGGCTTTAAATGTGCGGTAATCGCCCCATCTCTGGTACCGGTAAAACCCGGAGTTCGTATAAAAACAGACCGCAGGGACGCAAAGAAGCTTCAGGAGTACTACAGTGCGGGCCTGTTGACCGAGGTTCACGCTCCCAATGAGAAACAGGAGGCAGATAGAGAGCTGGTGCGTCTTCGTGAGACAGCCCGAAAGGATGTCCAGAGAGCACAACATCACATACTCAAGTTTCTCAATCGTCATAGCTATATTTACCATCAGGGCAATCACTGGACAGATAAGCATATAACCTGGCTGCGTGGTATAAACTTCGAAGAGCCCGCCCTGAATGAAGTCTTTGAGGCATATTTCGCCCAGTACATAAACTGTTGTGAAAGGCTCGACAGGTGTGATCGGCGTGTTGAGGCGCTGGCAGAAACGGATGACTACCGCGAAATGGTAGGTATTTTGAGTTGTTTTCACGGCATCAAGACCATCACGGCAATATCCATTCTGGTGGAAATTTTTGATTTTGCCCGTTTTGAATCAGCCCCGGCTTTTATGTCATACCTCGGTTTAACCCCTAAAGAGGACTCCAGTGGAGAATCAGAAAAAAAAGGCCCGATAACCAAGGCCGGCAATAAGCGGGTAAGGCGGCTGCTCAATGAAACTGCCCACCACTACCGGCATCGATATGTTCCATCTAAGGCCCTTAAAAAACGTAGAGAGAGCCGGCCGCAATGGGGAATAGAAATAGCTGACAGGGCCGGGCAGCGTTTGAGTTACCGGCACAGGTACCTTCGGGCCAGGGGCAAGATTCTGGTAAAGGCCAACATCGCAGTTGCCAGAGAGCTGGCCGGGTTCATATGGTTCACAGCAACCCAGTATTACGCAAGAAAACAGGCTCAGCCGCAGAAAGTTTAGTTCATATACTTTTTATCACCCTGGGAAAAAAACATTTAAAATTTAATACAGAAAAACATGACAAATGGTGGCGTGGGTACGAAAAAACCACTTGCGATTGTCCTATATGACAGATATGCCTTATCGGTAAGTCTGACTCATGCCCGTAGAAAGCAAGGTTTGCGACGGAGTATTTCAATGTCGGCTCTGGCCAAAAGCTAATCCACGTATATCAGACTGAATCAACGTCGAAGAATCCCACGCTATCATGCGTCATTAAAATAAGATATGTAAAATTTAAAAAAAAGTAAATATAATCTCATTAAAACTATTGACAAAGGTCGTTCCATATCAGTACTTATAGCCGCTCATATCAATATCGGCTGCAAGTTTAAAGCTCTTATCCCAGTCGATCGGATACGAATTCATAGCGTTAAGTTGAGCGGGAGTTTCTATAAGATAAGGGCTCGCATCCGTGCCATAGCCACCCCCGTAGGTACCCGCAGGTGCGGTACCTGTAAAACGTACCGTAACCTTAAAATGATCGCTGGAAGTGTTTCCCTGCCTGTTCCACTGGTTCAAACCGGCATCAAAACCGTTGGCATCGTATTTGGAATTGCTAAAGCTTACACGGTAATAAAATTTCTGATCTTGACCGGTCAGGATCTCCAATGTTGTGAAGGGGGAAGTGGTTGAACCACTGGCAGGAGTTGAAACAGATCTCAAGGTTGTATAAGAACTGTTATTCACACTCCACTTAGTTGCAACCGTAGAGGTTTCGTTGCCGGAAGCATTGTTAAACATGGTTACGGTATCGCGTATATCTACAGATTTGATTGTTAGAATTAAACCATCTACGATAACAGAGGTAAAGTCAAACTCATACACAATCGCTGCACTTGTTTCGCCGGCATCTGCCACAATATATCTGTCAGATCGCATAATTGCAGGAGCAATTACAGATATATTAGAATGGGAATACGCATCATTTAACAGCTTGTTGGAGTTTGCCATATCACCGTAGGTCAGCTCATATTCATAGTAATACCCATCGTCATCCTGTTGTATATCACCGGCGGTGATAGTAATTGCCGCCGGTAGAGATGTCGTAAACAGTACAAAAAACACCAGTGTTGCAAAGAACTTCATAGTTGAACCATTTCTATTTATTTAATTTTATTTCGAGACCGGTAAACATCCACAATCGACGACTACCACAGGCCTGTTTAATCAGTTTGAATACACCATGGCGGCCGCCTAAGGGCACATGTTCTGTGTTATCATGCCGCACTCAAGCCAGCCGGATGCTGTTTGGGCAATATCAATCATGTCATATACGCAGTCGCCGTTGACGTCGCCTGCCGGCGGGGCGATACATTCGTCCGCAAACCGCGGGTAGGTTTGGCCCTCGATTATGTTCCAGATATAATCGGTACCGTTAGCGGTCTCGCCGACAAAGTCCCAGCCCTGGCTTGTATATACACCGCTTACCATCATTGTTGCGGTGGAAAGTCCGGTAATTCCGGCAGGATCGGCTTCCGGCTGAGATTCTCCGCCGGAGTTATACACGCCGTCATTTGTGCCGGTTGTGGTTGTATCCCAGAAACATGAGTTATATTCTGCATCTACGGTTCCGCCGGTTGCATTAGAATCATCACTGCCGCAAAAGCCCCCTGCCCCGCCGCCGAAAGCATAGGGCAGTATCAATCTGCAGGCTGTATAGCAATTTGATATAACCCCAAAGTTTGCTGCGGTAAAGCCGGCTATGAGACTATCATTGAGAACCGATACAATTCCTCTCGAATAGCAGTTGTTAATGATTCCATCGTTTTCAACAAGAAAACCGCCGGCATGTTCGTTTGCATGTACATTTGCTGTTGTGAAGCAGTTTTCTATTGTGCCCTCATTAACAGTTACAAAACCTCCTGAAAACCGGTTTGCTGTAACATATCCACCTGATGAGCAACCGGTTATAGTGCCATAATTATAGCTGGTAAAACCACCGGCAAAATCGAGACTGCTGATGCAGTATCCGATTGAGTGAGAATTCGTAATACTTCCTTCAGTATGATTGTATCCGGAAAACAAACCAGCATCTTCCTGAGCTTCTACTGTTCCGGCAACTCTGCAGTTGTTTATGTCGCCCTTATTAATTCCGCATATTCCTCCGCAATAGAGCAATCCCTTGATGTGCACGTTGTCAAGTTTTAGGTTTTCAATTGTGCCTGTCTCGTCAATATATCCGAATAATCCTACAAATGCATAGTCACCTTCGGCTGATATTTTCAGGTTGCTCACTGTGTGGCCGTTTCCATCGAATGAACCGCTGAATTTTGTACCGGTATAACTTTGTCCCTCAATTTCATTAGCAGATATAAGTGCCAGATTGTAATCCCAGCCGGTCATGTCGATATCAGCGGTGAGCTCGAAAGAATTGTCCCAGTCGCTGGAATAATTTCCCATCGCGTCAAGCTGAGCGGCTGTAGCGATCTGGTAAGGGTTGGACGCACTGCCGTCTCCGCCGTCATAAGTGCCGGCAGGGGCTCTCAGATCCAGGTATATTTTAACTTTGAAACCGTCCTTTGAGAGCGTACCTTGCGGATTCCACTGATTGAGATGTTGGTCGAATCCGTTGGCATCTCCCTTGCTATTGACAAATCGGCATGAATAATAGAAAGAATCGGGCCGACCAGATGCTTCGATCGTATCATTCCCGTAAAATGTTTGACTTCCCGAATATGGTGTCGCGGCTGTAGTAAAAGTGGTAAATGTACTGCCGTTGAAACTGTACTTTGATGCCGCTGAAGTGGCTTCACTGTGGAAGGTGTTATTTGAGAGGGTGAATTTGTCTCGCAGTTCGACAGACGTTATCACCACATCGTGAACATGTATCCCCCAGGCTATCTGTACGTTAGAGAAGTCAAATTCGTAGCCGAATTGAGCTATGTTAGTGCCGGCTGCAGCCTGTACGTACCGGTTTCCGCTTATGGGGTCTTGAACCTCGACATTTGAAGCGAATTCGGTGTCTTTTTGAAACTTGAGTGAGCCGGAAGCCATATCCGCATACGTCAGCGTGTATTCGTAATAATGCCCATCTGTTTCACTCCACTGAATATCTCCGGGGTCAATGGTCAGCCCTGCGAAAATTACGCTGCAAAAGGTAAGCAATGTTGTTAATAATACTGTCTTTTTCATAGCTCATTCCTCTTATAAAAACTTTTTTTGAATTTAAGGACACATATTTTGTGTTATCATGCCGCAATCAAGCCAGCCCGATGCGGTTTGTGCCATGTCGAGCATATCATATACGCAGTCGCCGTTAATATCTCCCGCAGGCGGAGCGATACATTCGTCCGCAAACCGAGGATAAGTCTCGTTTTCTATGATGTTCCAGATATCTTCATCTCCGTTAACGCTCTCGCCGACAAAGTCCCATCCGTTGGATGTGTAGAAAACTTTTGCCTTAAGAGTTGTGGTATTCATGGATACTATTCCAAAAGGATCGGGATCAGGAAATACGCCGCCTCCGGAATCACCCACTGCATCAGTTAGACCGGCAACCTGCCAATCACAGAAGCAGGCTGTGTATGATGCCGTCGGTTCAGTCTCATTAGAGTCGTCGCGGCCTGCAAAACTTCCTATAAAACCTGTAAAACTATCTGACAGGACACATACCTCTGATGCGCTGTAGCAATTGATTACAGTTGACACATTCTGCCCGGTAAAGCCGCCGGCTACACCATCATTGTCACTAACAACCACCCGGCAGTTTGAATAGCAATTATTGATTTCAGTATTTCTGAAATTTGAATAACTATTAAAACCGGCTATTCCGCCCGCATAGGTTCCCGCAGATACATTGGCGTTTGCCCGACAATTCTCCAGCAGCATACTGTTGCTGCCGCAAATCCCGCCGCAGCCTGTAACCAAAGCTGTGAAGCTGCCCTTTGAGCTGCACCGGCGAATCCATCCCCAGTTTACCCCGCATATTCCGCCAACCGTACTCTTTGCTGTACATGTACCTTCCGCTGAGCAGTCTTCAATTGGACCATCATTGTAACCGGTTATTAAACCTATCGTATTAGCCCCGCATACGCTGCCGTTAACTTTGCAATTACTGATACTGCCCAGATTAGAACCGGTCACACAGCCTGCATATTTACCCTTAATTCTTGCATTTTCGAGGTTTAGGTTTGATATCTCGCCGCTGCTGTAAACCTCTCCGAAAAGACCTGCAAAAGAAGCGTTATCCGAGCCGAGATTCAGGTTGCTGATAGTATGGCCATCTCCATTGAAGTTACCAGTAAACTGTTCACCGTCAAAACCAGAATTACCTGAAACCGTATCGTAGGCTATCAGGGCGGTGTCATACGAATAGCCGCTCATATCGATATCGGCGGTAAGGACAAAATATTTGTCCCAGTCTTGCGGATAATACCTGATCGCATCGAGCTGCTGGGGTGTGGCTATCTGGTATGGATCTGCATAAAACCCGCTTCCGCCGTCATAGGTACCCTCCGGTGCGGTGAGGTCAAGGCGTACAGTTACTTTAAACCAATCATCTGTTAAGAATGTCTGACTGTTCCACTGGTTGAGCTGCTGATCAAAACCGTTAAAGTCGCCCTTGCTGTTTGTGAACTCTACCTTGTAGTAGAATTTCTGGATGAATCCACCAAAACCAACTGAAGTTGTTCCGGGAAAAGTCTCCGTGCCGTGGCTGGGGGTTGCGCCCTGAGCTATTGTATTATAATTATAACCGTTGATGCTCCAGCCTGTAAAAGCGGTTGATTCTTCAGTCCCCACGCCATTATTTGACATTGTAAGGCTGTCACGTATATCAAAACTCTTGATTCCCGCTCTGTAGTTTTCCGAGCCGATGGTGATGTTTGAAAAATCAAATGTATATTCCAGCTGTGCTGCGTTGGTGCCGGTGTCGGCATAGATATAGCGTGGATACTTGCTGGTCGCCGTATAAACAGAGATGTTGGAGCTGGAATCCAAATCGCTGAAGAACTGCGAGGTGTTGTACATGTCGGCGTATGTCAGCTCGTACTCATAATAATACCCCATTGAATCCGTCTGCAAATCACTTAGTGTGATATTAAGTCCGGCTGTTAGTGTTCCGGCAAGAAACAGGGCAGCAGTGACGATGCTTGTCTTTTTCATTTTTCTCTCCTTGTTTTAATCTGTTAGAAAATCGCTTTGGCACTTTAATCATTATTCCTTGTTTCAGCAGGAATTACAAGAAAAAAACAAAAAACATCACTCCCTAAATGATTTTAGACCGCCTCAGCAGTGAGAAGATAGTGCTCAACAGGCATTTTACAAAATCCATCATTACTATCTGCACAAAACGCCTTGAATTATTTCGACATGCCTGTAAACTCTTTATTGTAAACGTGATAAATTAAATAATAAAAGGTTGGATTTTGTTTGGCAAGCTGATAGAATAATAATTATTTCGAGTGTCGATAAATTAAATTTTTAATTTCTTGCGGTATTTATTCTACCACCGCCTATTTAAAGAGGAATGAACCATGAACGAATTTGACGTAAAAGGAAAGAACATTGCTATAACAGGAGCCGGCGGCGTGCTTTGCGGCTCGATGGCCAGAGCTGTAGGGCTGGCAGGAGCCAACGTGGCGATACTTGACCGGAATTTCGACGCCGCCGAAGAAGTCGCCCATCAGATCCGTTCAGTCGGCGGAAATGCCGTCGCGGTCAAGTGCGATGTGCTGGACAAGGAATCGATCATTGCCGCCAAAGACGAAGTAATGAAGGCATTCGGCGGCTGTGATGTCCTGATAAACGGTGCCGGCGGGAACCATAAATCCGCTACTACAGGCCCTGATATGCCGCTGTTTGACATCCCCGCAGAAGCAATCAAGTTTGTCTTTGACCTGAACTTTCTGGGAACACTCCTGCCGACGCAGGTCTTCGGCAAGGTCATGGCAGATGCCGGAAGCGGAGTTATCATCAATATCTCCAGCATGAACGCGTTCAAGCCGCTGACCAAGATACCGGCATACTCTGCCGCCAAGGCCGCGGTGAGCAACTTTACACAGTGGCTGGCGGTGCATATGTGCCAGAACTACTCTGACAAGATACGCGTCAACGCCATCGCGCCGGGGTTCTTTATAACTGATCAGAACAGATTCCTCGTAACAGACGAGAAGACCGGCGATTTCACCCCCCGCGGCCAGAGCATCGTTGACCATACGCCCATGGGCAGGTTCGGCGAGGCAGAAGAGCTCAGCGGAACACTAATATGGCTGATAAGCGAGGCGGCGAAGTTCGTTACCGGCGTAGTAGTGCCCGTTGACGGCGGATACAGCGCCTTCGGCGGAGTGTGATAAGCAGGCATTAGGCAGCAGGCAATAGGCATTAGTGAGCGGCCCCGGGCTGTGGCCCGATTGTAGAGAAAATTCACGAATTTTCTCAATTTGAAATTTGATATTTCAGATTTGAGATAAATAAAATAGACATGATTAAAAAGTTAAGAGTTAAGTAGGGCAAGCATCCCCGCTTGTCATTTTCATGTCAACCGGAGATGGTTGACCTGTTTTAATGTCGGCCGAGGACGGTTGGCATATTTTAGTGTCGGCCAGGGATGGCCGACCTGCGAAGAAATAATCTGCGAAAATCTGCGGATAGAAAAATCAGAGGAAAATATGCTTTACTATAAAAATGGCTCTCAAGACAACCGGCTTTCCGGCGAAGACCTCAAGGCGGGCCTTTACGCGGCTCTTGATAAGCTGGGCCCGCGTAAAAAGGTGCTGATTGTGCCGCCGGATATCACACGGTTCTATTCGCGTGCCGGCGAGCTGACAAAGCTGGCATGGCAGTATTACGGCGAGACGGTAACGGATATCCTGCCGGCGCTGGGTACGCATTTCGCCATGACAGAGGCCGAGATGGACCGCATGTTCCCCGGCGTGCCGCACGGGCTGTTTCGTGTGCATGACTGGCGAAACGGGATTGTAACGCTCGGCACTGTGCCCGGAGAGTTTATCAGCGAGGTCAGCGAAGGACGTGTTGATTTCGACTGGCCGGCACAGGTGGCAAAGCTGCTGGCAGAGGGCGGGTTTGACCTGATACTCTCAATCGGCCAGGTCGTGCCCCACGAGGTTGTCGGCATGGCAAACTACAATAAAAACATATTCGTCGGCACCGGCGGCGCGGAAGGCATCAACAAAAGCCACTTCCTTGGAGCAGCCTACGGCATGGAACGCATGATGGGACGGGCAGATACGCCTGTACGCCGCGTGCTCAACTATGCCTCGGACAATTTTGCCTCGCACCTGCCGATAGTCTATGTCCAAACAGTCGTGGCAGCGACAGATTCCGGCCAGGCCGTCCGCGGGCTCTTTGTCGGAGACGATGTTGAGTGCTTCAACCTCGCGGCGGATCTTTCGCTGAAAACCAATTTTCAGATGCTCGATAAGCCGCTGAAAAAAGCGGTTGTATATCTCGAGGCCGAAGAGTTCAAAAGCACCTGGCTGGGCAACAAGAGTATCTACCGAACACGAATGGCGATGGCGGACGGCGGCGAGCTGATCGTTCTGGCTCCCGGGCTTCACGAGTTCGGCGAGGATCCAGAGATCGACCGGCTTATCCGCAAGTACGGCTATGTCGGCACAAAGAAGGTGCTTGAGCTTGTTGACAGCACCGACGACCTCAAGGGCAACCTCAGCGCCGCAGCGCATCTGATACACGGCTCAAGCGAGGGACGTTTCAGCGTAACCTACTGCCCGGGGCATTTAACCCGTGAACAGATAGAAAGCGTGAATTTCAAATATGCCGACCTTGACCGGATGGCGGCCCGCTATAACCCCGAGAAACTCAAAGACGGTTTCAACATGGTTGACGGCGAAGAGATATTCTACATCTCAAACCCCGGCATGGGCCTGTGGGCGTATAAAGAACGATTTGTGTGAAAAGAATTAAGAATTGAGGTAGCCATGAGCGTAGCGAATTCCATAACTTTTCACTCTTAGCTCTTCACTCATAACTTTTATCCTGTAATCCTGTCAAAAAAATAAAATTAAAATTAAATTTGGAGAACTTAAAAATGGCAAAAGCAGATATTGGCGTTGTAGGCCTGGCGGTGATGGGTGAGAACCTGATCCTTAACATGGAAAGCAAGGGCTTCACCGTGGCATGCTACAACCGTACAACCTCAAAGGTGGAAAATTTCATTAACGGACGTGCCAAAGGCAAAAACATCATCGGCGCTATGAGCGTTGAGGAGTTTGTTGACTCACTGGCGAAACCGCGTAAGGTAATGATCATGGTCAAGGCGGGCAAACCCGTTGACATGTTCATCGACCAGGTTCTGCCGCTTCTTGACGACGGCGACATCATCATTGACGGCGGCAACTCGCACTTCCCCGACACAATCCGCCGTATGGAATACGTCGAGAGCAAGGGCAAGCTCTACATCGGCACCGGTGTCTCCGGCGGCGAAGAGGGAGCACTCACCGGCCCTTCTATCATGCCCGGCGGCAGCCCCGCGGCGTGGGAACCTGTCAAGCCTATATTCCAGAAGATATCCGCTCAAACCGACGAAGGTGAGCCGTGCTGCGACTGGGTCGGCCAGGGCGGCGCAGGCCACTTTGTAAAGATGGTGCACAACGGTATCGAGTACGGCGATATGCAGATGATCTGCGAGACGTACCAGATGATGAAAGAAGGCCTGGGTATGAGCAACGAAGAGATGCACGATGTATTCAGCGAATGGAACGAAGGCGAGCTCGACTCATACCTGATCGAAATCACACGCGACATACTCGGCTACAAGGACGAAGACGGCAACGCTGTAGTTGACCTGATCCTCGACACCGCCGGCCAGAAGGGTACCGGCAAATGGACCGCAATCGCCGCACTCGACGCCGGCCAGCCGCTGACACTCATCGGCGAGGCTGTATTCGCCCGCTGCCTCTCGGCACTCAAGGAAGAACGCGTACAGGCCGCCAAGATTATCAACAAGCAGAAGTCTGCTTTTGACGGCGACAAAAAGCAGATGATACAGGACCTGCGCAAGGCACTCTACGCCTCGAAGATCGTCAGCTATGCGCAGGGCTATCAGCTTATGCGTGCGGCGGCGGCAGAATACGGCTGGGACCTCAACTACGGCGGAATCGCCCTGATGTGGCGCGGCGGCTGTATTATCCGCTCGGCGTTCCTGGGCAAAATCAAAGAAGCCTTCGAGAACAACCCCGAGATCGTAAACCTGCTGCTTGACCCGTTCTTCAAGGACGCGGTAGAAAGCGCTCAGGATTCATGGCGCCGCGTTGTAACGGCAGCGGTGAACATGGGCGTTCCGATGCCGGCAATGAGCTCGGCTCTGAGCTACTTCGACGGCTACAGCAGCGAGAGGCTGCCGGCGAATCTGCTCCAGGCGCAGCGTGACTACTTCGGCGCTCACACATACGAACGCGTTGACAAGCCCCGCGGCGAGTTCTTCCACACCAACTGGACAGGACGCGGCGGCTCAACGGCTGCATCTACTTATATCGCTTGACAATAAAGCCTGCGGGGGATACAATAAGAGTATTCCCCGCGTTTTTTGCGGAGATAACCGGCGGCTTTTTCCGTTTTTATTCACCGGACATATCCGCCGCATTTTTCGATACATGAAAGGAAAGCTCAAATGTCATTTATAACAAAAGACTTCCTGCTCAACAGCGAACCCGCCAGAAAGCTCTACCACGAATACGCCGCGGATATGCCGATATACGATTATCACTGCCATATCTCGCCGGCGGATATCGCTGATGACCGGCGATTCCAGAACATCTCTGAGGTGTGGCTGCACGGCGACCATTACAAGTGGCGGGCGATGCGGAGCAACGGCGTGGAAGAGAAATTCTGTACCGGCAATGCAAGCGACTGGGAAAAGTTCCAGGCATGGGCGGCTACCGTGCCGTGCACACTCCGCAATCCGCTCTACCACTGGACACATCTTGAACTGAAAAACACCTTCGGCATCGACAAACTGCTAAATCCCGATACGGCAAGAGAAATTTACGACAAGTGCTCTGAGATGCTTCGAAGCAGTGAGTTTTCCTGCCGCTCGCTGATCCGCAGGGCAAACGTCAGGGTGATCTGCACGACAGATGACCCTGTGGACGGGCTTGGGAGCCATAAAAGGATAAAAGAAAGCGGTTTTGAGGCCAAAGTCCTGCCGACCTGGCGGCCTGACAGGGGTATGGATGTTGACCACCCTGCCAGATTCAATGCCTGGGTTGACAGGCTCGAATCCGCCGCCGATATGGACATACGCAATTATGCTAATTACATCGCCGCGATCCGCCGCCGTCATAACTTTTTCCATGACGCGGGCTGCCGTATGAGTGACCACGGCCTGGAAACGGTCTTTGCGGAGGAATATTCAGAAGCAGATGCTAAACGGATTTTCGACCTGCTCCGCTGCGGAGAGAATGTATCCGGCGAAGACGTGCTGAAGTTCAAATCCGCAATGCTCCACGAGTTTGCACTGATGGACGCGGAGAAAGGCTGGGTGCAGCAGTTCCACATCGGCGCAATGCGCAACAACAACACCCGCTTTGCCAACAGTCTCGGCCCGGATACCGGTTTCGATTCGATCGGCGACTGCTCTTATGCAAAGCCGCTTTCGAGATTCCTCGACCGGCTCGACCAGAAGAAAAAACTGGCGAAAACAATCCTATACAACCTGCATCCAAAAGATAACGAGATGCTGGCAACCATGATAGGAAACTTCCAGGACGGAACAACAGCCGGAAAGATGCAGTACGGCTCGGGCTGGTGGTTCCTCGACCAGAAAGACGGCATGACAAAACAGATAGAGGCTCTCTCAAACCTGGGCCTGTTGAGCAGGTTTGTCGGTATGCTCACCGACTCACGCAGTTTCCTCTCCTATTCGCGGCACGAGTATTTCAGAAGGATACTCTGTTCGATACTCGGCAGCGACATCAAAAACGGCGAGATACCCGAGGATTACAGCCTCGTCGGAAAGATGGTTCAGGATATCTGTTATAACAATGCGGTAAACTATTTCGGAATAGAAGTTTAAACCAGCAAAAAAGCCTCTCGAAATGAGAGGCTTTCTTTTTATCTTAATCTTTCAAAAGCTCATTTGCGTGTCTGGCGAAATGGCCCCGGATGTCTTTTTTGTATTCCCGCAGGATATTTTCACCAACGGATTCGTAGTCTCCGCATTTGTAAAGTGCCCTGGCAAGGATAATCTCCCTGAAAGCGTTGCCGACGTATCTGCCGATATAGCGTACAGTCTCGTCGTCAATGGCTTTTTCAAGGCTGGTCAGGTGATATCCCGACATCTCCGGCTTGTTCAGATGCTGTGCAAGCATTATCGCCGATTCGGTTCCTCCAAGCCTCTCCAGGGCAATCGCAACCGACCTGTGATGCGAGAAACCGTCAACTGATTTTAGAATGCTCAGCTTCTCCAATATTGCCGGCACGGCTTTTTTACTGCCGCTGTAGCCGGCGGAGATTATCAAACCGTCAAGCGGGCTTACCCGCGTTCCCAGCGGCTCGTGAGACGATTCTCTCCAGATATACCCTTTGTCCCATTCAGTGATTTTTTTGATTTCACTGACCAGGGTGTCAATCCCCGTATCGTCTCCCATTACGCCGAGGACTCTTGCCATATGAATCTTTTTGTCGCGGTTTGTTTCCTCGGCATAAGCCCTGCGAAGCATTGGAAGAGACCTCTCCGGTGCGGCCATGATAAAGGGAATCAGAGTTGGATCGTCTATTATTTCATCAATGGCCCGGGCAATCTGTTTTTCTGTGATCTCAAATTCATCGGTCTCATCATACATATATTCGGGTATATTGCCCTTGCGTATAAGCTCTCTCTGGAGCTGTTTTACGTCTATCCGGCGCACGCCCTTTCCGCTCTTAGACGCCATAGCGGCGGCAAGACCGGCGACATAGCCCTGATTCTGTACGTCCGGCTGCATACGCAGGATCGGTATGACATCCCTGTGGGCGCTTACACCGATACCGGAAACCAGAACACCTTCAAGGCCTTTGGGCACAAGAGACCTGTACGGAAGCCTTGCCATGATGCCCCTGCGTTTTACGTCGGGGTGGGTTACATAGTAAACCGGAGCGATCAGGAACCCATGAGTATCAACATTGCTGCGGGCATAACATATTGTATCGTTGAACGTCTTTCCGGTGAGCATCTCAAGCGGTGTCAGATAATGCTCGCCGAGAACAACCTGCCGCTCTCTGGTGTTTATGATGCTTGAAAGGTCATATTCGCCGCTGTATTTCTTTCTGGCAACTATTGTCGCCCGCGTTACATCTACAATATCGGATTCATCAACGACAAGGTAATCGGTGTTATTGTACATCGCACCGAGGTGGTTTGGTGAATAGCCGGTTCCCTGCATCGCAGCGCTGACCTGGCTTGCGTGAAGCATCCTGGCTCCGGCGGCGATTGCAACCTCGCCGTTGCCCGTGCCGTCAACCACAACATCACAGAGAACAACTCCCCGCCCGTATGGCGTGGCGACAATCAGACCCTTTACCGTGTCACCCTCGACAAACGCCCCGCAGCCCATGCTGTCAAACCAGACATCGCCGCCGGCCTCTCTGACAGCCTTACGGAACCACTCCTGTTTGACCTGGCAATTCCACATCGGCCCCTGCTGGGCATATTCCCCGCCAAGCTCTATTACGCCCTGGTCTATTTCTGTGCAGAAACCGGTAATGTTTCCGTAATGATAACGCCCTATAAGTCCAACAGTGCTGACACCGCCAAGACCGTTGAGGTACTCTACAACCAGCGTCTTTGCTCCGGCTCTGGCGGCTGATATTCCCGCCGGCGCGCCGGCTGTACCGCCGCCGGCTACGACTACATCATACCTGCCGATAACCGGCAGACTGCTTTGGGGGGATTCGATGGTTTCGAAATCCTGGGCGAACGCGCGTGTTCCGCCGAGGAATTCCTTTACTTCGCCTTTTATATGCCCGCCGGCGTTTACGGTGTGAACTTTGACATCTTCGCCAAAGCCTGCCGAGGCGGACATCCCCGCCGCGGCTTTGCCGACACGCCTGCCCAGAGCGACATACTCGCACGGGTCAAACATCATCGCTGCCTCACGGCGTGGAATGTCTGCATATCCGCTGAGCACATAGAGACTGTCGATATTCTTCACCAGAAGAGTGTTTATATCCAGATTTTCAGCTCCAGGCCATTTGCCCCGGAAACTGCGGCGGCATACAACGTTGTTTACGGAGACAAAGAACGGATTCTCCGAACAGTCCAGCTGGGCCTTGCGCCAGGTCATATCACGGAATTTGTGGTCGATCTCGCTGAGACCGGCGAAAGAGTCATCTTCAAGCTCGAAACCGGCGGTGTATTTCAGCGCATTGTATATTTCTTCTCTGCCCGGGACCGGCATAGGCATCTTCTGCATTGAGAGAGAACTGTTCTGCACCGGCTCATTTCCAACTACATAGCGTGTAAAATCAACCTTGCCGGGTTTGAATTCTGTAAATTCCGCCTCCGCCGCCCGGCACAGTGATGCGTTCATTGTTGCGTCTATAACGCATTTTGCTTTTATAGCCTGCCTGCCGGAGCGGTTTGTTATTACAGCGCCGGCGGCTTTGCCGCTGCCGTCAATCAGCATGTCGGTAACAAAACTCCTGTAAAGGAATTTTACGCCGCTCTCGAGAAGCTCATTTTCAAGTGCCATCTTCACCTGATTGGGCCTCGGCGCAAGACGGTAATCATTGACGTCTTTGAGCTTATCGCTTTCCAGGATTATCTCGCCGATAAGAACACGTCTTGCGTTTTTATGTTTTTTTATATCAAATTTTACGAACCTGGCCTTGCGGTCAACTTTGCGGGCCATCATCAGTGCATCATCAAAATAATTATCTCCCCTTTGAGGATCGTTAATGATCTTGTCTATAGAGCTCCAGTTCTTTCCGTCATTGCTGATAGAAATTTCGACACTGCCCAGAGCATAATCACCAGGCTTCTGGAAAGAATAAAGATGAACAGCCGGCACGGCCTTTACACTTCCCAGATCGGCTGTAATAACCACATCGTCGTTGAACTGTACGCTGTGAGAAGCTGCCGACGCCCACATACCGTCATTGAGCATCCCGGGCGGGTCGCTGTCGCGGTGCAGTCGGTCCGGCTCAATACTGAATTTATACGAGTAGTTCCACGGTATAAACTCGGGACTCTTGAACATTTCCTTTACAAGACTATCACTAATCTCGTAATCCTTATCCAGCCAATAACGGAAATGCGAGCAGATGTCCTCGCCAAGATAGGGCTTTGGCCCGACAAGATACACCTCGCTGCCTGCGCGGGCGGCCTCTGCCGCGGCGGCAACACCGCCGGTAGTACCTCCGATAACCAGAACATCAACCTCGGCAATCAAGGGTATCTGGCGCGCAGATTGAGACACATACGTTTTTTCTGCCGCAAAACCTGCCGCGGTAAATAACAGAACAGTTAAAATAAAAAATCGTTTCATTAAAAAATCTCCTTAAAGTTATGTTACTGCTTTAAATACACGTTTAAAATCATAAACCACCTTTAAACAGCGGGCAGAAAAGCAGTATTCTGTACGTCTTTTTACAAGTCCTGTATTTACTTTTATAATCAAAAAACGACGCTCCCGCCTGTGGCAAGCGTCATACAATTACCGGGCATTTCACGGCTGAAAATCGCCGCCGCGTCAGGGCCGGTGCAATGCAGCGGATATATTTGTTCAACATTATATTGCCGCAGGCCTTCTATTGTCTTGTTTATCCGTTTGCGGCCGGAACGGAGCAGGTGCGTCCCGCCGATAACAGCGTATATCCTGCCGCGGCCGGTAATTCGGCTGATATACTTCAAAGTGTTTATAACCCCGGAATGGGCACACCCGGGCAGAACTGCCAGACCTTTGTCGGTATCAATGAAGATTGACTGATCATCCGGTATCAGGTCAAGCTCGCGGCAGTCACTGCCGGTAAAAAACGATGGCCCTGTATCCTCAAAATCTGTTAAACGCGGGATCTGGCCGGTAACCGATACGTTCTCTGAAATCTGGACAGGTTTTTCCGTCCAGATAATATGGCGGCCGTTCAATGCCTCGATGGCTTCCGGCGACATGCCGTTGAATTTTGCGCCTCCGGGTTTGAGGCTGAATTTCGGTTTCAAAGCTGCCGGATGGAGATAAATGTCAGCGTTTCGGGCGATTTTAAGCACTTCTGCCAGCCCGCCGGCGTGGTCGTAATGACCGTGGCTCAGTACAATTGCATCAGCGGATGACAAATCGATTCCAAGTTTCTGGGCGTTTTGAATAAATGCCCCGCTCTGACCAGTGTCAAAAAGTATCTTTGTGCCGGCAGATTCAATCCAGAAAGACAGACCGTGCTCACTGATCAGCCCGCCGCCGGTTGGGCTGTCTTCAATCAACAACGTTAATTTTAATTCTCTGTCCATAAAAACCGAAAAGATATTTTAGAGCTGATGCTGTTAGAATTTATAATAGACTCTACATTTTAAACTACCAGGGCAGAATACGCAAACATTGCTGCCAAAATTTTATACAATCCAAGTGCGCTCCTCCAAAGGTTGGGCACCCCTTGCGAAGTTTAAATTGTAATACTATTTTATTTACACGGTAAGGTTTAGATTATATATTCTGCACGGCAGGTGCAAAGCATCAGGCAGGGTCCCCCCCCCCCCCTTGATAACCTCAAGAGCTCACCAAATCTAAGAAGTTTTTCCGGTCAAAACAAGCCACAATGCATGAATGACACCGGGAACACCGCCAAGCAGTGTAAGAATTATGTTAATCCAGAAGTGCGTCGATACGCCGACCTGCAGAAACGCCGCAAGCGGAGGAAGAATAATAGCCAAAATAATCTTAATAATAATCATAACTATGTCCTTTCAAAACAGTTATTTATTATTATCATTATAAGCGGTGGAAGTGGTATGTCAAAATAAAATGCCCAAATAACAAAGCATATAACTTTAGTTATGTAAATTTCTTGATATTTTCACGCCGCTGATTAAACTATACAGCGATGTCCTGCTTAGTCTGGTCAATTGTTTTTTTGATATATTCCGTGCCGGCCGCCAGGCGTTAAACTATTGGCATCCGGACACTTGCGTTGGAGATATAATGCAGCATAAAACCATAGTACTCAAACTCCTGCTCGTTGTACTGCTGTTTCTGTTCGTTTTGATAGCGGCGGCGTGCCTGGATTTTGATATCGCGGATAAGCCCAGCGAGTTTGTCTGGCCGCTGAACGAAAAGCCCGAGAACATCTTCGGTCCGGTCGGCGCATGGGTTTCGTTTCACATAAATTATTACATCGGAGCTGGTATCTATATGCTGCTGCTGGGATTAAGCGGATTTACAGTGGTTGCGATCCGCGGCCGCCAGATTACCCAGCCGGTTCTAAGGACAATCGGGCTGCTGCTTTGCGTTATCAGCGTTTCTGTGATAGCTAACTTTACCTCGGGTATCTTTCCATCCCACTTCCCTGCCGGCGGAGGCGGGATTCTGGGGCTGTTTTTCGCCGCTATTCTAAAGGCCAACTTCGCTACCTTCGGCTCATGGCCTATCGTAATCATGTCCTTTATTGTCGGCAGTATCCTGCTGGCTGACTCTCTGGCTATAGCTGTTTATAAATCTATATTCTACTTTATCTTACGGCTATTTACCGGAAAAGGCGCCGACGAGCGTATCAAGGAAAAACAACAAAAAGAGAACGAGAAAGAACAGCTCCGCCAAAAACTCAAAGAAGAGAAAAAAGCCGCCAAAGAAGCAATGAAAGAAGCCAAGATGGCTGCCAAAAGGGCAAAAGCTGCGGAAAAACGGGCGCTAAAAGCCGCGAAAAAGGGCCAATATGTCCAGGCCGCAGACGATAATCTTTCTTCCAAGGAACTCTTTGACAGTGACAAAGACCAAACCCCCGCTCCCGAAAGTGATGAGCCCGGAGGAATTCCGTATGAGCCGGAAGACGAAGAGGCTGAAGAAGAGATGGCAGACATGCAGGAACGTAACGCGAGCGAAGTTGACAAGGTAAAAATTGTGCTTCCCCCCGTCGGCTCGAAAAAACGAGAGCCATTTATCCAGAAGACCTACGAAGATTATGTACTGCCACCGCTGGATTTGCTCGAGGAGCCCGAGGATGATTTCAATACCGACATCGAGTCGCAGGTACGCGGCCAGATTGACCAGCTCTGTTACGCCTTTGAGAATTTCAACGTTGACGCAAAGGTTGTCGGCGCAGAGCCGGGCCCGACCATCACGCTCTTTGAGATAGACCTCGGTGCCGGCGTCAAGGTAAACGACATCGCAAAGCTCAAGGTTGACCTTTCACGTACGCTGGGCGTACCAAATGTACGTATCATAAGCTCCATGCCCGGCCGCCAGACAATGGGAATCGAGGTTCCCAACAAAATCCGCGAAGTGGTGAGGCTAAAAGATTTGATACTGCGTGCGGGCTCGAAGCCGCATGATATGAAGATACCGCTGTTTCTCGGCAAGGACAGCTCGGGAGACGCCATCGTTACCGATATGGCCGATATGCCCCACTGCCTGATCGCGGGCACGACCGGCTCGGGAAAAAGTGTCTGCGTAAACGACATTATCACCAGCATACTGCTGACCAAGCGGCCCGACGAGGTGCAGATGATCCTCGTTGACCCGAAGATGGTAGAGATGACCCCGTATCAGGAACTGCCCCATCTGATGTGCCCTCTGGTGACGGAAATGGCAAAGGCCGAGAGAATACTGGCATGGGCGGTGGAGAAAATGGAAGAAAGATACATTCTTTTCCGTGATGCAAAAGCCCGTGATATATCAAGTTACAACAGACTCACACGGAAACAGCTTATCGAACGGTTTGACCCGCAGACCGAAGAGGACGAAGCAAGAATACCCAAGAAGCTGCCCTATATCGTTATTATTGTCGATGAACTGGCTGACCTGATGATGACAAACCGCGAGGTTGAGGACCATATTGTCCGGCTCGCCCAGAAATCCCGTGCTGTTGGTATTCACATGGTTCTGGCGACCCAGCGGCCCCAGCGCGACGTGGTAACCGGCCTGATCAAGTCTAACCTGCCCGCGCGTATCAGCTTCAAGGTGGCGACGGGGCTGGACAGCCGTATCATTCTCGACCAGACAGGCGCAGAAACACTGCTGGGCAAGGGAGATATGCTGTTTTTGCACCCGAAAACCAGCAAGATATACCGTGCACAGGGAGCATACCTCGAGGACGAGGAGATAGAACGGATTATCCGCCACCTCAAAGATGTCGCACAGCCCCAGTTCCACCCGGAGCTTATGCAGCTTGACAGAATCGAGCTGGGTGAGACGCCGCTGGATCCGCTCTTTGATGATGCGGTGCGTGTGGTCCTTGAGAACCAACGAGGCAGCGGCTCACTGCTCCAGCGAAAACTCGGCGTCGGCTACAACCGTGCACAGCGGCTTATTGAAATGATGGCAGAGTACGGCATACTCGGCGAACACAAAAACGCACAGGCACGCGAGGTAATGCTGACAATGGAGCAGTGGGAAGAAATCAAAAAAGAACAGGAAAGTGGATAGTACTATTTGAGAATGCATTCAATTCCTACACAAAAATATGCTTTGCAGTTATTGCAGACTGCCCTTGATGACAAAAAGGCTGCTTTCAGGGATGGGCAGTGGCAGAGCATTGAGTTTTTACTGAATCGCCGGAGAATATTGGTTGTTCAACGCACCGGCTGGGGCAAAAGCATGGTGTATTTTCTTGGTACTAAGCTGCTGCGGGAACAAGGCAAAGGTTTAACTTTATTAATTTCGCCATTGTTGTCTTTAATGCGAAATCAGCTTGAAGCAGCCAATAGGCTGGGCCTCAGCGCGTGCACTATAAACAGCAGCAATGTTGAGGAATGGGATAAAGTTGAAAGTGATCTGAAAAATGACAGAGTTGACATACTCTTAATATCACCAGAGCGGCTTGCAAACCAGGTTTTTCGGGAAAACATTTTATCCCATGTGGCCTCAAAGATCGGAATGCTTGTCGTTGATGAAGCTCATTGCATTTCTGACTGGGGACACGATTTTCGCCCTGATTATCGGCGGATTATCAGAGTTATTCAGGCCATTCCTCCGAATGTGCCGATACTTGCCACGACTGCAACGGCAAATGACAGGGTTGTAAACGACGTTAAAACACAGTTAGGCGGAGATATAGGTTTTGTCCGCGGCACGCTTGTCCGAAAAAGCCTTAAATTGCAGAATATTATAATGCCGGACACAGCGGCAAGAATGGCCTGGCTTGCGGGCACAATCCCCAGACTCCCCGGCAGCGGTATTGTTTACACTTTGACCCAGCGAGATTCTGTGCGTGTAGCGCAATGGCTGAAGCAAAACGGGATCTCTGCTCAAGCCTATCATGCGGGAATGTCTGAAAAAGAGCCCGGCGGCAGGAGCCGACAACAGCTTGAGCAGTCGCTGCTGAATAATGAGATCAAGGTTCTTGTTGCTACAGTGGCTCTCGGTATGGGATTTGACAAACCCGATTTAGGTTTTGTAATACATTATCAGCGCCCCGCATCTGTGGTTCACTATTACCAACAGGTGGGCAGGGCCGGCCGAGCAGTTGACCAGGCGTATGGAATTTTGCTCTGCGGAGAGGAGGATGACAGGATATCTGATTATTTTATTCAGACCGCTTTTCCACCTCAGCGACATATAGAGACTGTGCTCCAAGCCGTCACTAAAGCAAATACAGGGATATCAACACCGTCTCTTATGGCGGAGCTGAATCTAAAATATTCACAAATTGAAAAGACCTTAAAATTCTTAACGATTGAATCTCCGGCACCGGTTATTAAAATGGACTCCAAGTGGTACTTAACACCGGCTGCTTCAGATTATTCGGTTAACAGGAGCCATGTTGAGATGATCACCAGGCTAAGAAGAGATGAACAGGAACAGATGCGGTCATATATGCGCCATGACGGATGCCTTATGGCTTTTTTGCAGTCCGCACTGGATGATCCTCGCCCGCAAAAATGCGGTATGTGCAAAAACTGCACTCCGCAGCAGCTTCTCGAAGAAAAGTACGATTTAAAGCTGGCTCAGGAGGCGAATCTTTTTCTGAAGAGATGTTATATTCCTATTAAGCCGCGTCTGCAATGGCCGGCAGGCAATCCCCTGAAGGTTTACGGTTTTACTGGTTCTATTAGCGATCAACAGCGTTTGTCAGAAGGCAGAGCTTTGAGCCTTTGGAGAGATGCCGGTTGGGGGCAACTTGCAGCAGACGGCAAGTACCAGAGTGAACGTTTTTGTGATGATTTGGTCTCGGCCTGTGCCCAAATGTATGAAAAGTGGGCACCTGAACCAAAACCAAAATGGGCCACATGTATCCCTTCGCTTAACCGGCCGGAGCTGGTTCCTGATTTTGCACGAAGACTTTCAGAAAAGCTGGGACTTCGCTTTGGAATGTGTTTTGAAAAGGTAAGGCAAAACATGCCCCAAAAGGAAATGGAAAACAGCTATCAGCAGGCAGCTAATCTGGATGGTGTTTTCAAACTTACAATTGATAATGGCACTTTTGCACCCTGTTTACTGATTGACGATGTAGTCGATTCAAGGTGGACCTTTACCGTTGCGGCAGCTTTGCTTCGTCAGGCCGGCTGCAAGGCAGTTTACCCCCTGGCGTTGGCAATGAATTCTCCAAGAATGGATTAATTTTATGCATAATAATTATCTAACTAATGACACAAAAGTTATAATCATGCTCTGCGGTGTATTTGGCAAAGACAGATCAGTGAGTCCTCTTACCCAAACGGAATATAACAAACTGGTCGGTTGGCTGGTTCAAGCCGGTTTACGCCCTGAAGATATGCTCAAACACGATGTTCTATCAGACGCATCAAAAGGCTCTGGAATTGAGCAATCCCGCCTTGATTCACTGATGAGCAGGGGTGTCCAACTGGGTTTTGCTCTGGAAGATTGGCAGAATAACGGTGTGTGGGTTATAAGCAGAAGCGACCCTGATTATCCCCAGAGATACAAGAAACATCTAAAGGACAAGGCTCCTCCGCTTTTGTTCGGAATTGGCGAAAAACACTTACTTCAAGGAGGCGGCCTTGCCATAGTCGGGTCGCGAAATGTAGATGAAGAGGGAAAGATTTTTGCGCAAACAGCAGCAGAGTTATGCGCTTTGAATAATATGCCTGTGATTTCGGGAGGGGCTCGCGGGGTTGACATCAACGCTATGTCAACGGTTTTACAGGCTAATGGAGTTTGTATAGGTGTTCTTGCTGACAGCCTTTTGAAAAAAAGTCTCGAACCAGCTGCCAGAATTGCGATTACTGATGGCAGACTGCTGCTTATTTCTCCATATCACCCCAAAGCCGGTTTTAGTGTTGGAACTGCAATGGCACGTAACAAGCTGATTTATGCTATGGCCGATTACGCCTTGATTGTAAGCTCTGAATACAAGACCGGAGGAACCTGGGCAGGTGCAAAAGAAGAGCTAAGAAGAGAACAGCATCGTCCGGTATTTGTTAGAAATGGGGAAAATGTTCCAAAAGGCAACCTAATGCTGCTGGAGTCAGGTGCTGTTGAGTTTCCGAATGATATTGACCAGAGAAACTTCACAGAAAAACTGGATTCTTTGTCAAACACCACTAAGCTCGGCAGTAAGACACTTTTTGATTATAAACAAGAGCCGTCTGCGATAGATAAGGGGAAAATAGATAAAATTGAGAAGAAAAATGAGAAAAAACCAAAAAAAAATTCAAGATCAGCTTATGATGTTGTTTTGCCGTTAATACTGGAAATGACAGAAACTCGCGTAAAGCCTGGCGAGCTGGCTAAGCAGCTCGATGTGTCGAAAAACCAAATAAAAAATTGGCTCACACGCGCAGAGAATGAACATAAAATAGAAAAAGTTTCTAAAAAACCAATTGAATACATAAGAAACTATAATGTTAACAGTTTATAAAGGATCAAAATGCTTGTACATACTGTATTATTCTGGTTAAAGGATGATGTAACCGATGATGACAGAGAATTTTTCGCGGCAGAGCTGGAGAAGCTCAAGGGGATTGAATGTGCCCACGCTGTTTATGTCGGCACTCCTGCGGCGACGGAACGGCCGGTGATTGACAGCAGCTACGACTTCTGTCTGACGGTAATATTACCGGATACGGCAGCGCACGACACCTACCAATACGACCCGCTGCACGTAGCTTTTGTGGAAAAATGCAAAGCGATGTTTGGGAAAATCCTGATCTACGATGCGGACTGATATCTATCTGGCATGATTGGCAGGTATTGTTTAAACAAGTGAGATTTCAATCCTATATTTATGGCGTAAACTATTGAAAATAAAAGAAATACCAGGTAAGTACCACCCCCCGTTACAATGAAAATAGTTCATATAATAACACGTCTCGTGATTGGCGGGGCACAGGAAAACACGCTTATAACCTGCCGCGAGCAGAAAAAAGACGGCCATGAGGTTACACTCATAACCGGCGATGACCGGCGGGGCGAGGGCACGCTGATTGAAACGGCCAAAGCCTGGGGCATAGAAGTCATAAACGTCCCCCAGCTTGTTCGCCAAATACGCCCCTGCAAAGAGCTTAAAGGCTTTTTTGCTCTGAAAAGCGTTCTAAGAGACCTTGACCCTGACATAATCCACACCCATTCGGCAAAGGCTGGAATCCTGGGCAGGGCCGCCGGCGCGGCAATCAGGCGAAAAACAGATAACGGCCGGCATAGGCCGCTGATTGTGCACGGCGTACACGGCCTGCCCTTCCACGAATACCAACCGGCAATTATAAACTGGATATACATCCTGCTGGAACGCCATTACGCGAAAAAAACAGATGCCTACGTGTGCGTAGCGGACACAATGGCGGAGAAATCTCTGGCCAGAGGTATCGGCAGCAAAGATATGTACACAACTGCCTACTCGGCGATGGAGGTTGAGGAATTTCTCCAGCCGCCCCAGCCCGAGACAATCGCTCAATTTCGGGAAAAATATAACATCCCGCAAGACGCGAAGGTTATCGTAAAAATCGCCCGGCTGGCAGATCTCAAGGGACATGAATACGTCATACAGTCAGCCCGTGAGCTGGCAGAGAAGCACCCCGACTGCATCTGGCTCTTTGTCGGCAGCGGACTGCTGGAAGCGAAACTTCGCGATATGATAGACGCCGCGAATCTCACGGACCGTTTTCGGTTTACAGGTCTGTTAGAACCCTCGATGATACCGCTGGTTATACACTCAAGCGACATACTGGTGCACTGCTCACTGCGCGAGGGGCTGGCAAGGGTATTGCCGCAATCGCTGCTATGCGCAACGCCCGCGGTCAGCTTTGATATTGACGGGGCAAAGGAGGTCATTAACGAGAACACCGGTTTTCTGCTGCCGCCCAGAGACATTCCTGCTCTGGTTGACGCCTGCGATAAACTACTCTCAGACGAGGATTTAAGAAAACAACTCGGCAAAAACGGCCAAGACTTAGTGCGGGAGATGTTTACGCCGCGGCGAATGGCCCAGACGGTAGAGGCCGTGTACCGCAGTATAATTTAAGCGGCAGGCCGCAGGGGCTATGCCTTAACCTTTACAACCTCATAAAATGTGTTTACCAGGCTCTTGTCCATCAGGGCATCGAGCATAAAGCCCAGCACGGGATCGAGAACCATAGCGATACCGCCGGTAAAAATCAGCAGAAGCAGGATTATCAGGCCGGTCATCCTGAACCTCGAAGGGTTGACGATTTTCATGCCGGGTATGATGCAGGGCCATATCTTGCTGCCGTCAAGAGGCGATATCGGAATAAGATTCAAAACCGCCAGGATACCGTTAATAAGGTAAGTCCCTACAAGAAAGGCTTTTACTTGATCCGGCATCGGGAGCCGCAGCATCAGCCAGATAGCCAGACATATGAGCAGATTAGCGCCGGGGCCTGCAAGCGAGCTGAGCAGATAATCACGCCGCGGCCTCTCGAAATTAAACACATTTATCAAAACCGGTTTTCCCCAGCCAAAGCCCAGGAAAAACAACGCAAGAGTTCCAAGCGGCGAAAGATGCCTGAGCGGATCAAGGCTGACCCGCCCCATCTTGTAAGCCGTTTTATCGCCAAGCAGCAGCGCGCTGTAGGCGTGTGCCGCCTCGTGAAAAGTCAGTCCGATTATCAAGCCGGGGAAAAGATACAGCAAAAAGGTTAAGTTAATCATTGCCCGCCTGCCTTTGATCCATAAATCTATTAAAATCATCACTTTGCGCGAGCTCTTTCCATTCCTCTCCCGCCTTGTCAGGGTCAAAGCCGCCGTCTATAGCCATCGCCAGATACTCACAGGCCCTGTACATATCGCCTGCGACATAGCAAATTTGGGCTCCCACAGATTCAAACGGCCCCATTTGCCACAGACGCTGAGCGTCACAAAGCTCCTTAAACGCCGCTTCATCTTTGCCGGCAGTATAATATTTGCAGTAGTTTGCCAGGTGGGCCATCGGGCTTTCGATTATCTGGAGAATCTTTTCTGCCAGCTTCACAGCCTTGCCCCATTCACGCTCAAGCAGAAAACTGTAGCAGCGTATCGGATAGGCCTGAAGGCTGATAGCCATCGGCAGGTCGCGGCGGGAAATAATTTCGTCGAGAATAGCAAGCCGCTTTTCTTTGGGCTCATCAAGGCTGAGCTGGTATTTGAGCCCGAGAAGCATCTCAAGATTCGTACAGTCTGCGTATTCAGCCGCGAGAGTCCACTCTTTGGCAGAAATTTTGTTATTCTTGAAAAAGGCCGCGTTGCCCATCATCTCGGCAAATCTGCTGTCACGGTAACGCTCCATGAGTTTCTGTGCAACCGGCTCCATTTCAGCATAACCAAAACGAGTGAGCCCGTACGCTAAATAACGCAGCCCGTCTTCCGGATCATCGGTAACACGGAGTATCAAGTGCAGCACTGTGCCGACATCAACTATGGGGATCAATCCCGCGATAACGGCCGCGAGTCGAAGCGGCAGGGCTAATATATTTCTTACAAAATGCATATGTCCATCGTTTATAATTGTTTACGGTTAATCTTTGATATGAAAGCTGTATATCCGTTCCGTCTGGAGGTATTAAACCCGCACGAACAACGTCAGCCGCACATCACGTATTATCTATACCCCTGCGGCCTACAAGTGGTTCGTTTCTATTTCGAGCATTTCATCAAGCTGCCACGGCTCATGGTCTTTGCAAAGGCCGAAAACAAATCCGGTAGCAAGCCGGACTGCCTTTGTCAGGGCGTATTCAGGGCTTGGATTTTCTTTCATGCCGGCGATAAAACCTGCAAGCAGATAATCTCCGCCGGCAACGGTCTTGAGCACATCCCTGTCAGCACCGGCATAAAAAGAATGCCAGCACTCATCGCGGCTGATAAAAACCGCACCTTCAGAGCCCAGGCTCACAATCAAAGCAGAAACCTTATCCAGAAGGCGCCTGCCGGCACGTAATACAGCCTGCGGATCTTCTTTTACCCTGCAATTGAGCAGGTTTTCAAGCTCTGTGATATTAGGTGAAATCAGCGATATCTGCCCGCTGCTTACCAACCTCTCGAGAGCTGTTCCGCTGGTATCGAGTATGATGTTTGTATGCTTCTGTTTGCAGTCCCAGATAAGCGAGACAACCTCCTCAAGCAGTGCACCTTCCGGCATACTTCCGCCGAATACGAGTACATCATCCTTGTCGATCATTCGCAAAAGCTGATCAGACATGCGGCGGATTGAGCCCTTGTTGGCAAGAGTTCCGGGAAGGCGAAGATGCATTTCACGGTTTTTCCTGGTATCCCGAAGGGTTATATTCTGTCTGGTATGCCCGCGAACCGCGGCGAAACGGATATCGATAAAACTGCTCAGAGGCCGAAGCTGCTCCGCCATCTCGTCATAATCTTCCTGCCCCCACAGGCCTGTCGCGATGCTTGGATAACCAAGCCAGGCAAGCGCCTTGGAGACATTGAGAGCCTTGCCGGCAGGTACGCTTGTCCTGGCGTCAAGAACCTTATGATCGCCCCACTCGATACCATCGGCCGAACATACAACATCCCAGGCCGGGCGAATACCAACTGTAATTATATTGCCGCGTTCAAACATATACTGACCTTTCAGACTGATTAACAGCCAAAAAACGCCGGATTTTCCGGCAGAGATGTAATTTATACAAACTCTTTACCAAATATCAAGGGCTTTTTCAGCTATGATTGCCGGCGAATTGATTTTCCCTTTGGTTGAAGTGGGTTGTTATCCGACCAATCAGACTGATCCGTCAGATCAATCAGTCCGATCTGTCTGATCAGACTGACCATCTCGCAACGAAAAAAGCCCCCGGGCATTTCTGCTCGAGGGCTTTTAATTATCAAATAACAGTTGTCGTCACCCGCCTGTAAAATGGCTGACATTTGGGGTTTTTTAGATGTTATAAAGAGCACAATTGCTCAACATCATCCCCATAATTATCCTTAGAAAGGAGGTGATCCAGCCGCAGGTTCCCCTACGGCTACCTTGTTACGACTTAGTCCCAGTTACCGAGTTCACCGTAGGAAGCCGCTTCCCGCAAGCGGGTTAGCCATTTAATTTTGAAGACTTTCAAATACTATCACTTTTTTTTCGATTGCAGCTTTGGCACAGCAGCTGCAAATTTCTAGCGGTGTCTGCTCCACCCTTACTGTGTGGTATAATATGATCAAATTCCAGATTTTCATTACTACCACAACAAACGCACTTACCTTGATCCCTTCTCCAAACTTCATGTTTCACTTTTTCGGGTATGGGTTTTCTCACTCTTTTTGTTTTTAACGAACCTTTGTATTCATCATTGCTTATTATATTTCGATTATTGAAACTGCTCGTCTCTTTAGAAATCCTATACAGCTGTAAAGATCCACTTGACATATGCTTAAGATCAGATGAAAACAAATTACAGAAAGGATGCCCATCACTATCATGTTTTACTAATAATATATCAAAGAGAGCCCATATATACACAACTGAACCTCCAACACCCATGCTTAAAAAAGTCAAAAACAATTGAATAGTGCTGTTTGTTGTGTAAACTCCTCTTTTAAGTCACATGTTAATGGAACTTTCAACACTTCTCCGCAATTAGGGCATTTATGAGTGGTCCCCACCTGCTCATCTTGTGCGCATAGTAAATGGTTACATACCGGGCATTCGAATTTTATCATCTTTCACCTCAACTCGATCTAATCAACATCAGAAAAATATAGCAATAGATCATTCACTCCTCACCCTGAAATAACCCTTGATACAAGCTGGATTTCTCACACATATTTGGATATGATTTTTGTCCCTGAACCCTGAATTGGGATAAATCTCTTTTCCTTCTATAAAAACTCCGCGTGTTGTATCGAATTTGTAATCGGCCTTTCCCTTTTCAACCAGCCAATCCTGTTTCTCGTGCACGGCTTCAACAACTGCACAATCGAGGCGCCTTATAAGCAAGTCGCCATCCCGTTTTACAGGGGTGTTTTCCGGCATTGGCTCATCGTACTGTTTAATATTTTCAGCTACCACTTCGTAACCAAATTTTAAAAACTCTATGAATTTGGAATCGAGCAGATTTAAGCAATGCCCCAAATCAATAATAGCACCAACTACTGCGGCTTTCTTAACTTTACCCCGAGATATTTGAGGAAACAGCTTTACCTGTTTTGCGAATTCAAGAGCCCTGACGGGATTATTTTCCCAAAAGTATATGCCGTTGCCAAGCCAGTCGTAATCGTTATCTGAAAATTTTAATTCAGCCCTGCCTGAAAAGACATCCTCAGCCACAGATTCATCACAACCGTGAAACCCCAGAACAAATGAAGGCAATACAGAATACATTACTTAGCAGTCCGGTAAGGCTTCTTCAGCTTTCCTGTTTTTGTGCAGATACCTATTCTGTGAAGTGTAGCAATAGCTTCTTCCTTGCTGTTGTGTTTGGCTTTTTGGGCCTCTTTTTTCAGCTCTTTTAGCAGTGTTTTATAAGCTTTGTCTGTCATGGATTCACCTGTATAACAACATTAGAACCTTATTTTACTTGTAAAAATGTCTCTTGTCAACGAAAAAAAGCCCCCGGGCATTTCTGCTCGAGGGCTTTTAATTATCAAATAACAGTTGTCGTCAAGCACCATGAAAATGGCTGACATTTGGGGTTTCTTAGATGTTATAAAGAGCACAATTGCTCAACATCATCCCCATAATTATCCTTAGAAAGGAGGTGATCCAGCCGCAGGTTCCCCTACGGCTACCTTGTTACGACTTAGTCCCAGTTACCGAGTTCACCGTAGGAAGCCGCTTCCCGCAAGCGGGTTAGCAAGCCTACTTCGGGTGCTCCCGATTTCCGTGACTTGACGGGCGGTGTGTACAAGGCTCAGGAACACATTCACCGCGTCATAGCTGATACGCGATTACTAGCGATTCCAACTTCATGCAGGCGAGTTGTCAGCCTGCAATCCGAACTGAGGACTGCTTTGTGCGATTTGCTCCACCTCGCGGTCTTGCTTCGCTCTGTACAGCCCATTGTAGCACGTGTGAAGCCCTGGGCATAAAGGCCATGAGGACCTGACGTCATCCCCACCTTCCTCCGGTTTAACACCGGCAGTCCCGTTAGAGTCCCCAGCATAACCTGATGGTAACTAACGGCAAGGGTTTCGCTCGTTTAAGGACTTAACCCAACATCTCACGACACGAGCTGACGACGGCCATGCAGCACCTGTGTAAGTTTCACCCCGAAGGGCAGCCTTAGAGTGTTTCCACAATGGCATACAAACATGTCAAACCCAGGTAAGGTTCTGCGCGTTGCTTCGAATTAATCCACATGCTCCACCGCTTGTGTGAGCCCCCGTCAATTCCTTTGAGTTTTAGCCTTGCGACCGTACTCCCCAGGCGGTGTACTTAACACTTTTGCTGCGACTGCCATCAAGTCAGATTGACAACAGTCTAGTACACATCGTTTACGGCATGGACTACCGGGGTATCTAATCCCGTTCGCTACCCATGCTTTCGTACCTCAGCGTCAGGTCCGGCCCAGTGCCCCGATTTCTCCTCTGGCGTTCCTCTTGATATCTACGCATTCCACCGCTCCACCAAGAGTTCCAGGCACCCCTACCGGCCTCAAGACATCCGGTTTGCCCCCCAATTCCCCTGTTGAGCAGGGGGATTTCAAAGGACACCTGAATGTCAGCCTACGCACGCTTTAAGCCCAGTGATTCTGAACAACGCTTGCCACCTTCGTATTACCGCGGCTGCTGGCACGAAGTTAGCCGTGACTTCCTCTGGGGCAGTTCAAACTGGTAAACCAGTCTTACTTATCCCTGACAGCAGTTTACACCCCGAGGGGCTTCGTCCTGCACGCGGCGTCGCTGGGTCAGGCTTTCGCCCATTGCCCAATATTCGTTACTGCAGCCCTCCGTGGAGGTCCGGGCAGTGTCTCAGTCCCGATATGGCGGGTCAACCTCTCAGTCCCGCTACCCGTCGTCGCCTTGGTGAGCCGTTACCTCACCAACAAGCTGATAGGGAATAGGCCCCTCATGTGCTGATAAATCTTTGGTAATATAAATTAAATATACTACATTATCCGGTATTACCGCCCCTTTCGGAAGAATGTAAACATTCAGACGCTATCCCAGAGCACAAGGCAGGTTACCTATCCGTTACTCATCCTTTCGCCACTATCTTTAGAATCGATTACTCTCAACTAAAGACCGTTCGACTTGCATGTCTTAGCCACGCCGCCAGCGTTCGTTCTGAGCCAGGATCAAACTCTTCAATTTGATTCTTTATAGGCTCGGATAATAAATTATCCGGTTCTTATAAATTGACGTTAAATGAGAGGATTAGTCTCACTCAACTTTAGGCTCAACACTTCTACGCACGGAAGTGTCAAGAATTTAAAACACACCTGTGTTTTTAGTTTTCTATACTCCCAGGGACGGCGTGTTGCGTAACCGTGCCCCGAAAGACTCACTTCCATGGCGCTTAATTTGACGTACAACTGTTAACTTGTAAAAGAACAAATCTCTATCACTGTAGAGACGCATAAGTATAAACGGATATACACGGAGGTCAAGCATTTAGTTCAAAAAAAATAAAAATAAATTTAAATACAAACATATTTACACGTAAACCATTTATAGAAAATGCTTTAAATTTTTGACCCGACGGGCGGGCCTGAGGAGAAAATTTCTATCCGGTATGTATAAACCCGCCAAAACGGTCGCTGTATAAAAAGAAAAACTTTCGCTTTTTGGGTATTTTCAAAACGCCGCATACAAATTTGACAAAAAAACTGGTTGATATGCTTTCGGCATTTGGTATAATGGTGTTTTAGTTCATGAAGTAGCAAAACAGTAGTAGGCTTTTTGCGAATAAAGAAAAGGTACAATCATCAACTTTCTTTGTAAGCGCTAAGGTAACCGAAACCTTTTGTGAAAAATGTATTTTAATATAGAACTGGGGCTTGTTCCAGGGTCAGCATGAAATTGCTGATGGCCCGGAACTTAATCACGACTAATTGAGGTGGTTAAATGCCAACTTTCGTAAAAGTAACGAAATTAAGCTTAAGCACTCTAACTCTATAGCTGGAATTTACCCGGCTTAAAGAGTTAGAGTGCTTTTTTTTTGGAAAGATTTTTAGAGAATGCTATGAAAGATAACATTAAAATACAACTCAAAGACATTACTGTAATCTTCGGCAAGAAACGCGCCGAAGCGCTGAAAATGCTTGACCAGGGTGTTTCAAAAAATGAAATACTTGAGAAAACCGGCTGTACAGTTGGTGTCAACAAGGCCAGTTTTGACATCAAGACAGGTGAGGTATTTGTTGTAATGGGACTCTCGGGCAGCGGTAAGTCAACACTGCTTCGGTGTTTAAACAGGCTCATAGAGCCTACCGCCGGCGATGTAATAGTAAACGGCAGAAACATTACAAAAGAATCAGACAAAGAGCTGCTGGAAACCAGAAGAACCGAAATGAGTATGGTTTTTCAGAAATTCGGTCTGCTGCCGCACAAAACAATCATAGACAATGTGGCTTTCGGGCTTGAGATACGCGGCGAGAGCGGCGCAAAACGCCTTGAGATCGCACAGGACTCGATAAACACTGTCGGTCTTGAAGGGTTTCAAAACCAGTACCCTTCTCAGCTCTCCGGCGGTATGCAGCAGAGAGTAGGCCTGGCCAGGGCGCTGGCAAATAACCCTGAAGTGCTGCTTATGGACGAGGCGTTCTCAGCCCTGGACCCGCTGATCCGTGCGGATATGCAGGATCAGCTCCTGGAGCTGCAGAACAAGCTCAAAAAAACCGTGGTTTTCATCACGCATGACCTTGATGAAGCCATAAAACTCGGCGACCGTATAGCCATCATGAAAGACGGCTTTATTGAGCAGATCGGAACTGCCGAGGATATCCTTACAGAGCCGGCCAGCGAATACGTCCAGGCATTTGTAAGCAACGTTGACAGAAAATCCATCATCACTGCAAACACCCTGATGTTTGAAAAGCCCCAGGTCGCTCAATATGAAAGAGACGGTGTAGAGGTTGCCATAAGGAAAATGAGAAAAGTTTCCGTAGAGGTACTGCCCGTTGTTGACAATGACCACATATTCAAAGGTTTTGTCTGGCTCAAAGACCTGGTAGGGGCACACAAAGAAAAGAAACACAGCATAAAAGAGTTTATCCAGACACAGGGTCCGATGGTAAATCCGGATGCTACGGTTGAGCAGATGCTGCCGCTGATAACCGGCACAGAGGCGCCCGTGGCGGTTACGGACGAGCAAAGCGGCAAACTCAAAGGCATTGTAACGCAGATTTCACTGATCGTAGAGGCAACCAGTTTCGATCGTGAACAAATAGAAGAACTCAAAGAAAACTTAAACGAGCAATAAAATGGAAAAAATAATAGATATAGGCAAATACGTAGAATCAGCTGTAAACTGGCTGACAGAAAACTTTGGCGGATTCTTTGACTTTATACGAATGATAGGCAACGGCCTGATCGAAGGTGCGGAGAGCGTGTTGATGTTTACACCGTTCTACGTCCTCATCTTCTTGCTCGCTCTGCTAGCCTTCTTCAAGGTCGGCAAAGGCATGGCGGTTTTCACTGTAATAGGCCTGGTATTTATTTACCTGCTGGGCTTCTGGGTGGAGACGATGGAAACGCTGGCTCTGATAGTCACATCGACATTTGTCGCTCTGGTTATTGCTATACCGCTTGGGATATTGATGTCAAAGAGCCTGCTGGCGGAGAAGATAATCCGCCCGATTCTGGACTTCATGCAGACAATGCCGGCGTTTGTGTACCTGATCCCGGCAGTGCTGTTCTTCAGCATCGGCAAGCTGCCAGGCGCTTTTGCCACGATCATCTTCGCTATGCCGCCGGCAGTGCGGCTTACATCGCTGGGAATAAAACAGGTTCCCTCCGATGTGGTTGAGGCGGCACGGGCTTTTGGAGCGACAGGCACGCAGCTTCTATTTAAGGTTGAGCTGCCCCTGGCGCTGAAGACCATACTTACCGGAGTAAACCAGACGATCATGATGGCGCTTTCCATGGTGGTAATCGCGGGAATGATTGCCGCCGGCGGATTGGGTGAGAAGGTGCTCGAGGGCATCAACAATCTCAATATCGGGCTGGGCTTTGAAAGCGGCCTCTCCGTTGTGATTCTTGCCATTATCCTGGACAGAATCACCCAGGCCTTCGGCAAACAGGAACATGAATAAATTTAATAATTGTTAAACAAAGAAAGGTAAAAAATGAAATTGAAAAGTTTAGTTATTGTAATTGCGGCCTTGATGGCAGTATTTGCAGGCTGTAAGACTGAAACAGCCGAGGAAACTAAAGAAATCACACTCGCCTATGTCGAGGGCTGGGCAGAGGGCCCTGCAATGACGTATGTCATGAAAGATATGCTCGAGAGCAGCGGCTACAGCGTAACTGTTCAGAAAGCCGCCGTTGACCTGATTTTCGCATCGATGGCACGCGGCGACGTGGACGCGTTTATGGACACATGGATGCCCGTTACGCATGGCGAAAAAGTAAAGAAATTCGGCGAGAAGATAGTCAAGCTGGGAACCAACTATGACAGTGCCCGCATCGGGCTGGTTGTGCCTCAGTATGTTACGATCGACTCGATAACCGAGCTTAACGACAACGCTGAAAAATTCAACGGCAGGATCGTAGGTATCGACAGCGGTGCCGGCATCATGAAGAAAACACAGGAAGCTACCGAGAGTTACGGCCTGAAACTTGAGCTGATGCCCTCTTCCGGTGTTGCTATGCTCAGCGAACTTCAAAAAGCTATCGGCGAAAACAACTGGATCGTGGTAACCGGCTGGTCGCCGCACTTCAAGTTTGCCCGCTGGGAACTGAAATACCTTGAAGACCCAAAAGGCACCTACGGTGAAACAGAAACAATTGAAACCTGGGCCAGACAGGGACTCGAAACGGACGACCCGTTTGCAGCGGAATTGCTGGCTAACTTCACGCTTGATGACTCTCAGATGAGTGATCTTCTTCTCAAGATGTCTGAAGCAAAGGGCAACGAAGCCGCTGTCGCAAAACAGTGGATAGCCGACAACAAGGCTTTAGTTGACAGTTTTATGCCGAAATAAACACTTTGATAAACAACGTATAATAAAATGAGTACTATTATTGAAAACAAAGGAGACTATTTGTGCTTAACAGCAAATTGAAACTTGCAGTTCTACTATGTCTTTTTACGGCTGTATTTGCAGCTAACGGCGATGATTCCCAGGAAAAAGACGGCCTTTATGTAGGCCCGTTGAGAGTCGGGGGAGCTTTCAGGCTCAACTACGTGTACAAAGACTGGGATGAAACCTATAAAGACCTGGGTGAGTTTGCCTTCGATACGGCGAGAATAAATCTTGACCTCGAAGACGAGAACGTCATAGGTTCTTTTGAATACCGTTTCTACCGGGACAAATTCAGTGACGGGCATGACTACAACATGCTTCATCACGGCTGGCTCGGCTGGCAGGAAGAATACTGGAACATCAAACTCGGTGTTCACAGAGTGCCCTTTGGCATTCTGCCCTACGCATCTCATAACTGGTTTTTCCAGCTGCCCTACTACGTAGGACTGGAAGATGATTATGATCTCGGTGCCAAGTATGAAACCTGGAAAGACGGCTGGAATTTTCAGGCGGCCTATTACGTCTCAGACGAAGGCAGCTGGAACGGAGACAGCGAAGACTCGGCGCGATATTCTTATGACCTGGTAAAAGAAAACGGTGCCGGCAATGAAGAGCAGAACCAGGGCAACCTGCGTTTGACACACACCTGGCAGCACAGCGAAGACTGCAGCACTGAGCTGGGCGGCTCTCTTCAGGCAGGAGGAGTGCACAACGACAATACCGATGACCACGGCACGCACTACGCCGCGGCAGTGCATCTCAACGGCAATTACGGACGCTGGAACACCATGCTCGAAGCACTGTACTATAAGTATGACGTTGACGGCGACCCCGTACTGGACGACAAAGACTACGTGCTGGTCGGTGCCTATGATTACCCATACCAGATCGCGGCAGAAGCGGCGATTTACAGTGCCGGCGTAAGTTATACTTTCCCGGTTAATTTAGGACCGGTAAAGTCCATGACGCTGTACAATGATTTCAGCATCATGACTAAGAGCAAATCCGATTTCAGTGATACTTTACAAAACGTTGTCGGATGTTCTTTTGCTGTTAATAAGTTCTTTGTTTACGTAGATGTAGCTTCGGGCAAGAACAACCCGTGGCTCGGCGGGCCATGGAACAACGGCCTCAGCAACGGCGGCAAAAAGGGCTGGTCAACGCGATTCAATGTAAATATTGGATACTACTTCTAAATTACCCTTTAAAAAAAAGTTAAAGAGCTTTTAAGCGGCAGGGCATTACACCCTGCCGCTTTTTTTACCGCAATAGCCGGCGGTGTAATAATCAAAGGATGCTTACATCTCAAGCCGGCGCATATGCCAGGAGAAAAGCCTTTTAAACCAGTACGCAAGCGCCGCCATGACAATAAACATAACTGCGGCAATTAAGTACTGGCCTACATATAGCTTAGAGAGCCCCATTATCAAAAATGATGTCCAGACCACTCCAACAACAGCGACAAATAAACCGCCCGCAATCAGACCCCGCGGCTGCCGCCAGGTATAACCCTCTCTCAGCAGTTCATCGCTTACAGGCTTCCAGTAACCAAAAGGTTTGGCCCGTTTATAGAAATCCTTGAGCACTTCCATACGGTGCGGCTGTGTCATGAGGGTAACCGTAACCCAGACAAATGCGTTCAGGACGATGGCAATAAGTGCCTTAAACAAGGCCAGCTGCTGCTGCATTGTCTCGCTTTGGGCCATTCTTTCCTGCCACCACGGGAAATTGCTCAGAACATATCCAAGAGCAAAGTAAATTATAGGCCCGCAAATGTTGGCGCTGAGCCATGTATAGATATTAGTTCTCCACCACCACCACTGCGCCCAGCCGACGAGATTGACAGAAGCCAATACGCCTAATACAGTTATAGCAATCCCTAAAAGGCTTTTGGAGTAGTAAACCACCGCTATCGAGCCAACCATCATAACCAGCATTACCAGCCGGCCGATCCATACGCCCATCCTGCGGTCAAGACCCTTGAAAATAGGGTGTATTATGTCGTTTACAATTGTCTGAGCACCGTAGCTTAGATGGCTGCTTATCGTTGACATTACCGCCGCGGCCAGTGCGGCAAGCGCAAGCCCCCTCAAGCCTACCGGCAGAAATTCACGAAGCATAACGCCGTAAACCTGCTCTCTCTCGGAGGGCTCGGCGTTGTAAAATTCCGGGTTATGCACCAGTGCTCCAAGGCTGGGAAGGGTAATAACAAGCAGCAGTATCACCAGTGAGATGGTTGTCCAGACACCCACCTTGACGGCTTCTTTGCTGCTTTTAGCCGAGATAACCCGCTGGCCTTCAAACCCGACATTGCCGCCGATACCCAGGGTTGGAATAATCAGCCATGCCAGAACTATCAGCGGATTTAAAACGTTGCTGTCTTTCGAGGGGATTACCGAGAGTATATCGCCGCTTCTTTCGCCGAACAGATCAATTATATTCTGGGTTAGCCCCGAAGGGCCGCCGAATTTTATCAGTACTATCGCCAGCAAAACCAGACTTGATATCAGTATGACAATTGTCTGGACAAAATCAGCGATCAAGACCCCCGCAAATCCCGAAATCCAGACATACAGAATGAGAATCGGCAGAATTGTCAGCAGTGTTAAAGATTTGCTTTCAAATCCAAGAAACGGGGAAAATATCATATGGATTCCCAGCAGACCGGCACCGATCCAGGGTATCATCCCAAAACAAACAGAAAACGCCGAGCTGTACATACGCACAAATGTGCCGGCCTTCCCGCCGAATCTTACCTTAAAGAACTCCGGACCTGTGCAAACGCCCAGATTTCTCCAGCGTTCAAAAAACAGCATTCCCGCAAGAAAATACGCCAATGTGAATTTCGAGAGGTAAAACCAGCAAACCGGCAGACCCACCACAACGGCCACCCCGACATAAACGGGTGCCACATCGGCATTTATAGCTGTAACCGCAAATGAAATACCGTTGAGCCATGCGGGCATCTTCCTGCCGGCGAGAAAGTAGCCTTCTTCATCTGATGTACTGGTTTTGAGTATCTTATTAGCGCAGATTCCAAAAATAAAAGACGCTAACAGGTAAAAAGCGACAATGACAATATCTATCATGTTTTCTGTTATCACAAATATACTCCGGCTCTGTGCCCTTTAAGAAACTGTTCTAATCTTTAGCTATTTTAAAGGATATATCTTTAATATCTGATTTCTTCGCGTCAAATTCATATATATAGTATCCGGCATATTCCTTTATTTTTGCCGGCTTCGAGTTGACCATAATTCGGGCATCATCGACAACAGATTTACGCACCTTTATTTTCGCGCTGCCGTCTATAGCCGCGGTAATCTGGAATCTGCATTCATTATCCTTTACGGCAAGAGAACCCTTCACCATTCGGCAGCAGCCCTCTATATCGAAATCAAAACAGCAGTTATGAATCATCAGGTGCTTATCGTTGGTCTCCCACGCCGGATTGGGTTTCATTTCGCTAAGGATTCGGGAGATATGAGTCTCTGCCTTTTCGAAATCCTGCATCTTTATAGCCACTGTGCTGGTGGATGGCCATTCGAGGTCCGTTTCGTGCCATTTTGGATGGTTTTGATTGAGGTTTTCCCAGACTTCTTTGGATTGCTTCATATCGGGGGAAGTTACATACCAGAGCATCGGCCATATCTGTTCCTGGGTGTCGGGATACATTCTATCCCACCTGCAATGCTGTTTTTTCCCTTTGACATCTTTAGCCCAGTAGTACCATTTTTCCTGCTCGTTCCACAACGAGAGTATGCTCTCTTTCATATCCTGGGCTATTTGTTTGTAATTTTCACTGAGGAAATGGTAATTCCAGACCTTGTAACTGGCAAAATTGCCGTCACTTACCCTCTCTTTGATGACACTGTCCAGCACCTCAAAAATGCCCGCCAGTGCTTTGATCTGATGATAGACCTCGCAGACATCCATCAGGTATTTAACCTTGTAGTTTGGGTGGCAGTAGGTCAGGCTGTCTCTGAAATCATAAGTGGCTATGATAGAATCACCTATGAGCTTGCATCCGTCGGCGTAATTTTGCAGAATCTCAATATCGCCTGTGAGCAGGTAATAATTATACGCTGTAAGTGAAACCATCGGCCCGTCAGAATCGGAGGCATCATAACCCGGGCCGCCGGCATTGGAAAGCGACCTTTCCTTTGTGTAAATGTGGTCTGTTATGACGCCGTTTTCCTTGCTCTGATCATAAAACGTGCCAACAATACCCCATCTGTCAGGACGGACGTTTTGCCTTTCAAACCAGAAATCAACAAATTTTTTCGCCGCTTCGAGATACTCTTCTTTGCCGCTCATCTGATACGCCTTGAGCAGGCCTAACGGCCCGAAAGTGTATGTGGTCATAAAAACGGGGGAGCTCTGGCCTTCTTTTATAACATAGTTGCCTATGCCGCCCTCTTCTATCTGGCTCTCAAGTATCATATCGGCCAGGACTTCTATCTGGTCATAAAAACGGGGAAAGCTCTTTGCCGAATCATTTGTCTCGGGAACCGCTCCGGCCGCTGCCGCCATAGAAGCCAAGCCAAGAAATGCAAGCATCTTGATATTCATATACATTATCTCCATATATTGACTGCGTATAATCTCTTGCAATAGTGCTGCGAGATCAAAACAATTTAAAGTTTAAACTTTGTATCAGGTTATGTCAAACGAGTTTATCTTTTACATATTCAAAATATGCCTTGTACAGCTCAACGGCATCATCGCCGCCGGGCTGAATCTTTGCCCAGGGGGCACTCATCATGCCCGGGAACTGGTAACACATAATCTTTTCAAAACCTGAATATCTCACCAGGTCAGACTTGATCTGCTCAATTGGCCTTGGATAAAGCTCGCCGCGGCTTCCAAAAAGGAATATTTCCATATCCAGCCACAGGCGGCTGCCGGTTGCGTCGCACATCTTCTGATAAAACTCGGCCGCTTCAGGGCCGCTCATATCAGTAAACGGCATTCTCTCAAAACCAAACGGGCAGACGATATCAAGATACTTGAACAGCTCCATCCAGTATTTTTCGCCCTTTTTGAGCCAGTGGCAGTTCGGCGCCAGCATGACGGGCTTGCCCGGAGTAAGGCTGTTTGTGAAATCATGAAAACTCTTGAAGAAAGCGATTATATCTTTGCGGTACTTCCTGATCTGTTCTTCGCTGATATAATCCAGGTCAAGACTGCCGTAAGCCTCTTCGGAAACGTACCAGCCATAAAAGGATTCATACCCGCCGTAAAGACGCCATACCTCTTGAGCAACTTGTTTATGCCACTCCAGTGATTCAGGTGTAAAATCAAACCAGGCATACATACCTATCCCGACGAAAACATACATGCCCAGCTCCTGAGCCTTTTCGAGTATAGCCTTAAGAGCATCCGGGCACGCCACATCCACCCTCCCGGGATAAAGCTGCGAGGGATAAAACGCCTCTCCCTTGTAGCCTTTGCGGGGGATATCATGCTTGCAGGCGTATTCCTGATGCCTGAATATCTCCTGGATGACTATAACCTCTACGCCGCACTCATGCATTGAGCTGACCATCTGGTGCCAGTCGGCGGCGGTCATCTTTTTGATATCATCCTGCCACCTTGCCCCTTCTATATCACTCCAGTGGCATATGCCGCACCAGGAACCGTCTATCATTCGGGTTGATCTTACTCCGGTTTCAACTATAGAAAAATCTTTTTCGACAGACTCAACAATTTTCCCGTTTTGAGTAACCAGTGCAAAAAGTTTATTCTTACCGGTTAGCCCTTTGGTTTCAAGATTGAATTTTACCAGCTCGGTCCCGCCTGCTTCAATCTCGACTTGCCGGCTGTAAACCATATTCTCACTATCCTTTCCGTTGAGGTAAAAGGATATCCCGGCACCGGCATCATCGTTCAAACCGTTCATAAATCCGGCCCTGACCTCTATCGGAACTATACTGCTCACGCGCCCCGGCGGCAGCATGTGCACCTGCACAGTTAATTCTTTTTGTGCCGCCGCGGCCTGCACCGCTGCATCTGCGTTGATTGCTGTTACATCAGACATTAAATTTTCCCTGATTAAATTAAACTATAAACTATAAATAAATACGTTATATCAATTTTTAAAAACAAACACTCTCCCTGTACCCGCTGCCTTAGCCTTACAGCGGGTTTACTCCAGTTGCAAATGGTTAGAAATAAATATCCGCAGAAAGAGCGGCTACTCACGAGCCTGATACCGATAAGAATTCAGCCATTCTTCGACCATATCAGCCACTAATTCTTCCCGGTCTTCAAACCAGTCCGCCGAAAGCATAGCAAAATCGGCAAGGTTAATTTCACCGTCAGCAAATGCATCAGTTTTCATGAACTGACGTGACTGAACCTGCTGATGAATCATAAAAGCACTCTGAAAATGCTTGTTTATATAACCCGTTGTGTCCTGATATTTATTCTTCTGGTAATTTGCATAGGCGACTTCATCGTAGCCGGTGCCGTATTTACCGGCACTGACTGTCGCGAGCACCCACCCCGAAGAAATACCATCTGCGGGAATTCCCTGGGGTATGAACTGATCAACAGATGACTGCCAGATTGTCTTGGCCCTGTCCTGATTTTCAAGTACATTCTTTATCATGAACATCTGAGAATCGCCGTCAGCGTAAACCTCTGACCAGCTGGTGGAAAGAGAACCGCTTGAGCTCTTTGCCCAGGCGTATCTGTTGTCCTGGCTCAGATACATTGTCTCCAGTCCAGCCTGTGTCTGATCCGCGGCGGCATTCCACGCGGCGTATTTGTCACTATCGGCTGCCGCGAATGCCAGCATAGCCGCGTTTTTGTAGCCCAGTACCACTTCGCTGTTATCCATCAGATACTTGAAACTCGAACCGGGTTTCGCGTATGTCAGATGGTCAGCAGCATCAAGAGTAAGCTCCATCGCACCGACAATCGTCTGAGCATAGGGCCATACCCAGTTGACGAAATCAAGATCCAGCGTCCTGGCATAGTACATATTAGCCAGTGAGAGGAATTCTGCCGCGTAAGAGTCGGTCGAATCACATTCACCTGTAGAGGTATAATCGGGATATTCTCCGGTATGCACCATAACAGTTCCGTCCGGCTCGAGATGATCAACATACCACTGCATGTAGTCTCTTGCCGCGGCCAGATACGCAGGGTCAAGCTCTATATCATACGCCAGTACCAATGCCTGAGCGGCATGGAGACCGAAATACGGCTCGATCCACAATGAATCGCCCTCGTCAAAGCTGCCGTCTGCCGGCTGTGTCATAGCGATACCGCCGTCGGGCAGCTGCCGGGCCATGATCGACTGGACATCGTCCTGAAGGCAGACATTGTAAAAGCTGTTTGAATTTTGCCATATCTTGGTTATGCCGCCTACGGCCCTGTATTGAACGGTGAGAACATCACCAACGTTTGAATACTCGGCAAGGGTCAATTCCACGCAGTTTCCAAGGTCTTCAAAGACCTCTGCGGCGAGAATTGTATGCCCTTCAATATTAAAGTTATCCGCTGTTATTGCCGCCGAACTTATATCCTGATCAAATACCGCTGTTATAGAAAGCGGTTTGTTGAATGAGGAGAAGCCCGCACATACGATCTCTGGAGCTGTCTCTGAACCGGCTTCGTGGAAGATAATCTCACCAATCATGAACGGCTTGTCATCAGTTGGGTCATGCAGGATATCAACACGGACAAAACGCGCCTGCTGGGTTGAAGCAAGGCCGAAGAACTGCACCTGTGATGTGAACGGCTCGGCAGAATCACTGAAATCAGTTATCTCGCCGACTTGAGTAAAGTTTTCACCGTCCATACTTGTATAGATTACGGCAGAACCCGGAGCCATAAGATCCCATACCCAGCCGTCGCCGACATGGGTGCCCTGTCCGAGGTAAGATATGCCGACATCAGCAAGCTCAACTGTATCACCCAGGGAAATATCTACGGTTACATTGTCTCCGGTGTCGTATTGAATCCAGCCTGGGTCACCGCTGTTACTCGCGGGAATATACCCATCTATAAGTGTCCTGCCGGTCAGGTCCGGATCGATCCAAAGCGGCTCCTGGCTAAGCGTATAGGACATATCGCCGACCGCAAAGAACATTACCTCTGATATCTTAACCTGTTCAGTTCCGCTGTAAGAATCGGGAACGATAGTAAGCCTTACATAGCTGCCCGACCCGCCGGGTGTCTGGACAACTCCCAGATGCCCGCCGTAAGAATCAGGCAGATCAGATTTTACATAGGGGTCTCCAAAATCAACACCATTATCGCTGAACTGCACCCGCATTTCAGCGATGGTCATCGACCAGGAAGTCCAGGCCGAATAGTTGAGGCCTACTGATTCAACAGCCCTTGAGCCGGCAAGGTCAAAGTCTATAACAAGCTCTGGTGTTTCATCTACTTCAAAACTGTACGTAACCAGCCCGTCACCGTAGAAGCTGTCGTCGGCGGGAACTCCGTTTACCAGCTCACCGCCGGAATCGGAGAAGTTCGCAGGTTCTACATTTGATGTATATGTTATATCGCCGGCCTCGCCGAAGCCCACTTCTGTCAGCTTGAGAGCGGAGCCGGGAGTTGTAAAGGTTACCTTGACATACCTGCCGTAAGCTCCCGGAGTCTCAACACTAACGCTGTAATCTGTAAAACCGGCAGATGTGCTGTCGATGTTTTCGAGCAGGTAGCTCTGATTGTATGCTGAGCCGTCTTCGCTGAATTCCACAAGTACCGTGCTCAGGTCAAGACCCCAGGCCCCTGCTATATAATCGACGTTCACAGACGCGATGCCTTTGGGCCCGTTCAGGTCGAATACTATCGGCACAGAAAAACCGGTAACGCCGGGCTGATATTCAACCGCTGTGGCTGTATCACCGTCGGTCAGATCAACAACGTCCATGCCGTCACCGTTGAAGACTGTTGTGTATCCCGATATATCTGTATATGTTATCGGCGTCCCCTGCTCTGTGAACAGGATTTCACCCAGACGAATCACGCCGCTGGGGGCGTTTGTTTTTATTATAACTTTTGCGTGTGTGCATTCTATGCCTGCCGCGGCCTCTGTGACCCTGTACATTCCGTCAGCCGTTTCAAAATCATCTATAAAGATATAGCTGCCGTATGTTTCGCCGTCGCTGCTGAACATAAACAACGCCTGGCTCGGGGCTTCAATACCCCAGACACTTTCCGCGTCATAGTAGAGGCCGACATTTTCGAGGCTCAGCCCGCGGCCGAAATTGAAGTCAAACTTATACGTCCGCTTTGCCGAGAAGAATTCTACCCAGTTGGCATCATAAAGCTCTGTCGGCAGAAAACCGTCGTAAAGATCAATCCCGCTTTCATCAGGAGCGGTATAATTCGGCTCGGGATCCGATGTATAGTAATCCGGTACGGGATCTTCGTTTTCAGCTGTGGGTATTATAAACGCCACCTCGCCGATCATCATCTCACTCTGTGAATACTCCCCTCTTGTACCCGGGGTAATCAAGAGCTTGACGTATCTTGCAGTGATATCCGGACAGTTAAGATCAACGGTATGCCCGCTGTCAGCGGTCTGGTCAAAGCCGTCATAGAAGAAAGAATCGCTGAAAGATGCGCCGTCTGTGCTGAACAGAAATTCCACTGATTCAGGCGCCTCAATATACCATGCACTTACAATAAGAAAATGGAACTTCAGGCCGCCGATTTCCTGCTGGCTTCCAAAATCGAAGACAATCTGCTGGAAACTGTCAACCGTGCGGTAGCCAACCCAGTCGCTCGAATACGGATCGCTGGGCTCCATAATGCCGTTTGTCAGGTCGTTATCGTTGTCTATCGCGCTTGAAGGCGCCGGAGTAGCCGTGTAGCTTGCAACCGAGATTGTGAAATCAGGCTCAGCCACCGGAATAACCGTCTCGCTGAACGCTATCTCGGATAGTACCATTTCATTGCCGCTGCCGCCGGGCGTCAGGACAACCTTAACATAACGGGCACTGTTTTCTCCAAGGCCGTATTCCTGTGTGCCCGGGGTCTGGTCGCCGCTTACGTAGTCGGTATTGAACTCATCGTAAGTAACGGGCTCTTCGGTATATGTTACCCCGTCTGAGCTGAAATAAAACTCAACCAGAGCAGGGGCCTCTACTCCATAAGTAGAATATGTATAATAGCTTATCTGGGCGGAACCTATGGTCTCCTCCGAGCCGAAGTCAAAAACTATCTCCTGTGTATCGGCACCCGCCATATTGTAATCTACCAGCCCGTCATCCTGCCATACTGCCGGAACAACGCCGTCAGTAAGCACCGCCACCTCATTCTGAGGGTCTGTCTTCGCACCTACATAACTATCTACAGAAACGACATAGCTCGGCTGGGGCAAAGCGCCCATCGCGGCGGAAATTACCCCTGCAAACATCATTAAAGTCACAAACTGTTTCATAATTAGTCTCTCCATTTTTGAATAAAATAAAATCGGCACATGCTTAATGCCGCCAAAACCATTTTTTACCGCCCGTTGCAATCTTATATCTTAGTGATCCCAGAAGTAGTAGCACCAGCGAGGTGTCTCGCCGCCCTGGGGCTCTCTGTCAAAATCCTCCGGCTCGACAGAAACACTGCCGTCAACCCAGCCCATATTGGCACTGCCCATCATAAAGGTCTTACCGTTATAAGTGGTCTTTTTCTTATGGTGCCACCTGGAAACCGACTCTACGCCGTAAACCGTCTTAGGCTCAAAAACCGTATAGAAAGCCGGCTGTGTAACATAATAGAAATTGTCCGTAAAATATACGGTCTGTCCCGGCTGCCTCACTTTCGCCAGCCTGGTTACGCCGTGCGTCCAGGCATAGGGGTTGTCGGGGCTGTTAAAGTAGTAGTATCTGGGATCGGGAGAATTTCCGGGGCTTTCGCCTCTGCGGTCACCGTTATAATCGGTAGTAAGCGTCATCCAGGCGTTTGAGCCGTATGTGACCTTTTTGCTTCTATCCTCACTGGAAAGGTCTCCGCCCCAGTCGAAAAACGCCTCCGACTTCGCCCCCGGACACGCCATAACCTTACCCGGGTCAGTGTCCGAGCTGGCGATGTATCTCTCTAAGGAACCTGGATTTGGGAAATTATTAACTCCCGATGACCAGTTATCCTTTGTCAGGTAATCTCCCTTGCACCAGGTTACCGGCACACTCCAGCCGTCGTTGTCCTCTGCCCAGAGAACCGCGCCGAGAACTATCTGCTTTAGATTAGAGCGGCACACGGCGGATTTGGCCAGATCCCGCGCCCTGCCAAGAGCGGGAAGCATAATCGCCATAAGAAGTGCAATGATTGAAATGACTACAAGAAGCTCAATTAGTGTAAATGCTTTTTTATTCATGTTACCAACCTGTTTATTCATAACTGTTACTAATTTTATGAATTTGAACCAAACAATAACGATGGACGAACTGCACACCATCATTTCTTACAGCATAATATATGAAATAATAACAACTCTTACAAAGCCAATTTTCGACAAATAACCGCCATTTTGAGACATTTTATCTTGACCGATACTTTTTGAAGGCTAAAATAAGCAAATCGATTGAATTTTGAGGTTACGACATGATTACAAACCTGAAAAATGTGATGATAATGGCATCTCGTTACGACTCGTTCGGCAACGATTTGATCCAGGGGGTTATAGAATACTCCAAATTCCGCGGCAACTGGGCCTTAACAACCGAACTGCCGCCGTACCTGGCCAGCTATCATGATGAGGGATTGAATTATTCTCTCGAGAACTCGGGTTTTGACGGGGTAATAGCATATATCCCAAACCGGCATGAGGCGGATAAAATCCATTTCGGCAGCCTTCCGGCAGTTATCGCACATGATACACAGGAAAGCCTCAACCATGAGATACCTTATATCACCTGTGATAATATGGAGATAGGCAGACTGGCATCATCTTTTTTTGATGAAAGGGGCTATAAAAACCGAGGTTTTTTCGGTTTTAAGAATTTCCAATGGTCAGTTCAGAGGCAAAAGGGTTTTACAGAGGCCAACCGCCGCGAAAAAATCAAAACTGATTCTCTTTTGATTGAATCGTCGGAGTTCAAGCCCGAGAATGAGCTGGAGAAAAAGGTGCTCCCCTGGCTCAGAAAGTTACCCAAGCCTGTATGTATCCTTTGCGGCAATGATGACCTGGGCCTTTACCTGATAAAGGTGTGCAAGAAATACGAGATGAAAATCCCTGATAACATCGCAATACTGGGTGTGGATAACAACGAGATAGACTGCAACCTGACCACGCCGTCACTTTCAAGCATTGCCTACAACAGCAAACGTGCCGGCTTCCAGGCCGCCGAGACGCTTGATCTGCTGATGGCGGGCAAGCCCGCTCCAAACAAAAAGATTGTAATATCGCCGATCAAGGTCGTGGACAGGATGTCAACAAACGCCTATGCCGTAACCGATACCGACGTTATCAGAGCACTGAGTTTCATCAAAAACAACAGCATGTCGCCGCTGCAGGTCACAGAGGTCGCCGATGCCGTAAACCTCTCGAGAAGGACTCTTTCCCGCAAATTCAAAGAGCATATCGGCCGAACGGTAGCAGACGAAATCAAACGAGCGCAGATAGACGCGATATCTCACATGCTGATAAATTCGCACATGAGCGTCTCGGAGATCGCGTTTAGAATCGGCCTCAATGACTCAAGCCATATTTCGAGATATTTCAAAATGAACACCGGCCTTACGCCTCTGGAATACAGAAAGCAGTTTTCCGGCAAGAACATCCACCTCTCCTGAATCACAAGGAGAGCTTTCATACAATCGCCATGTCTTCAATAGCGCTGACTGCCTGTAAACCAGGTGTTATATCTGCCTTACATTTTTGTAATACGCTTCATAAACACTGCCGCGGCAAACAACAGCAGCCCCGACGGTTCGGGTACGTTGTGAAAAACGGAGACATTGCTGCTCATTCCCGGAATCTGAGGGTCTTCGTAGGGATAGGCAAATCCGTAATCGTTTTTCAGCTCTGCGCCCCAGTTGCTGATCTTGAGCGAGCTTGAACGGTTAAACAGCAGGTCACTGCCGCTCTCAAGCAGCACTGAAAGCGGATGATCCGGTGACAGCGGGTAACCAATTTCAAAACTGATAATCCTTGATACCTGCTCACCCTGCGGGATGTCGCCAAAATCATAAACCGGAACAATATACGCTCCGTATGGCTGAATACCCGGCTCGTTTTGGGGCGACCAGCAGTACCAGCCCAATTTATCAGGCTCAACCGCTATCAGCGGGATCTCAACATCAAAATACGGCGAGCCGCCTTCGCCGCCGGCATCGAGCCAGTTTCCCAGAGAAACAGGTTCAAAAGCGAATTCAACCGCCACCCTGGTATCGTAAAGGGTTCCTGAGTACATAGTCTGTGTTGAGAGGCTTTCATTGTGGCTGTTGGCTCCGTCTGCCCAGCCGGTTCCGCCGCCGGGAGTGTCGTTTCTGACTGTGATACTCATGTCAAAACGGACAAGATCACCGCCGGAATTTGTGTAGGTCTGGGCAACAATGCTTGAGATTGACCGGTGAATCGCAAAGCCGCCGCCGGAGCCGGAAAGATTGTCATAGAATTCGTGTGTACCAAATTCCTCCGCTCCGCTGCTGATATCCTGAAACCACTGCCCCTGCACAGAGTGAGGGTCACCCTCGGGCCCGCTCCAGCTTTCAAAAGGGACAACAGGCGGTTTGCTGATCTGCAAAGAGGGCGCAGCGATAACGCAGGCCGCTGATACCGCAAGTACCACCAACATAATTCTTCTCATTTTCTTTCTCCTTTTTTATTGAACAACTTCTTTGACCGCTCAAGGCGGCGCAATTTTGAACACGCAAACGGGTACCATACCCTTGCGGTTCTTTAATATATACATCTATACAAAACCTCCGCAGGCAAAACACCCGCGGAGAATCTGTACATATCACATATCTGTTCTGCGGTTCATACTATTCTTTATCGATATGAACCTTTATTTATGTTACAATCTTTTACACTCTGTTATTTTTTCCTAATCAGCAAAGTCCCGATTGCCATAATTAGCACACTTGCCGGCTCGGGGGTGATAACAAATGCCAGATCAATAGAGTTCGCAGACGGATCTGGGATTATCGGATTAATAAGTTCAACCCATTCGAGATTACTTGAATCCCACCATACTGAGTCATCATTCCAGTTTTCAGTAGTTTCCTTCCAGCCTGCCGTCAGGATTGGTTCGTAGTCCGGACTTCCAATGTCTTCTAATATCTCCAGGCCTAACCAGTAAATAGTACCTTTTTCCTGAGGAAATGGGTTTTGGATATCTGTTATGTTTACCTGATCCCAGGTTACATGGTTATCAGCAATGAAGGAATCTTCATTAATATTGTTTGAAGGAGTAAGCCAGTCTTTCAAGCCTGTATCATCCAACCGCAGGAGGTTAAACTCTCCAGAATCAAAATCTCTGCTCCATTCCACGTCTCCGGGCACACTGTATCCAGTCGAAGACTGATCTGCCGGTATATCAGAATAAATATTTACTGAAATCCGGTCGATCTCAACGACTTGATCATCATGCCATGATATCCAGAAGTGAATGTCATCGACATTACCGGTTTCGCTGCACTGCCAGTCATCGGCAAGAATAGAACCTTCAAATCCCACGTCAATTCCGAACTCATCAGGCGTTTGAGCCGAGTGCATTTTGTGGTTAGTCGGGTTATCCTCTGGGATTGGAACCCAGTCAGCGCCTGCAGCCCAGACAAACAACAAAATAAATGAAATAATGGTAAGTTTTTTCATCGTGCTTTCTCCTAAAAAAACAAAAATCGTGGTATAAAATCTCTTTACATTACTATCCCTGAACACACACAGACTCCCCTTACAGGCACTGCCAGCAAGGAGGAGTCTGAAAACATATATGCACTTTTTCCATGCTGTGTTGTTTTGGTTTCTTATCTTTTTCTGATAAACAAACCGCCGATCGCCAGCAGGGCGATAGTCGCCGGCTCGGGGGTGATAACAAATGCCAGATCAATAGATGTTCCGAGTTCGGGGTTTACAAGTTCTGTCCAGTAGAGGTCCGGATAACCGTCTGGAGGATCAATATTCATCCAGACAGCGTCATCGTTCCAGTTCCGGTCGGTCTCTTTCCAGCCAACAAATGGAGTCGGCTGCAGGACACCTGATAGGTCTTCTGTAAAGATCTCCAAACCAAGCCAGTATATGGTTCCCTCTTCCTGGTTGAACGGCTGCATCAAATCTGAAATTTTTGTGATATTGATCTGTTCCCACTCTTCATGGTCCCCCGCCTGCCAGGGAATAACTGTTCCCGGCTGAGTCGGATCGGTCGGAGCTACAAACCAGCCTTGCTCATCCGGCAGCATGGGCCTTCTCTCAAACTGGCCTAATGCAAAATCAAAATCCGCATCCCACAAAGACTGCCCCGGCATACTGTAAGTTGTAGGATCTTGCGGGTCTGCGGGTATGTCGGAAAAGATCGTAACCGAAATTTGGTTTATCGGCTGAATCAGATTTTCTTTCCATGAAACCCAGAAATGAATGTCATCTACCGGTCCTGTCCATGTGCACTGCCAGTCATCAGCCAGCATTGTCATAGCAAATTCAACATCCAGGCCCTGAGGTTTTGGTTCTTGAGGCCAGTGCATCTTGTGGCCGTCTCCCTCGTCCCAGTCTGCGCTGACTGCGAACACAAAAAAAGTAATTAAAGAAATGAATAATAGGTTTTTCATCATACAATCTCCCGATAAAATACCTTGGTATCAGAGGTGCAAGACGTTGAAGAATTGTTTTCTCCGCCGCCGCACGCTGCGACGGCTTTTTCCTAATCGTAGTTTACGTTAAACACCTTGAAGCCGGTTGTCAAGCAAAAAACAATTTTAACGTTTTTCTAAAGCCTTGATTTTATTGAAACAGTTTGTGGAAATTGAGTTTAGAAAAGAATTATATTTTTGAAAACAAACTCGCTTTTCGTCCCAAAATGCTTTTATATTTGAGTTCCGCTGCCCCGTTTGGCGATATTTCAACGGGGCAGCGGATAAATTCACGGGATATCTTGACTGCCGTTATGTTATTCGGCTAAGAGCCGGTTATCTATTCCCTCTGCGGTTTTTCGTCCGTCGGCAATGGCTCTAACCACCAATGAAGCACCCATAATACTGTCGCCCGCGGCAAAGACACCTTCACGCGAAGTCATGCCGTTGCGGTCAATAACGATATTGCCCCGCCGGTCGGTTTCGAGCTCAAACTCATCCACAAGCCCCGCGTGTTTTGGGTGAACAAAACCCATCGCCAGAAGCACCAGCTCTGCCTCTATTTCAAACTCACTGCCCGGGACTTCCTTCATCTGCCAGGCGCCTTTGCGGTTTTTACTCCATTCTACCTCGACGCATTCGAGCCCGCGAACCCGTGTCTCTGTACCGAGGACACGCTTTGTGCTGACAGACCATCGCCTTGTGCAGCCTTCTTCGTGCGAGCTGGAGCTGCGCATTGTCGCCGGCCACATCGGCCAGGGTGTTGACGGGGGCCGGCTCTCCGGCGGCTTGGGCAGTATCTCGAATTGAGTTACGCTCTTTGCTCCCTGGCGGTTGGAAGTGCCGACACAGTCGCTGCCGGTATCGCCGCCGCCTATGACAACTACATTCTTACCCCTGGCGCTGATAATCTCTTTATCGTTTACGGCTTCGCCGCAGATAATTTTGTTCTGCCGGCCGAGAAAATCCATCGCGAAATATACGCCGTCAAGCCCGCGGCCCGGTACGTTCAAATCCCTTGGAGTTTCGGCTCCGATTGCCAGGCATACCGCATCAAACCGCTTGAGCAGATATTTTCCGGTGATATCCTTGCCAACATTGGTATCGGTCTCAAACTCAACACCCTCGCCGGCCATCTGTGCAATCCGGCGGTCAATCACCGCCTTGTCCAGCTTGAAATTGGGGATTCCATACCGCAGAAGCCCGCCCGGCGCCGCGTCTTTTTCAAATACCACGACCGAATGGCCTGCGCGGGCAAGTTGCTGGGCCGCCGCCAGCCCTGCCGGCCCCGAACCTATCACAGCAACCCGCTTGCCGGTTTTTCTCTCGGGCAGTATCGGCTTTATCCAGCCCTGCTCAAAACCATACTCAACGATCGTGTATTCGATATGGCGTATGCTTACAGGATCCGTGCACAGGTTAGCCGTACACGCCGTCTCGCACGGCGCGGGGCATACCCGTCCGGTGAATTCCGGGAAGTTGTTTGTTGCGTGCAGTATCTTGCACGCCTCATGCCACTGCCCGCTGTAAACGTACTCGTTGAACTCCGGTATCCGGTTTACTACCGGACAGCCGTAGCCGTGACAAAACGGGACTCCGCAATCCATACACCGTGCCGCCTGTGAGCGAACCTCGTCGGGGCTCAGCGGAAGCATGATCTCCTGAAAATCTTTTATCCGCTCATCGATAGGCCTGTGGCTTTCAACTTCGCGGCTGTATTCCATAAATCCGGTTGGTTTACCCATTGTTATAAACCTCCTCTGTAGCAGGACTGTTGTCATTGCTTCTCTGGTCTCTGTTCTTGAGCCTCTCGAGAGCCTTTCTGTAATCGACCGGCATTATTTTCACAAAACGCCCGACCATATCTCTCCACGAATCGAGGATGTACCGGGCCTGCTGCGAGCCGGTTTCTTCATAGTGACGTGTAATCATGTTTTTGAGCAGGGTCTTATCTTCATCATGCCAGACGCTTTCCAGATCAACCATATCCAGGTTGCAAAGCGTATCAAAAAGCTGAAGCTCATCAAATACATACGCCACGCCCCCGCTCATGCCCGCGGCGAAGTTGCGTCCGGTAGAGCCCAGAACAACTACCACGCCGTTTGTCATATATTCGCAGCCGTGATCGCCGACGCCTTCCACCACCGCGGCGGCCCCGCTGTTGCGCACGGCAAACCTCTCGCCGGCAACGCCGTTGATGAACACCTCGCCGCCGGTCGCTCCGTAGAGCAGAGTATTGCCGACGATGATATTCTCATTCGCTCTAAAACGCGAGCCTTGCGGGATCTTGACAATTATACGCCCGCCCGAGAGCCCCTTGCCTAAATAATCGTTGGAGTCGCCGATAAGCCGCAGGGTGATGCCTTTGGCAAGAAACGCGCCGAAACTCTGGCCGGCGGAGCCGTGAAAAGTTATATCAATCGTGTTATCCGGCAGACCATCAAGACCGTATTTCTTTACAACCCTGTTGCTCAGAATTGCACCCGCGGTCCTGTTCTGGTTACGTATTTTCTCTTCTATGATAACCGGTTCCGCTTTTTCCAGAGCGGCCTTTGCCTTATCGATGAGCAGCCAGTCAATATGGTCTTTGAGTTTGTCGGCCTGTTTACCTGCCAGACGAGGCAGCCGGCCCTCTTTTATTTCCGGGCGGCGAAGGATCGCGGAAAAATCCAGCCCGCGTGCCTTCCAGTGCTGGATAGCTTTAGTTGTTTCAAGCAGATCAACGCGTCCGATTATATCTTCCAGCTTAGAGAATCCCAGTTCAGCGAGAATCTTGCGTATATCCTGGGCAACAAGCATCATGTAGTTTACCAGGTGCTCTGGTTTGCCGGCGAAACAGCAGCGAAGTTCCTTGTTCTGTGTAGCGATACCCGCCGGACATGTACCCAGATGGCACTTTCGCATAAGCACACATCCAAGGGCAACAAGAGCGGACGTGCCGAAGCCGTACTGGTCGGCGCCGAGCATCGCGGCTATAACAACATCGCGGCCGGTGCGAAGCTGGCCGTCGGTTTGAACTCGAATACGCTCGCGCAGGCCGTTCATGATCAAGACCTGCTGTGTCTCTGCAAGTCCGAGCTCCCAGGGTATGCCGGCGTGCTTGATAGACGAAAGCGGAGTTGCGCCCGAGCCGCCGTCGCCGCCGGAAATCAATACCTCGTCGGCATTGCCTTTGGCAACGCCCGCGGCGATAGTGCCTACGCCCACCTCGCTTACCAGCTTAACCGAGACCTTCACACCCGGGTTGCTGCATTTGAGGTCATAGATAAGCTGTGCCAAATCTTCGATGGAATATATATCATGGTGCGGCGGCGGAGATATCAGAGATACGCCGGGCGTGGAGTAACGAAGTTTGGCGATCTCGTCTGTTACCTTATGCCCGGGCAGGTGTCCGCCTTCACCGGGCTTGGCGCCCTGTGCCATCTTGATCTGTATCTCTTTGGCGTGGGCAAGGTAGTTTATTGTTACACCGAATCTGCCGCTGGCGACCTGCTTGATCGCGCAGTTCTTTGAATCGCCGTTCTTTTCCGGCTGATACCGCTCAACGTCTTCACCGCCTTCACCGGTGTTGCTCATGGCACCGATCCGGTTCATGGCGATTGCCATGCACTCATGCGCCTCTTTGCTGATAGAACCGTGGCTCATGGCACCTGTGCAGAAGCGTTTTATGATATCTTCTGCCGGTTCAACTTCTGAGATGTCAATTTTTTTGCCCGGCTTGAATTCAAACATAGAACGCAGAGTGCAGAGAGTCCTGTGATAATCATTCATCTCATCACAAAACTCCCTGAAAGCCGCTTTGTCATTCTGCCGAACCGCTTTCTGCATATTCGCGATGGCAGTGGGCGTCCACATATGTTTCTGCCCCTTGTCACGGTAATAGTATTCACCTCCGAAGTCAAGCTGCGGCTCCATTTCTCTGCGGACTTTAAAACCGTCCGAATGCCTCTTCACCGCCTCCGCGGCAAGCTCTGCCAGGCCTATGCCCTGAATCCGGCTTACTGTGCCGGCAAAATATTTATCGACAAGCTCTCTGTTAAGGCCGACCGCCTCAAAAAGCTGGGCGCTGCGATAGCTGCGAAGCGTCGAGATACCCATTTTGCTTATTGTCTTTAGAATACCTTTCTTTACCGCCGCGATATAATTGTCGATCATTTTATCCGGATCGATTCCAGAATCTACTATGCTCTTGTTTTGAAGCTCGGTAAGGGTTTCCAGTGCCAAATACGGGTTAACCGCATCGGCCCCATAACCGCAAAGCAGGCAGAAATGGTTCACTTCACGCGGCTCGCCGCTTTCGATTATTATACCCGCCTCGCCTCGAAGTCTGTTTTTGAGAAGGCCTTTGTTCAGAGCCGAACACGCCAGAAGAGCCGGTATCGGGGCTTTATCCTCTGATACGCCGCGGTCACTGACTATTATAATTGATACGTTATTCTCTCTTATCTCTCTGCTCGCCGATTCCACAAGCTCATCAAGAGCGGCTTGAAGAGACTTCTGCGGCCGCTCGCCTCTCGGGTCAAACAGTGCCGGCAGGGTAACAACCCTGAAATCATCTCTGTGCGCATCACGCAGACGTTTCATATCTTCATTTGTCAAAACCGGATGCGGTATCCTTAACTGCCGGCAGTGCTCTGGAGTCTCGCTGAGAAGATTCCGCTTTTTGCCCACATAACTCATCAGCGACATTACGAGACCCTCACGCAGCGGATCTATCGGCGGGTTGGTAACCTGGGCGAACATCTGCTTGAAGTAGTTAAAAATACTCTTGGGCTGATCAGAAAGCACCGCCAGCGCCGCGTCATTGCCCATAGAGCCTACCGGCTCCTGGCCGTTGGCCGCCATCGGGGCAAGAATCATACGCAGCTCTTCGGCGGTGTAGCCGAAACAGCGCAGGTGCTTGTAAATAATTTCGGGCGGAACGGTTACTGACTTCGACGAATCGAAGAGCCCCCTAAGCTCAATGCGGTTATCATTGAGCCAGCGGCGGTATGAGCGCCGCCGGGCGATTTTTGCTTTTATCTCATTATCGGTTATTATCCGTTTTTCACTCGTGTCAACCAGGAACATCTTCCCCGGCTGAAGACGCCCCTTGCGGCGTATCTTCTCCGGCGGCAGATCTATAACTCCAACCTCACTGCCGATTATGACGGTATTTTCGTCTGTTACAACATAGCGGCACGGACGCAGCCCGTTGCGGTCAAGGGTTCCGCCGAAGATTGTGCCGTCTGTAAACAGAATAGCCGCCGGCCCGTCCCAGGGTTCCAGGATTGAAGCATGATATTCATAAAACGCTCTTTTGTCTATACTTATATGATACGACGGACCAAAAGCCTCGGGCACCATCATCATCATCGCGTGCGGCATACTCCGGCCGGCTTTGCACAGCATCTCAAGACACATATCAAAGCACGCAGAGTCGCTCGCCTCCGGATCAAGAACCGGCACGATATCGCTTATCTCATCACCGAAAAGCTCGCAGCTCATGCGGTTTTCGCGGCTCATCATGTGGTTTCGATTGCCGCTGAGCGTGTTAATCTCACCGTTATGGGCGATACACCGGAACGGATGCGCCAGCGGCCAGCTCGGGAACGTATTGGTGCTGTATCTCTGATGCACGATTGCTATCGCGGTTTTCATCTCCTCATCAGCCAGGTCAGGGTAATACGAAAACAGCTGATCAGCCATAAACATACCCTTGTAGCAGATTGTATTCGATGACATTGAGCAGATATAGAAATCTTCTTTTGCCTCGGGCAGTTTTTCTGCTATGAGCTTCTCGCAGCGCCGGCGTATTATATAAAGTTTACGCTCTCTCGCCGCCGCGTCATCCTGATTGAGCGACATAAATATCTGTGCTATATGCGGTTCAGCCGAAAGGGCAATCTCCCCCAGACAGCCGCGGGATACCGGCACATCACGCCGGCCGACAAGCTCGACTCCGCCGGCGGTTATTGTTGAGCTGATAAGCTCGAGACATTTATCACGCAACTGCTCCTGTTTGGGCAAAAATACCATTGCCGCGGCGAAGTGTTCCTTTGCCGGCACGTCCATGCCCAGCTTTGCCAGCTCAGCGGCAAAGAAGCTGTACGGCATCTGCATAAGTATTCCAGCGCCGTCGCCGGTAACCTCATCAGCACCGGCGGCTCCGCGGTGATGCAGATTTACGAGCAGCGTCTTGGCCTGTTCAACGACCTTGTGTTCGGCGTTTCCGTCGATGTTTATAACGGCACCTACCCCGCAGGCGTCATGTTCAAACCTGCGGTCATAGAGACCCTGGTTTTCTGGTAATCTATTCATTTGTATGCTCTGTTTAAGTAATATTTTCTCTGGCGGGTTTTATGTGAAATCCGCAAACATTGATTTGCAGGATTCGGGGAATCGCCCGCTATTGCATGATGTGCAAAATCCGCGCCAGATAAACACAAAACTACGTATAACCATGTTTCAAAAGGCTTTAGCCTTAAAGAAAGTCTCAGCGTGAATTTGATAAAATGAATAACAAATTACAATTTTGTATCATAATTACACCGCGACATACAATATTGTAATTAAATACAACTTTGTAGCCGCATTGACGGCGGCTGTCCTTTAAAATGCCATCTTCTCTTCTAAGACCGCCCTGGCACAGCCGATTACGAGAGCATCTTCCCCTGCTTTGGCCGGAACAATCGTTATCTGACGTGCCGTGCTGTCGTAAACCTCGGTTTTTATCGCGGAGAATATAGCTTCTTTCATAGCATCAAAGCACTGCAGAGCGACATATCCGCCGAGAATTATTTTCTGCGGATCATAAAAGTTTATCGCGACGGCAACCGCCGAGGCGAGCTGTTCGGCAATATCGCTCTGGAGCCTGATCGAGTAGCGGTCGCGGCTCTTTACTGCCAGGGCCAGCTCTGCTATAATACTCTCGGGCAGCATATTATCATCGCATCTCTCTGACAGAGAAGTATTTACACCATTTTCTATGTCGTGCCTTATGCGCCGTGCAATGGCCGGTCCGCTTATAAACGTCTCCAGGCAGCCGAAATTGCCGCAGCCGCACTCGGGGCCGTCCGGATCTATTACAATATGGCCGATTTCGCCGGCATTGTCGGTTGCCCCTCTAAGCAGCCGCCCGTCCGAGATAATATGAGAACCCACTCCGCTGCCTACATTTACATACATTACGTTTTTGTCGCCCGCGCCGGAAGACTCTGTCTCTGCCAGCAGACGGGTACGTGTTGTAAACATCGATACCGGGAAACAAAAGCGGCTTTGCAGCATCTCTTTTACGGGCACGCTTTTCCAGCCCATCGGGCTTGAGAGTTCTACCGAGCCGTCAGATTTGATTGTGCCGCTAAGCCCTACTCCAATCCCCAGAACACTTTGCGGATCGATGCTGTTACCGCTGAGCAGTCCAAAAGCACAGCTTGCAATCTGGGAGCAGACATGCTCGGGCTCGTTGTTATCAAGGCGGATCAGCTTTGATTCTACAAGCTCTACCTCAAAATCGAACAACCCTATCCGAAGCGAGTTCGGGCTGATATCAACGCCGAGAATAAACGCCCCTCGGGGATTGATGCTTATTATCATCGGTTTTGGCCCGCGGGAGCTGCTGGAACCTTTTGACTCGTTTATCAGCTGTTTGCTTCTAAGCCGTGAAATTATATAGCTTAATGTTGAGACGCTCAGCTTTGTCCGACGGCGCAGCTGGGTCTGGCTCATACGCCCGTAGCGGCTGAGCATACATAGAACGAGGTGTTCGTTGCGAATGCCTATGGCTTTTAAATCCAGCGGTACATTTGTCATTGCCAAGCGTCCTGGTCTTGTAACATATAAAAACCTGTCATCATATTGTTCTTTTCAAACGGGGGATTTTACCAGAAAACCAGGGAAAATCTACATTTTTTCATATAAAGACATAGCCTGCTTCATGTTCGGTTTCTTCTCCGGTTCACGGCCTTTGAATTTAACCCCTTATGAGGTCAAAATATGATAGAGAATCAGAGGCAGCGATCTGATACGGTTTTTTATCAAAACAGGCGGCGGAAACAGTGAGAATTCCGGCCCGCTGTATATCGATGATATTTACCTGGAAAACACCGCAGCGGTCAACCTCAAAAATCCGCTCTGCCCGCTTCCGGATATGTCCGGCGATTGTTTCAGAGACTATATCGATTACATGATTTTCTCACTATGGTGGCTTGAAAAAGACTGCGGTAAATGCGGCGGTGCGGACCTTAACGGAGACTCCTGTGTGCTGCTGGACGATCTCGCCGATTTTGCCAACGGCTGGCTCATACAGCTATAATTCCGCAACGCAGGCAGCATTTTTTCTGGAGTGTCACGGCAACATTGTAGAGCAAATTCACGAATTTCCCGACTTCGGCGGTAAATTGACGTAAGTCCTTGTAAATAAAGAACTGGAGTTTTTATGTAGGCACTACAAAACCCCTGTTGGCGAAAAATCGGTTTGGCGGCAGGTCAGCTCAGCCGGTACGGAGTGGTATCGACAGTCAGTCCCAGAGTCTTGTATATTTTACGGGCATCCTCATTGAACTTTGAGGGCAGAACATACCGTCGGTTATTGCCGGTGTGATAAAGGATGCTGACCTGTATATGGTTGAGGGCGTTTATCATACGCCCGGCACTCATCTGCTCAAAACGCAGCTTGAGCCTGTAAGACAGCTGATTTAAACAGGTTAAAGCCAAAAAGCATATCAGGATATGCGCCCTGATCCGCCGCGGTGTCCAGTGGTACACCGGCCGTATCTGCAAATCATGTTTTGCAACGCGGAAGCAGTTTTCTATCTGCCAGAGACCATGGTAATGCTCGATGACATCATTGTCACTCAAATCCCTGACGTTAGTGATTACGCCGTGAAGGCCGTCAAACCTTGCCGCCTGGGCATACTTCACTTGATCAATCTCAATTTCAGCATTGCCGGCGATTTTCAGGAAACGCTTATAGCCGTAGTTGCTGATTAAACTTTCAGGTTTACTGCTCTTTTCGAGCTTCTTTTGCAGTTTATCAATCGCCTTGTCCCTGTCATGGCTGTTCTTGCGGGCAAGTTTATCATTATAGGTAACGATAAGCCTGCGGCCCTGACCGTAATCAAAACTACGCAGAGGCTCTCTGGATCCGGTAACCTTATCTGTCCAGTAACTATCCAGGTTTTTAAGACGTGCAGCCACGATATATTCCAGCTCTGAGGTTTCCAGATATTCCAGGTTGTTCCTGCTGAGCATGGCACTGTCGGCGGTAAATATCACACGCTGGATATTGTACTTTTGCTTGAGTCTTGGAATCATGGTTTTGAGGGTATGCCCCTCATATTGATTGCCGAGGAATACTTCATAGCCTATTGTCAAGCCTTCAGATGTTGCCATCAGGCCCAGAACAACCTGGGGCTGATTGAATTTCATGTCTTTGCTGTAGCCGTTCTTTTTGAGCTCATCTTCGCTAAAGGATTCAAAATACAGGGTGGTACAATCATAGAATATCACGCTTATCTTATCGTTAAGCAGGCTTTTAGCTGATTCATAAGCCAGCTTCTGGGCCTTCTCGATCAGCTTCTCATCGACCCTGTCCATCATGCGGTAAACGCCGTCAAGGGATAGGTTCAGGCCGAAGTCCTGCGATAGGTCTTTGACACTGGCCCGTTTGCTCTCCGGGTTGGCTATGCGTGCCATTGTTATGTTTCGCAGGTTCTTTGCCGAGGCCTGGTTTCTTGAGCCGAAGAGACTCTCAAAGCCGATCTCATCATAAACCATGCCAAATGCCTCGTGTATGCCTGTGACAAAGCGGCTTTCTTCGCAGAGCTTTTTGAGGTTGACCTGCAATACCTCGTCTTTGTCGGCCCTGCTGCGGGCGGCTATTGCCGCCTCGGCAAGCTGTTGGGGCTTGAAGAGAGAGGGAGTTTTCTCGGTCTCCAGCTTTGCGATCTCGTGCTGTGCGAAATCCCTGAGCCGCTCTAACTCCTTGTCAGTAAATGCGGTACCAAGATGACGTACTATCCTTTGGCGAGGCTGATTCTTCTCGTTACGGTAACTCTCGACGATCTGTACTGACCGCTTCGGGCTGTTCTTTGATGTCTTTACTCGCATAAACATGCCGGAATTATAACATATCCGGCCACCTTGTCAATAATAAAATAAAATTAGGCACTACAAAGCCCTTTTCAAAATAAAACTGCACTCAGGATACCAAAAATAAAGATTTTAGACAAATTCTACAGCAAAACCGCCGAAGTCGGGAGGCAGCATTTTTCTTCTGGAGTGTCACGGCAACATTGTAGAGCAAATTCACGAATTTGCTCCGAACGCGAACGCTCGCCCAAACGGGAAAAACATCCCGTAAGTTGGGCTTCCAGCCCGACACTTGACGGTAAGAGTACACGCTTTAGCGTGCTTATTTTCTGCGTTTAAGCATTTACAGGCTAAAGCCTGAACTCTTGCGGAGGTTTCTCACAATCAAATCTAATCCCCGCCGCCAACGCCAGTTATTTACCAATCCTGTTAATCCTGTCCAATTTACATTCGTAATTCGTAATTCGTAATTCATATTGCCTGTTATCTTTTGTCTGAACTAACCGCTCCATCACTGTCGCGGCTCTGATTGTTTATTGTCTGCGTTTAGACATTTACAGGCTAAAGCCTGAACTCTTACGGGGGATTTCGCATTCTTGTAATATCTATAAACAAGTGAAGAACGGCTCTGATTGTTTCTTCACTTTTGTCTATTGTCCGTAAACTTTGGTGTGAGTTTGCGTTTTATAATCAGGAAGATAACGCTCAGTGAGAACGCAAGGAGGATAAGCATCGCCGCGACCTTTGCGATGTGGTTGACTAATTGGCGGCTTTGATCTGATGTGTGTTCAATAATCTGGGCCACAGCCTGGCGGTTATTGATAGTCTCGTTGAGTTCGTTTATTGCGGCTCGCAGTTCCGCGGCGGCGGCTGTTATATTTCTGGCGGCTTCATTGTAATCCCTGACTGTGATATCGCTGCGGGGTTTATCTTTGCCGGCAAGGTCTCTGGCTTCCAGAAAAGATCTGATAGTTTGGACGGTTTCGGTAACGGCATCGGCCGTTTTGCGGAATTCAATCGCCGCGTCGCTGTATTGCTGCGAGGTGCCGGCTAATTTCTGTGTTATACTTTTAACGTTCTCTGTAGCTCTAAGTGCAATATCAGCGGTAGTTTCTGCCTGTTTGAGGGTCTGCTGAAGGTTTTTCTGCTTTTCATCGAGGTTCTGCAAGAGTGATTCTGCTTCTTTTTTGATACTTGCCGGCAGCTCTGAGGCGGTTTTAGCGAGTTTGTCCGAGCTTTGGGCAACTCCTTCTATTGAATTGAGAGCACGTTTAACCGTATCAATATTCTCAAGCTCCATAAGAAGCAGCAGGAGCTGCCATCTTGTGTTTTCCGGCATATCTCTTACAGTTTCGTTGAAACTCTGGGCGGCTTCACTGACATTGTTAATAGCTATGGCGGTTTTGTCAACACCTTCCATTGCCCTGAAAGGAGAAAGCGGAATTGCCAGAACCCTCTCAAACGGGCTTTGTTCCCCGGGTTTGGACTCTGTCGCGTACATAATCAGATTGGAGGCCGTTTTGTTTATTGGGTTTTTACGTGCGAACCTGTACACTTTTTCTTTTGTGTCTTTATAAACATCTTCGCTGAAAAGGCTTTGCACCATTTCGTCATAGCGGTTTGTTACTTTTTTGTAATTATCGACAACAACCTGCTGATATTGGCCGTAAAAATCGCTGCCTTCGCCGCTTTCAAAAAAATCTGAGGTTCTAACCAGCAGCGACCATGTTTCTATGATGCTTATAATCACATTGGGTTTGTCTATCATGGTGTTAAACGCCTGCCGCATTCTTACCCTGAACATGATAAACTTTTTCTGATTACGAAACTCAGGGCTTGAACTGTCGATTTGCAAATTGACCTTATCTGCAAGGTCTTTTAAATAAACTTCAAAGTCATTGAGTGCGCGGCGGGCGTCTTCCTGTGATTTGACGGAAAGCTGAGGAGTATCTGCGCCGGAGAGAGTGGTTTGCGACTTATTACTGCAACCGCAAGTTAGACTTAACACAGAAGCTGTGATAATAATGAGACTAAGAAAGTTTATCCGGAACTCACGCATAAAAAGCGGGTGATGGGAATCGAACCCACGTGACCAGCTTGGAAGGCTGGAGCTTTACCATTAAGCTACACCCGCGAATGGAGTTGATATTTTAGTGTTCGATGTTGATTTGTCAACAGTAACCCTGAAAAAGTCAAAAAACTCCGTAAATGTCATGCCAGAGTGCGGTTATAGTTAAACCTGTTGAATCTTATGCCGGGCTGCATAGGCGGGATACGCCTGTGTATGAGTGCTTTTATGGTCTGGATCAGGTTTTCATTGTCGTTGATGCCGACAGTGTCAACAGCAAGGCTGTTTACTCTGATACGCGGATTTTTCGTATCTAAAAGGCACATCGGCTCGGCAGACCTTAGCACGGTCAGGCCGCCGAGCGATTTGGACGGGCGGATTTTTATCCCGCGTTCATCTTCAAGCACGGCATCGGGCGAGAAGCACTTTCCCGCCGCGCGTGTGTACATAAGAGCAGGGAAACCATAAACATACATCGTCAGCGGCAGAGGCGAGCATGAGCAAAGCTGCTCGATCTGTTTTTTGTCCGCTTCTATGCTTATATAGGCGGAGTCTATGCCGATCTGTTTGTAAGCCAGTGCCGCAGTGTGATTTAGTATTGCCATGCCCGGACCGGCGCAGCAGCGGGCTCCAGATTGTCTTGCCAGATAAAATCCGCCCCAGCTGTTGACCTCGACGGCTATGCCGTATTTGGCGGCGGCTATGGTCAGTTTTCTGTAAGCCGGCAGCCGGTCTTCGTAAAATACCGGCGGCAGGGCTATTACGCATTGTTTGGGAAGTGACATAACCGCCTTTTGGAGCTTTGAGTCTTCTGTCGGAATGTTCTCAATAATGATTTTTTTGAACTGAAACAGCAATTTTCCCATCAGCGGCAGTTTTTCGTAATCCACCCGAAGCGCATCCACTCTTTCGCCGAGCTCTTTTTTGTTTCGCGGGTCAGGTTTTTTCCGCTCTATAATATCCCGAACATTCTGGGGCAGGTCGATACCTTGTATTTCCCTCGTGGGCCGTTTTGCCGATGTTCGCAATATGGCGGCAGTCTTTTCAACTACAGCCGAGATATTGCGTTTTGCCATGATTAAAGCGGGCTGGTCAAAACTGCACGTTCCGAGCTTGTAACCCTCTATCTCTGTCTCCTGCAGATTCTTCTCAATGGTTGATGCCGGCAGGCCGCGTCTGGCTTTTTTCACGGCTGTCAGCGGCATATCAAAATTCCCCGCATCAGAATCGACGTTTTCAGATATCACTTCGCATTCAATCCGTCCCGAGCCGGTTTTAACTTTCAGGTGAAAAACCGTCTCATCGTTTTCTTCTTCCGTTGGATTGAGCTCTGATTGAGGTATCCGGGCGGCTGTTTCTTCGTTAGAAGGTGTACGGCCGGATTCGCCGCACATATCTGTCCTTTGGCCGTCGAAATAGCCGCTTGTCATATCCCGTCCGGTGTAATCGCCGAGGGGTTTGAGCAGGGCAGAGACTTCTTCTAAAGTGTCTCCGTCAAGCAGTTTTCGATAGGCGGAGACTGCCCGGCTGACCCATTGAGCCTTTTTGAGTCTGCCTTCGATTTTCAGGCATGACACTCCCAATTGTCCGAGCTTCTGGATGTGCGGCGCCATTTCCAGGTCGTGCATTGACATTCTTCTCTGCGGGTTCTGCCCGTTTATCCGCCATATTGCGCGGCAAGGGCTTGTGCATGTGCCGCGGTTTCCGCTGCGTCCGCCGCCCCAGCTGCTCATAAGGCATCTGCCCGATACGCTGAAACACAAAGCCCCCTGTATAAACACTTCTGATTCTATTCCATCTACATCGCAGCAGGCCTGTATTTCCTGCTCGCTGAGCTCCCGTGCCAGTACCGCACGGCTGAGTCCGAGCTCTTTGGCGGCTGATATCGCGGCGGAGTTTTCGATTGCCGCCTGTGTGCTGAAATGGAAAGAGATAGATGGGTAAAGCCTGATCAGCGGCAGAAACATCGGATCAGTTACAAGAACCGCGTCAACCCCTGTATCAGATGCGGCGTGGAGTATTCTCGCGGCGACTCCGGTCTCGCGGCATGAAACCATGGTGTTCAGCGTGAGAAATACTTTGACCCCGTTTTTGCGGGCATACTCCACTGCGCCGCGAAGTGCCGAGAGGCTGAAGTTCTCGGCGCCTCTGCGAGCGTTGAGGCAGTTGAGACCGAGATAAACCGCATCGGCACCGGCCTCTACGGCGGCTTTTAAGGCCTCTGGCCCGCCGGCCGGCGCGAGAAGTTCTGGTTTGTTCTTTTGGTGGGGCATATCAGCAGTATTTCCCGAAATAAAGATGTTCTCAGTTGAGCGTATAGATAAAGTCAATAGTAGCTTTCCAGGTGTCTTTCTGTTCTCTTTCAGATATCAGCTTTATCGTCTGGCATTCGAGGTTTGGCCATTCGTATAAAATCTGCGAGAGGAACTTGGCAAATGTACTTACCGAGACTTCGTCTATCGCAACGCGGGCGTTCTGTGTCCTGGTGTCTTTGCTCTGTCTTATGCTGCGGACGTTAATATTATATTGATCTGTTGGAATTTTCCACCTCGCGGCAACCTCCGAGACGGAATTAGAGTAATGAAACTCTTTGCCGGCGGCGGCTTTGGCTGCGTTTGCTATTCTTGCGGGGTCAAGCTCGTAGATTTTCGCGCACTTTTCGTTGAGCTGGGTATATGTGGATGCCTGTTTCTGCGCGTCCCGGGCAACAGAGGGCACCATCAACAGATTTACAATCAGCGCGGCTATCAGACTTAACAGAAGAATACCCGCAAACCAGTAGTTTATTTTTTTTATTTCATATCCTGATATCATTGTCCTGCTCCTGCTAAGGTAACTGAAGAAGCGGGCTGTTTTGAGACGTCAATTCTGATTACAAATTTGTCGTCCGCTCCTTCCTGCTTCAAATCTTCCTGGGAGACGGTAAAGAAATCGTTTTTTCTCAGCATTTCGATAAGTTCCAGGGTGTATCGCCTGCCGGCGGTAGTTCCGTCAAGCCGGATGGTTTTGTCTGTTACAGAAATGCTTTCAACTTTGATTCTGTTATTCTTGTCGGTATTGCTCAAGATGTTAAAAATCTGTATAAGCATTCCGCTGACGGTCTTGTCGCCGGCAGTATCGCCGGATTTGATTTTTTCCAGCTTTGCGATTTCTCTGTCTATCTCAAGAATCGGATAACCTCTGGGATTTCGGCCGTTCATGGCGAGTTTGTACTCGGTTTTAATCTTTTCAGTTAACTGATTGTGCTGAGATTTGAGTTTTAAATATTTTGATGTACCCAATATTGTAAATGCTATCAAAATTACCGCCGCGGCAATCATGGCTGACTGGATGAATCTCTCAAAAACTTTTATCCGCCCCTGATACGGCATATAACTGCGCCTGAAATTGACGGGCTGGTATCTGTTCGAGCATACCAGTGCTGCTCCGGCAGAGACGGCGGCCCTTAGCCGGAAATCTGTTGAACTGTATTCAAACTTTTCGGGCAGGTCAGTTATCTTTTCAATATTCGCCACGGGTATATCCAGGTGGTTCTCAATCTTTTGCGGCGGTATCTGTTCTGTAATGAATACCTTGTCCGGGTCTATTTCGAGCGATTTCAGTGAAATAAAGAGTTTTAACTCCCTTGCCAGCCTGACCGCCGAGCCTTTTGCCCTGTGGCTGAAGAGAAAACTCCGCCCATAACCGCCGCATGCATCGTAGCCTGCCATGATATAACAGGAATCATCGGTTATTGCCGCGAACAGCGGAGAAGAGCTGCCGGAGGTGTTACATTTTGAGGCTGATATTATTCGTGAGAGGCATACCACATCCGGTTCTATCGCCACCGGATCCAGGCCCTGTTCCTGGAAAGATGTGATTATTCCGCGGATTAGAGATTTCTCCGTCAAATACACGCCCAGACGGGTTCCCGCCTGTTCACGTGCGAGCGTCTGGTAGGTAAGAGCGTAATGATCAACATTCTGTCCGATAATCTCTTCTACATCGAAACCTATCGTCCTGGCTATGCGGGTGTTGTCAGAGAATCTGGAAACGACAATATACTGCGTGTAAAGGCTGTTGTCTATACATACCGATACCGGCAGGTTTGTATAGCCGCGAGAAGATATATCCTCAAGCAGTGCCCCGAGGTGTTCGAGGCTCTGGGAAGAAGAGTCTTCCTGCGTTTGCCCCGGTTCCAAATCTCGGCTGATAACGTCCTCGATAACGGGGCCGCCGGTGAGGGTGCTCACAAGGACTCCAACAGCCGTTTTTTTGCTGATATATATGCCTAAATATTTATTATGTTCCAAGTTTTTCTCCGGTTCTGTCTTATCTTCTGATAAGAGCATATTCTCACAGGCCGAGTCAGTATGTTACCGTTACAATTTTTTTAACCGTCGTTCTGGCCTTTATTACAGTTGATACAGTCTCAACAATAGCGCTGCCGCAACTGGCCTTTATTCTGATTGTGAATAAAATACTCTCAGTAGTCAACATTTCTTTTACTTTATCAATCGATTCTTTGTATCCGTATGCCTCTTCGCTGAGCTCATCGAGTTCCTTATACGGCTCAACCAGCCTTCTGTTTATGATCAAGTCGGCAATTTTATCGCCGTCGCCGCCAAAAGCGAACACCGCTTCGAGTACGTGTCTGGGGGCTGTGTTTATATTTACCTTGTACGAGCCCCACAGACCGAGGTATTTGAGAGCGTTTTCGCCCTTAAGTCCCCAGCCGGCAATATCTTCTGTTAGAGCTGTCTTGTTTATTCCGTTTCTGAAGAGCAGGGCGTAATCCATCCTGTGCATGTACGACGAGCGGTTTGTTGTAACTGTTCTGTAGCGGGTGGTTTTTCTGCCGCTTGAGCTTGTTGTGGTAACCGGTTTTCTCTCTGTGATACGTATCGGCCGCAGGTTGAAATTAAAAGTTTTGGTCTGGGCAATTTCGTCGGTTGAATCGAGAAAATCGAGAATATCTTCCTCCGCCGCCCCCATCCACTCGAAGAAAGTATAAAAACAGGCGTCTTTTTCCGGCTCTATGTCATTTTGCGGGTCATCCAGAAGTGCCAGCGTTACAGGCAGTTTTGCGTTTTCGTCTTCAATGGTAATCTCAACCTGGCAGTCATCGCCGAAATCCATAATCTCCGGTTCTGCCAGAAGCGGCCATTGCGGACCGTATGGGCCGGGGATTTCCAGTCCACGTTTGAGCTCTTCCCAGCTGGGCGGCTCGGGCTGTTCATACTGGCTGAACAGATCGCCGCTGCTCTGCATAGCAATAATCGAATCCAGAGAATTTCCATTGACGCCCCCCCCGCCGTTGCCGCCGGTATCCATGGTCTCCATAAGGATATCCGCTGTGAGCGGCCGGTTTGTCTGCTGCTGATACACATCGGCTATCATCTCGTTTATCTGCTCGGGCAGAAAATCGTCTCTGGTCAAGCCCTGGTCGCGGATATCTTTGTAAACCGTTTCCCGCGCCTTGTGAACTGCTTTGATGTTCTCTCTCCGCCGGGTCTGGGTGGTCTTCTTTTCCGCCGCGGCAAGCCAGGGGTTGAGCGAGATGTTTCCAGACTCGTCTTCTATATACATCTGATCTTCGAGCTGCATGGCCCATTCTTCTATTAGAAGATTGTAACTTTCCTGGTCAAGGGCGAATACGTCGGAGTAGTCCGGTGCCCCACTGCGGTCAACGAGTGTGGTCGGCATGTCTTTGAGCCGTGCCAGGGCGTACCTGATGGCAGATGATGAAGCGTATCTGGCTTTCTGGTACGATACGAGGTAGCCCAGGCGGTGTCTTCTGACCGACATACGCGACAAAAGAGCATACGTCGAGACAGTCAGGACTATCAGAGCTCCCAGCAAAAAGAACAGGGCAATGCCGCGGCTTCGGGTTTGTTTTATTGCGGCCTTTTTCATTCCGGCAGCTCCTCCGGCACAGCTAAGGGCGAGCCCCGGCCATTATCTTCTTCTGTTTGCGGGTCTTCATTTTCTTCGTCCTCGGTTTCAGCCTCTTCTTCTTCGCCGGTTCCGTAGATCGCTTCGAGGTCTTTCTTTTCAAATCTGAACTGAAGGTTCTTTTCTCTGTTTAGGGCGATCATGCGGGTATATATATCTTCCTGAAGCAGCTGAAGTGAGCCGTCTATGCCGACTATCGGGTCAGAGAAGGAGATCTCGCCGCGGATTCCTGTGGGCATTGTTTTGCCGCTCCAGCTGTCGCCAAATGCCTGGCCGTTGTAAACTTCGAGTTTGAAATATGTTATCCCATCGCAAACCGGTACAAAAATCATGTTTTCCGGATACTCGCGTGCATGTGTATCGAGTACAGGGTCTTCCGGGCCCAGGCCTGTGCGGCCGCGGTAGAGGATTAGTTTGTCGGTATCTATGTTGTAGTCCGTCTGCCAGATGATAGTCTCGAATTCCACGGGTTTGTTATCGCTTCCGTAAAGGAGATTCTTTATTTCGAGCTTGAAAATCTCATAGCCGTTGTTCTGTCTCTTTTCAAGGCTGAGGCTCACATCAAAATCAGCGGAGCCGATACGGTCGAGGTCTTCTGCCAGCAGCTGCATTACCTCCTCGGAGAGAGAAGACTTGTTTATCTCTGATTCAATAGACCGCAGAGACCTTTGTATGTTCATGTAGAGCGCCACCGCGGTAGAGACTACCATTGCCGAGATTATAAGCCCGGCCAGCAGCTCTGCCATTGTAATCCCCCGAAATCTGAGGGTCTTTATCTCCGGCCTGGCGGCCGATATGTTTTTTGCCGTATTAAACATATTTATTGCCCTATAGCCCAATCGAGAAATTCGTCTTCTGTAATCTCGCCGGCCTGGAGTTTTCTTTCCATTTCATTGAGCTCGCTGTCCTGAGAATCGGAGATGCCGTTTTCATCTCCGGAATCAAACCCGTCATCAGAGCCGGAATCGCCGTCTTCATAGCCAAGCTCTTCGAGGTATTCTTCTTCCCGCTCTTGCTCATCGAGGATCTGCTTTTTCTGCCCGACGTTAAGCTGTGTGAGCCAGTGTTCGAGCCTGAGCTGCTGCCATTGTCCGTCGCTGTCGGGATAGTACGCGATGCTGTAGGCCTTGAGCCACATGTCGTTGTCAAGATTTGCCGGAGTAAAACTCTCAACGCTTACTTCCCATTCGATCTCGGGATATTCTTCGCTGAAACCCGATTCGATATACTCTTTGGTGGAGTTCTGGGCAATAATCATTTCCATATTATCCCGGGCCACTTCAAAAGCCCTTTTTTTCAGGTTCATCTCATCGCTTTTGTCAAACATGTTGTTTACAACGACCAGCACGGATACGGTAATCATGCTTAGAATGACAACAGATGCCATTGCTTCGAACAGGGTGAAACCTTTTGCAGGATTATTAAGATGTTCTCTGGTCTTTATCACGTTTAAAATGGCAGATTAAATACCGGTTGAGGAATCATTACGTCATAATCGTACATCTGTATATTATTTCCCAGCCGCTGAATCAGTATTGAGTGGAGCATTCCCTCGTTGTCAAAGAAAACGACTTTTCCTCCGTAGTCCCAGCCTGCGCGGCCTGCGACAAAAAATGCCCGGCCGGTTTCCGCTGTAGCATCTATTGTTTCTTCTGAATCGTCAAACTGGACATAGTAAAGCTGGCAGTCCTGCGAGAGATACACGATGTCCATTATGTCCTCGTCTCTTAACGTCTCAAAATTTTCGCTGTAGGGCTGCGAAGTGTTGACCTCGTAGAGTATGCACGCGTTTACCATAAAATCCACCATAACGCCGTACCGCCGGGGCGTCTGGGATGCAGAGTGCGAGGCAAGCTCAAACATACGCTTTATGTCTGACGCCTGGCTTTTGAATTTTATTTTGGGCAGGAGATGGCTTACAGAGACAAAGGTAAAACCCGCAACCATAGCCACTATAAAAAGGCATATCGAGGCTTCAAGCATTGTAAAGCCGCCGGGCCTGCGTTTTTTTTTCTTTCCTGCCATACATGTATTACAATTTATTAAGTTGATTCACAAGCCTCGAAGTCGTTAGTTCATATCAGTAGGCATCAGTGCTTGAGAGGTCGGCGTTAACGCCTTCTCCGCCGGGTTCTCCGTCAGCTCCGAAGCTGAGAATATGGAACGGTTTGCCGCTTGGCGGGTACAGCTCGTAGTAAAATTCGTTGTCCCAGCCGTCGAGCGGTATTTCGGTGGTTTCTATGTATCCGCCTTCCGGGTAGTTCGACACGTCACCGGGGTCTTCTATTAGTATAATAAGCCCCTCTTCCTCGCTGGGGTAGCGGCCGGTGTCACTCTTAAACTGGTTGACGGCTCCGTGGAGGTTTTTCAGTTTTGCCCGTGTGGTGGTGATCCTGCCCCTGTCGGTAAAGTTGCCGATATTGAGGGCTACCAACCCGCCGAGCAGTCCGATTACGATAAGCACCGCCATAAGCTCAATCATACTGAAACCGGCGATTCTTTTTTTGTTGTTTTTGGCTTTGTTCATATTTTCCTCTTATTCAAATTTATTTCTGTTTTCAAATCTCTACTCTCTACTTTCTACTATCTACTCTCTATAACGCTGCCTGGGAGAGCTGAATCATCGGCAGCAGCATCGCAGATGCCAGTATTCCGATCATTACCGCTATCCCCAGGATTATAGTCGGCTCGACAAGTGCGTTTATCCTGTCTATCAGGACATCGGTGTCCGCTTCGAAGCTCTCACTTATACCCTTTAGCATGGCTTCCAGTTCGCCCGTTTTCTCACCTACGGCGACCATGTGGGCAGTTGTCGGGTCAATAACACCGCTTTCTACCAGAGGCGTCGAGATGTCGGCACCGCTTAGGATTCTGTCGCGTGCTTTTTTAATGGCGTTGTTCATGACCTGGTTGCCGGTAACCTCTGAAACGACCCTCAGCGATTCGGCCATCGGCAGGCCCGCTCCCAGAAGTGTGGACAAGGAGGAGCTGAAACGGGCTACAGTGGTCTGTTTTACAACTCTGTTTAACACCGGAATAGAGAGCAGCAGCCGGTCTCTGACCAAAGCCCCGTATTCAGATGCGGTAAAACGTTTGTAGGCGTATATCAAAAGTGCGATGGAAGCAAAAATCGCCAGCATCCATTTCCACGATTTCAAAACATCGCTAAGGCCCATGACAAACTCTGTTATCCAGGGCAGCTCCTGGCCCGAACGGCGTATTTCGCCGGCGACTTTTGGGATTGTGAAGGTTGTCAGGAAAAAGAATGCCACCATCCCGAAGAGCAGGAGAAACACCGGATAAATCAGGGCGGTAGCGATTTTGCCCTCGAATTTTGCCCGTTTTTCCATGAAGCCGGCAATTTTTAGAAGGCTGTCTCCAAAACTTCCTGTCATCTCGCCCACACGCACCATGTTGACGTAGATAACTCCGAAATATTCCGGATAGTCGCTGAGGCCCTCGGCAAATGACTCGCCGGTCATTACGCGGTCGCGAATGTCTGTAAGGACGCTCCTGAACTTCACGTCGCTGACCTGTGATGTCAGAACCGAAAGGGCTTCGGTGAGCTTGATGCCGGAATTTATAAGTGTCGCAAGCTGCTTTGTAAAGTCCATCAGCTGTTTTTTGTTGGTCTTTCTGCCCAGAGAAAACCCCGACCGCTTGTAGGTAATCTCTTTTATCGATATTGGTGTCAGAGAGCGTGTCTTTACCTGTTTTCTGGCGGCGTAGGAATTCTCCGCGGTCAGTGTTCCTCTGACTTTTTTGTTGTTCAGGTCATAAGCTGTGTATTTGTATCGAGGCATAATTTATAAGTTATTAGTTAACAGCTAAACGCTTCATAGTTGGGTTTGAGCCTTAAACATTGCGGCTTAAATTTTAAACCATGTCTGATTGTGTTACCCTCAAAACTTCTGAAATCGTTGTCTGGCCGCTCTTTACTTTCCTCAGCCCGTCCATTCTCAGGGTTTTGAGGCCCAAATCAAGTGCTTTGCGTTTTATGACGCCGGCAGATTCCTGCGCGTTTATCAAATCCCGCAGCTCATCGCGCATAAGCATCAGCTCGTATATTCCGATACGCCCGCGGTAGCCGGTGTTGAAACATTTCTCACAGCCCTGGCCGATGTAGAACTTTGAGCCGGCAATGTCTTCCTGGGTTGTGCCCATTTCGAACAATTCTCTCTCTGTAGGCACTGTTTCTTTTTTGCAGTACGGGCAGATCCGGCGGACAAGCCGCTGAGCCAGAACCGCGATGAGTGAAGAACTGACCAGATACGGCTCGACTCCCAGGTCAATGAGCCTGCTCACTGTGCCGGCTGAATCGTTTGTGTGGACGGTACTGAAAACCAGGTGGCCTGTAAGCGATGACTGGATCGCCATCCTTGAGGTCTCCTGGTCACGTACCTCACCAACCATTATGATGTCTGGATCCTGGCGGAGTATGTGCCGAAGGGCGGTTATGAAGGTGATGCCCTTTTTCTCTGAGACCTGCATCTGGCTGATTCCCTCGAGCTGGTACTCAATCGGGTTCTCAACGGTCATGATGTTTTTCTCTGATGAGTTAAGCCGGTTGAGGCTGGCATAAAGCGTGGTACTCTTGCCGCTTCCGGTGGGGCCTGTAACAAATATCACTCCGTGGCTGCGGTGGAGTATCCTGTCGAATATTTCGAGGTCATCGGGCCACATTCCCAGCTCTTCAAGCTCAAAAACGCCGGCACTTTTATCGAGAATACGCAGTACGCACCGCTCGCCGAAACTCGTTGGTACGGTACTTACGCGGAGGTCAATTTCACGCTGCCCCATACGCACGCTGGTGCGGCCGTCCTGGGGCATTCTCCGCTCGGCGATATCCATACCCGCCATAACCTTAATACGCGAAATAACCAGCGGCAGTATGTTGCGGTTAAGACTTAAAGCATCGTAGAGGATTCCGTCAACACGGTAGCGAACCTGGATCTTGCTCTCGAAGGGGTGGATATGTATATCACTGGCACGCATCTGCAGAGCACGGAAAAAGATGTCATTTACCAGACGGATAACAGGAGGCCGGTTGACCACATCGAGCAGGTCATCGGAGCTTGCCGCCTCGTCCATAAGCTGGTTGATGTTCTGGCTGTCGAGCTCTTCGGCCACTTCGTCCATAACGGTGTTTCGCTGCTCGTATGCCACATCAATCGCGGCGGTGATGTTCGCCTTGGTCGATATTTTCTGCTCTAAAGGCACACCGATCATTCTCGAGACGCTGTCGAGCGCGTCAATGTCAAAGGGATGGCCGGTGATAACCGTCATCATTTCGTCCTCATCGTTTTGGTAGCCGATGATAAAGTGCTGCTGGGCGTAAACGGCGTTTACCTTGTTGACGAAATCCTTAGGGACATTGGCCGGGTCTAACTCTTCAACGAATTCCACTTCGAGCGAATCGGCGATAAGCCTGAGCACGGCATCTTCGGTAAAGGCAGGGTTTCCCAGCAATACCTCATCGAGCGGGCGCGGGTCGTCATCGTTTTGCCCGAGCCAGGCCGCCAGTTCGGAAGAGGATACAAGCCCTGTCTTTTTAGCTGTCTTTAGTAGTAATTCTTTCATATTTTAATAACGCAAAAGAAAGCGTTGTCTGCTATTCCATCTCAAGGACGCGCTCGGGTCTTACAGGTTTAGAATCCAGTCCGGGCCAGTCCTGATACTGCTGGAAGTATGCTTCGGCTTCTTCAAACGCTCTGCGCTGTTTTTCTGATTCTTCTTCAAGGTCGGGCAGGCCGGGCCTCGACTCGTCGGGGCGTAATATATTGGCCTTGACAAATACGTACAGGCGGGACTGGTCGTCAGAATTTTTTATGCTTCTGAACAGCCCCCCGATTATGGGGATATCGCCGAGGATAGGCACTTTGCCGCCGCCTTTGCCCTGGTTGATTTTTGTCAGCCCGCCAAGAATAATAGTACTCTTGTTGGGAACTGTGATTATTGTAGTTATATCGCTGGAGATTGTGTCTTTTGGCCCGCTTACCGCGCTGCCGCCGGAGGGCGTATAGGTGTTGTTTGTGGTGCCGAAGTCAGTCCTGTTGAGTGTTATCTCAAGGCGAAGCAGGTCACCCTCGCTTATATGCGGTTTGATTTTCAGGGTAACACCTGCGTCGTAAGCATCCCACTGGACATCTGTGCTGGTATTGGTCCCCTGTTCGCCAAGCACATTTGTTGAGACGTTGGCAACATACTCTGTATTGCTTGTTGTTATCTCGCCCTCCTGGTTGTCGTTGACCAGCAGTTTGGGCTTTGCCATTATCCGGCCGAAACTCTTGTTGCGCATTAGTGTTAAAATCGACTCTATGTTCTCGTCGGAATAGAATCCTCCAAGCGTTCCCCCGCCCCATTCAAATTCGGCCTTTGAGCTGCTGGTTGAGGATGTTACAGGGCCAAATTTCACAAGTTCGGACGTGTTGCCCGTTAAATTTGTTACATTATCGAGGCTGTATTCAAACTCATCGTTCTGGGTAACCTCAACCAGTGTAACGTCAATTAGCACCTGCGGGCGTTTTTTGTCGAGGTCCTTGATGAGTGCTTCGATCCATTCCTGATCTTTGCGGCTGGCAAATACAACTATTGAGTTTGTGCCTTCGTCACCGGTTATATACACATCCGGTACGTTTTTGCCGGCCCCTCCGAAAAGAGAAGTTTTCTGCATCTTGCCGGTAGTTGAAGTTGTCCCGCCGCTGCCGCTGCCGCCTTCCATCTCGGCCTTTTCCTTGGCGACTGTTTCCACGACGCTGGTCAGGGTTTCCTGGATATCTTCAACGGATTGATTTTCAAGCGGATAAACACGCACAGGTGCATTGTCAATTTCCGGCTCCTGGTCGAGTGCCGGCAGTATTTCCTTTATCTTTTCATGCTGTTCGGCGGTCGCCTTTACCAGAAGTGTATTTCTGCCCGAGAGCACAACCACCACCGGCTGCTCTTCCGTGTTTTCCTGGTTGTAATTATAACGTGAAGAAATAGAACGCTGCTGCGCCTGCTGGCCTTGCGGTGTCGCCGTAGGGGTTACAGAACCGTAACGGCTGCCGTACTGGCTTGACTGGCCGGTGCTTACAAGGCCGAGTTCTTCGAGGTAGGTTACGGCTTCGTTGACATCGAGAAACTCGAGTTTGTACTGTTCAATATATCTCAAGTCCTGCTGGGGCAGATCGAAGCTGTCAATTAGCTCGTTGACCCTTGCAATCTGTTTCTCATTTCCAATAATTAGAATTCTGTTGGTTCTCTCGTCCGGTTCCAGATAAACCTGGTTGGGGGAGGCATCTCCAATTGAAGTGCTCTGCTGGCCGGGCCGCTGGGGAGGGTTTGGTATAACCTTGCCCTGGGCATCTCTGCGGATTGGCTGCCTTGTAGGGGCCTGCGGCTGAGAGGGTGTGTCGGCGGAAACAGAGACTTTTATATCTTCAAGCTGCTGGGCAAGATTCGCTACCTTCTCAGCGACTGATACCGCCTGGGTGTATTTCAGCTCACGGGTTGTGAAGCGGCGTTTCTCTCCGGGAAGATCAACCATTTTGAGTATCTTTTCAATGCGGCTCATCTGGTAAGCGTAGCCGGTTACTATGAGTTTGCCCGCATCAGGCAAATCCAGCACACTCTCGCCGAGGTACATGGTCTGGAGAACTGTCTTGGCATCGGCTGAAGATATATGTTCAAGCTCAAATGTCTGGGTTACGACAATATCGCCAGGTTCTATCTTATCACCCGCATCAACAAGTGTCGGCGTGGTCTGGTCAACCTTGGCCTTGGGAACGATTGATACAATGTTGCCGTTTCTTGACATCATCAGGTCTTTGAACCGGAGGGCAGATTCCAGAAGTGTGTATGCGTCTCTGACGGTTATACGCCCGCCGTCGGCCTTGAATGTGATTTCGCCTTTGACTTCATTTGCGTCGTAGAAATACGTTAGCCCGAGCTGTTTACCTACAAGGTCTATAAGTGCAGTGATATCAACCTTTTCAGGCAGGGTTATCGTTAATTCCAGCTCTGTGTCATCTGCCATGATATCTTCGAGCGTGTCAGGTTTTGAATACACCGCCGGCTCTGTTTGCAGGGCTTGCTGACGGGCGGCATTGGATTGCCCCTCCTCTGCGGGAGGGTCTGCCGTTTCTGCCGCGGCTCTCTCATCGGTCTGTTCTGTCGGCTCACCCGCTGTTTCGTCCGTCTGGTCCGGTTGCGGCGTTTCCTGTGGTGTCTGGGCTTCGGGCAGTTCTTCTTCACCTTCCGGTCCGACCGCGTTTAATTTCTGCACAGCCGCCAGAAGTTCACCTAATTTCTCATTGTCTCCCTCCGGCATCTGCTTAGACATGGTATAAAACGCAACCGCTTTGTTCACAGTCTGATATATTTCTTTTGGCGATGCTATGACAAGTTGGCCGTTTATGACCTCCGCCATCGCCGTTTGTGCATTACCGGAGGCGGCATTCTGGAAGGTGTCAATATTGGCTCTGCCTGACGACATTTGAGGTTTCAACGCATTGACCACGTCCCGGGCACTCTGTTGGCACTCGCCGCCGTTTATTATCTGATAGGCGGTTTTGTTGTCGAGTTTGGGAAGGATTGTCATTGCCGCGCGAACCTTTTCCGGCTCACCTTCAAATTGCAACTGAGGCGAATCAGGTTCCTGCTGATTAACGATTTCCATCAATCCCAGCTGGTCAAGATAGGCCAGAGCCTCTTCAATTCTGATTTCTTTGAGGGTGTAATCCGCTATGCTTTTGGGCGGTGCTGCGTTTTCCTGGGCCGTGCACAGGCCCGCGGTTAACAACACACTGCTTAAAACAAGCATCATACTAAGGCTGACTTTTTGGTAAGGTCTAATATTGAACCTCATTTTGAAGAGCATTTTAACTCCAGTTATACTATCAAATTACTAATTGAAATTAAATGTATTACATGAGCGGCGGAACCGGCTGACTGTAAACAGAGGTATTCTAACAATTTTGTTACGTTTAACAACACTTATCTACATTTTGTAGCCGGTGTATGTTCATTATTTCATAAAACCAAGGGGAGTGTTTTTTTGAATCGGGCAGGTTATATTTGTGTTTGCAATTTATGTCAAAATAAATATAATCAACAGATTATCGAAAAAACCGAATTTAACCCCTATTACTTGGAGAAGCCAAAATGTATAAAGGTCGTGGTCAAAAGGCTTTATACGAAGCTCTGGGCAAGAGCCGGGGGGGTCTGTACCGCGATGGGAAACCAGTACGGGTCTCGGGCAGGCCCGGAGATGACAAAAAAGACCATAAAAAGAAGAAACCTCGCAGCAGGCCTTTATTTTCCGAGGTTGCGATAATAAAACTTGTAATCGGGCTGATTATTACTATAATCCTCGTCTGGATTTTGGTCTCGGCCCTTAGAGGCTGCAGCGAAACGGCTGAGCCGAAGGTATCTCAGGAAGGAACAAAAGAAACGTTAAGTCCTTCAGAAACAGATGTTTCGGACGAATACTCCGATGAATCGCCTGAGCCGATTGTAGCGAGAATAAATGCCGACTCAAAGCCGGATTATATGGGCAGCGGCAGTAATGTCATTGTCGTGGTGACCTATCAGGTACCCGGCGATCTTGAGCCTGTAAAAGAGTATTTTGCCCAAAACGGCATTGCACTGCATATTGTCAAGCGGGGCAAATGGTATTATCTCGAGACAGTAGAGACCTTTGAAACTGTTAATACCGTCGGAAGTACGGGGTATAACGTAAAAGAAAAGATTAAGAAAATCGGCGCACGCTATGAGGCGCCTGCCGGATACGAGACATTCGGAACGAAACCGTTTCAGGATGTTTACGGTAAGAAAATTAGATAACAAAAACAGTAAATAGAGTAAATATAAAGATTTACAGGAGAACGCAAATGTCATTGGACAGTTCACTTAAAACAGGTAATGCTCTTAAAAGGCATCGCAATGTGCTAACAAGGGCAGAGCGGCTTGAAAAACTTACAGAAGACGGCCGCTGGGACGACTCACAGGAAGTTACAGGCCTGCCAAAGGTCGGACACCGTAAAGTCGGCGTTGCCAAGAAGAAAAAGAAAAAAGACGACGAAGAATAAACATCTTCGTTTTCTTGAGAGAGATGATTGCCGCCTGCAAGTTAATCACTTCCTGGCGGCATTTTCTCTGCGCGTCAAATTTATTCATCATGCCGCAAATGACATCAGGCTGGTTGAAATTTCGCCGCGGCTGTCATTTCAGGCTTTATAACCCACCGGAGAAAATATAGGATTTAAGATGCTCGAACTACTTGCTGATAGAACAAAATTAATGGACGCAAGCGGCATCCGCAAAGTTTTTGCACTCGCCGCCGATCTAAAAGACCCTGTTAATCTCTCAATCGGCCAGCCGGACTTTGACGTTCCCCAACAGGTCAAACAGGCAGCCGTAACAGCGATCGAATCCGGCTGCAACAGCTATTCGCAAACACCTGGTTTGCAGGAGCTTAAAGACGCTGTTATTGCCAAGGAGACATCCAGGCTTCATTGGGATAATCCCGAAGTGTTCATCAGCAGCGGGGTGAGCGGCGCTTTGTTCCTGACTTTTTTAGCGCTTATTAACCCGGGTGATGAAGTAGTCATTCCAGATCCTTATTTTGTTATCTATAAACAGGTTATAAACATGCTTGGCGGTAAGTGCGTCTTTGTTGACACCTACCCTGATTTCCGCATGACCCCCGAAAAGGTTGAAGCGGTCGTTACGGACAAGACCAAGCTGATAATAATAAACACCCCCGCAAACCCCACAGGCGTAGTCTCAACAGAAGATGAGCTCAAGGGCATAGCTGATATTGCCGCCGGGCGGGGGATTCTCGTTATGAGCGACGAGATATACGAGGACTTCTGCTATGACGGCCCATCTCCAAGCATAGCAAAGTTTTATGACAAAACGATCCTGATGAAGGGCTTTAGCAAAAACTGCGCGATGACCGGCTGGCGTTTGGGCTATGTTGTTGTCAGCCAGGAGCTTAAGCCATTGATGAACGAGCTGGCAAAATTGCAGCAGTACACCTATGTCTGCGCACCTACCCCATTGCAGAAAGCCGCAATTACGGCGCTTACGGTAGATGTCTCTGAACATGTCGCCGATTATGCCCGCCGGCGGGATATGCTGGTTGAAGGGCTAAGCGATAAATTTGAGTTTGTCCGCCCGGGCGGCGCTTTCTATATGTTCATAAAGGCCCCCGGCAATCTCAGCGGAACGGATTTCGTTACCAGGGCTATCGAAAACAATCTCTTGATAATCCCCGGCGGAGTTTTCAGCGAAAGGGACACACATTTCCGTCTCAGCTACGCCAATTCGCCGGATAAACTCAAAAAGGGTATTGAAATCCTCAATTCTATAGCATAAGATTGCGCTTTGCGCAATTTCAATATCGTCCGGTTTCGTTAACGCTTTGAAAGCATACGGTTATGGGCAGGTTTGTTAAATGATGACCCGAAGATTTCATATCCTATTCTAATATTTAATGGTTAAACTTGTAAAAAAGAATCCTATTGTTGTTATATTTGCAACTTACATCGCAATAGAGATATGCAAAGTTACAGGTTTTGTCTCCGGACCGTCTATTCAGCGGTTTTTCGAATTATCCAACTCCCAATTAGGCCTTATTCTCAGCTCACTCTCACTCGGTGCTCTTCTGATGAATATCGGTATCGGCCATATTTCGGATTTTCTGGGTTTATGGAAAATATGGAAAATTGGTATTTTGGGAAGTATCGCTTCGATAGTGTTATTTTTCGCCGCGGCGGGGTTCTGGTCGGTTTTGATTCCATTGTTTCTGCTGGGCGTGCTGCATGTTCTTACTTTAAATGCAAACAACGTCTATCTAAGCGGAGAATTCAAAGAAAACAGTTTTCATGTGATGGCGCTGGCATCAGGTTTATGGTTCGGTTCTTCGATAATAAGCACCCCTCTAATAGGTTTATGGATAGAATATGCAAATAACGCAGAGCTTGGCAGGATGATGTTTCTTGTTCCTTACAGTTTCGATATCCTGCTTCTGCTGGCAGTTTTTATACTTGGAAGCCGGCTTGCCAAGCCCCTCATAAAAAAAACAGAGTTCGAAGATCGGAAAAATGCAGAAAAGTTAAAAGGAACAGAAAATCCCGAAAAAAGAAACATCTTCGGCTGGGTTTCGATTATTATCATCTCTTACTGCCATGGAACTATGATAGTCGGAATAATCACCTGGGCAAATCCAATGGTTCAGGAAAAATTCGCAGTTGCCGACTTTTACGGCTCTCTGACGTTCGCGGCGTTCGCAGTTGGCCTGGCTGCCGGCAGATTTCTATCGGCGGCAGGTTATGTCAAGCTCAGCACACGAACGATGCTTGTTATAAGCGGGGCAGCGGGCGGGCTTATTTTCACCGCGGCAATGTTGGCAGCGGGATTCTGGCTTACAATTATCTTTATTGTTATGGGAGGGCTGGCGGTTTCTACTACTGCGCCATGCATTTTGACTCTGGTACCCGAACAGTTCCCGACTATTCGTGCCCACTTGTACGGGCACATGGGAGCGAGCATCTGTATAGCGGCGTTTATGGCTCCATCGACTATAGGCCTGATTGCTGATTACGGGGTTCCTATCAATGTAGCAATGCTGTTAGTCCCGATAGCAGCTTTAATAATGGGAATAACCAGCTTTATATGGAAATTGCATGATAGAATGATTCAAGTTGACATCTAATGAACCTTATTTAAATAGGGTAAATAGGATTTAAATAGGGGACAGTTACCTATTAGGCTTTCGTTTTTATTCATTTTTTTACACCCTTGTCTTTCTTTTTCGTTCTTTTTGGCCGTCCGACCGGCAATGGCCTCAATCGTCTGCCTGCTATCTTCTCCATTTTACTTAAAAATGAATCGGTTACAAGCGGCCTTCCGCGACTCGTCGAAAGCCGCAGTCTGGCGATATAATCCTTATCCAGCTTTTCCTCCAGCAACCCCCGCCAGTTTCGGGAGCCGCGTTTATCTCTCCACCACCGCATGTCGAGTACCTGGGCAGGGTCGCTGTTCTCCAGGTGCGCCTTTGCGCTGGAATAGGGATAATCGCCCGCCTTACGCACCATACGGGCCCGCACCGGGTTCTGTTCAACATACCGCATCGCTTTCCACAAGTGCCGACCGTCCAGTACACATGAATAAAACCGGTTTTGCCAGAGATGCCCGCTGCGGCGATGCATACGGTTTATGTACTGTGTATAGAGCAGGTGCGTCCGGCCGACAGCCTTGGCGAGTGAATCGGACGCCTGAGGGATCGCGATAATATGAATGTGATTGGTCATCAAACAGTAGCATAAAATATCAAGCCCAAACTTCTCTGACTGCTCGCCAAGCAGCTCAAGATAGACCTTCCAGTCGTCATCGACGAAGAAAACATCCTGCCGGTTATTGCCGCGTTGAGTTATATGGTGCGGCTGACCTGTCAAAACTATCCGTGCTTTACGTGGCATATCGAAATTATAGCAAAATTAAATCATAATGCAAGAACAAATTGGTAACTGTCCGTCCCCTTTTGTATTGTATGGGTGACCCATTCTTGGGTGACCCATTCTCGTCTGCCCTGCCAAAACAAGACAAAACTACTATTATTATTTATTATACAAGGGGACAGTTACCTATTAATTTTATATTTTTATTCATTTTTCGTACTCTTGTATTTCATTTTCTTTTTTTGGCCTGCCGAGACAAGTGATAAATGGGTAGCTGTCCCCCATTTACCCCCGAGTTACATGGTGCGGCTGACCTGTCAAAACTATCCGTGCTTTACGTGGCATATCGAAATTATAGCAAAATTAAATCATAATGCAAGAACAAATTGGTAACTGTCCCCTATTTTCATTCGTTATTTTCATTCGTCAACAGGATTAATATCGGCAAAATCAACCACTTCACGGATGCTGCCCAGCCGGTCATGCAGGTAGAAGAGCCTGTCTTCGAGGGTAATAATATAGTCTTCATAACTATTATCCCCATCGTCATCGTATTCATCAAGGTATTTATCGTGTTTGAGCTGACACAGTACCTGGGAGTCGGCGTAGATATATGAGTATGTCAAAGAGCTTTATTTTATATAATTCGTATTATAACAGATTTACGGCAATCCGCAAGATGTATTTCTCAGATAATAGATTCAAAATGCAGATGGCGTCTAAGCATAAATACATTAATTGAAAGAGTTTATGTTACATCGCTGTTAAAAGAGACTTCACCCCGTTTCGTTCGCTGCCAGGGTAAAGGAGACATAATAAATTCTAATCTGTTATTCAAAGATAATTTATTAACATTATATTCTAATGATTTCTGATTAATTATTACTCGATCCAAAATTATTTTATGATTTTCATTCAAATATTTTTGAATTTCATTTAAACCTTTAACACCGAAGGCGTATTTGGGAAAACTGAAACAGTATTTTTTTTCTTGGTAGTAAACCAACAGGATTAAAGAAGATGGCTTTCTCCAAGCACAGTCTACTTGCTCTATTGGAATAAGGAATGTATCGTCATCCGCAAGATAGAGGACAAGCGTATTTTGTCCAAGATGAACTTTTATTTTATGCATTAAGAGCATGTTTCTAACTTTTAACAATGCAATAACCATAAGTATTAATGGCAAAGCCATCATTGATACAATAATTAAAATACCTATCAAAAGTAAAAACTCACCAGAAGACTTATATATTTTAATAAAATACCAAATTCCATAGACGCATGATCCTATCCAAGCGAGCAAGAATGCATTGATATAAATAGTCATAATCCATTCGAACAAATATCGAATTCTATTCTTTTTAATAAACATATTTATGTCTTCCAAGTATGTAATTTACTGATCAACATAATCACCAAATATTCCACCAATCATTCCCGTAATAAACTGCCTATCAAAAGAAAATGTCCAAGCAGTTATTTTCTCAGGTGAGGTGAATTGTTCTATCAGACCGGGTACAATAACTTGTGATCCCTCTTCAACGAAATTGTCGGCAACAGTTCCTAAACCTCCAGCAACAACTGACATTCCTATTTCTGTTAGAAAACGCTTACTTTTGAAGCTACCATTACTAAAATAAGTATTTAATGATGCTGTATATGCTCCGGCTATAGAACCTGCAACTCCTAAACCTGCTTTTTGTGCTATGTTGTATTCTATAAAGCCAGCACTTGCTCCTATTGCAAATTTTGTTTCCCAACTTAAATTACTTGGCCCAGTGGCAGCATTAACACCACCGCTTATTAATGCATTTACCGTAGCTCCAAAAGCATTAATTTTCATAGCCGCCCAAGCCTTCACTCCCACTCCAACGGCAGCATCTTTAGCACGCATACCCATACCCCATATTGCCCCAAAGATTTTACCATTAGGGTCGATTCTATTAATTGGCTCATTAGCAGTATACAGATATCGATGCAAAGTTAATGGTTCTCCATATTTACCCCTCACTGGGTCGCGGCCCGTGAAACGCATCATTTGCGGGTCGTACATTCTGGCACGGAGGTAGTATTGGTCTATCTCATCATCATACCACTGGCCGGTGTATTTGAAGGGGTTGTGTATGCCGGTATTTTCGAAGCATTCGCTGCTGAAATCCTCGCCGAAGGGGTTATAGGTATAACCGGCGACAACGACGGGGCTGTCTTCGATACCGTCAACAGGATTAATGTCGGCAAAATCAACCACTTCGCGGATGCTGCCCAGCCGGTCATGCAGGTAAAAGAGCCTGTCTTCGAGGGTAATAATATAGTCTTCATAACTATTATCCCCATCGTCATCGTATTCATCAAGGTATTTATCGTGTTTGAGCTGACACAGCACCTGGGAGTCGGCGTAAATATATGAGTATGTCAAAGAGCTGTTATCGAGATCAAACTCACATAGTATTGTAGGCAAACCGCCGACAATGTCAACGATATATTGGGTTTCTGTGGTAACGCTGCTCTCACCCTGTCCCGGCACAACGGATTTCTTGTACACCCGGTTGTTCATTGGGTCGTAAGCCAGGTCTATATAATCAGTTGGGACGGTTCCGCCCGTCTTGAGCCTGCCGTCAAGGTTGTAGGTAAAGCTGTCGTTAATGCCGCCGGTCAGCCTTCCGTTGTCATCCCAGGTGAGGGTATTGCTGTTTAAATCGGTCATCAAGTCGCCGGTAAAGCTGTATAAGGACGCATTGCTGCCCGTCTGACAGGAAACATTCCCGTCTTTTGTATAGTTATAACCGGCAGTCCATGTAGAGCCGTTGATATTAGTCATCACGGCACTTGCCAACTGCCCTATCATGTCGTAAGTATAGTCCAGCTCATGGAAAAACTATAGAAGGCCGGATAACAATCAAAATAGCGGCTATCTGCCTAACTATAAAAAGCCGTGCACGGAATTGTCGGAAAATGATAAAAGTTTACCGCATTATTGGTCTTTAACTTTTTGGCGCTAAGATATAATAAATCCCATGGTTAATATTGGTAAAAGCCGGTTTCGTATGCGATTCGCCCTTGTCCAGGCGTTTATTGTTTTTATAACGTCGGCAGGCTCACTGGCGGCACAGCAGTATCCTCCCGAATTATTTGAAAACGCCGGCGATTACAGCTATATGTGGTGGAAAGACGGCTTTCGCGGCAGTGAAAAGGTCTTCAATATCCAGACCGGCAGCTACGGGCTTTCGTTCGATTATGACGATTTCAATCTAATCAGTTTTGGCGCAATACCCAACCCGCCCGCTGAATCAGAAGCTCTAAGGGCAGATAACAGCGTTATTAACTCTCTGCCCGCTGCATCACTTACCTGCGGAATAGAGGTAAACGCCGCGCAGTACAATGCCGTTTCTGCAGGACCGGGACTTGCCGGCTGTATGCTGATTGAAAGCGGCAAATTTTTCCAAAGGCGATGGCTCGAAAACATAACACTCGAATCCGCGGCACCGGCGGGCGAAATGCAGCTCGAAATTGCCGCCTGGCCCGATAGAATCAGTTTTGTATTGTACTTCACGCCGCAGGAGACCATTACAAACGGCTCGCTGATCCTTGAGCTGGACCTTGATCAGTATTTGCCAACACTAATCGATGAGGCCATGATAAAGGGGCTTTGCGACTCACAGGGGCAAAACGGGTTCGTCTTTACTTCTGACCATTCCGCGGCATCTCTCACCTGCGACACAGCCGAATCAAAGTGCCGGCTCAGGCTCAACATCGAAAACTGGCAGGCCGGCACTGAACAATCAATAGCATTGGTAGTCTATCCCGAATCGGATAATTTCGCCGCTAAGCTTGAAGATGTTATCGCCGCGGAAACAACACAGATATCCATCAACGCACAACAGACACAGCCCCTTAGCAGAGGTTTAACAACATACTACAAAAGAAGATACGGCTGGTATCACATCGGACTGCGAAACGACTTCTGCGGCACATACCAGCAAAGCGGCAATGACAGAATCGAACGGGTTGAGATGCTTATAACCAATCCGACGACTGTTGAGCGAAAGGTGCGCCTCAGCTTCTACAAGGACGGCAATGTCTGCCAGGTTGTGGGACTCTCTGCTGTGCTTTGCGATTCCCAGTACAATCCGCTGGGAATCCCGATACAGCTTTCCAAGAATTGGCACAACTCCGATACCGGCGGCCGGTTTGATTCTACGACATGGTTTCGCGGCAGCACAATCATCACCATACCGCCGCAGACAACACTTGAGCTCAGCTATACCAGTGTCGGCGCTCATTGGGGCGGAGTCGCCGCGGCTTCTCATGCTCAGCTGTGCCTTGCCGGGTGGTCGGACAGCAGCGAATGGGGAAACCAGCTCTGGGAAGAATCTGCCCTGGGCTCATGGGCGGAAACTATCACCTATGACCCCGATGTATGCCTCAACAGATCAATGATAGATGACTGCCGCCCGATAATGGTGTATGCTATGAACAGAGACGAGCCGGTTAAATGGAGCTGGACAAACAACGTCGGCGGATGCGACTTCCTGGCGTACTGGAACGGCGGCGGCGAACGGCAGTACAACAGGAACATGAAGACTCTGCACAAGAAGAACTGCCCGGTTATTACAGAGGCCATATACTCCGGCGACAACAGCGGCGCAATTGACATGAAATGCACCGCAGGACTGTACCGCAGCGACGATATCGTAAGAGCTGTATATAAACTAAGATACGATGTGACAAACAATCTGCCCGTTGACGCCTCACCCGCCGGCAACAGCAAACGGATCGCTTTTTTCCAGCTTGGAGCCGATAACTACAACAACCACAACTTCAACAAAATGGCACGCGGCGACATAAACGGCATGATAGAAGAATGGAACCCTGTCAAGGGCGGCAACGACTACAGCAGAGTTGCAATCCCCTGCACCGGAGAAACGCCGTGGTTCTCACTGCACGAGGCAAACTCCAAAGACACATCGGTTTACGGAGCCTGGGCGAACCGCGGGCTTGTAATACGCGAATACTCAGCCCGTTTGGGCGGTGTTGAAACGCAAACACCTCTTGTGAGCGTGTACGGCACAGAAAACGGCGGATACAAAAGCGCTAACCTCGAATTGTCCGTGCCGGATAACATTACAGAGCTGATACCCGGCGACTATCTCGAAGCCCAGATTGTGTATCTGATTGTTCCTCAATACGCAGAAGATTACTACGGCCCGAATACACAGCTAAACGCCGCACTCGCGGCCAATCCCGACAGCTGGGAGATAATATACCGCGAAACCGCGGGCAACGATGTCCAAATCCAGATGATACGCGGCAGGCTTGTGCAGAATTACCCGCTGATTGTAAAAGTCTGCGGCGGCGCAGAATTTGAAATCACCGGCGGGATCGGATACTTCCCCATAACAATAGAAAACCTGCCCGCCTCCAAAGGATACCGGCTTGAGCAAAACATCCTTGGCGAATGGATTCCAATCGACCAGAGCGTGCACGGCAGCGATTTCTGGCAGTGCAATTACGATGCCGCCTGCCGGAGCTGGTCTTTGAGTTTCACAGTCCCCTTTGACACAGAAAACGACCAGAGAACAACGCGCCATTTCAGGCTGACCGGACCATACCTTTCTGAAACAGGCTCTGATTTGAATTGCGATAACCGCGTTGACCCTGACGATCTGAGATTGTTTGCCTCTGACTGGCTGGATACTTACCAGAGCGAAACCGGCAGCGAATTTGACCAATACTGCCTGGGCTGGTGGAAATTTGATGAAACCTCCGGCACTGCCGCATTTGACTCCAGCGGCAATGAACACAACGCCGCTGTAAACATCGATACAGCCTGGACAGAGGGCAGGGACGGCAATGCTCTCAACTTTACCGGAAACACAACCGCCGCTGTCCCACAGGCAGCCCTGTCATCACTGTCAGACGAGGTTACGATATGTCTCTGGGTGTATGGCGATCCGGCTTATCAGCCAGATAATCCCGATGTTGTATTTCACGGCAACGGAGCTGACAAGTCCAGAATACTGCTCTCTCATCTGCCCTGGAGCAGCGGCCTGGTTGTCTGGGATGCGGGATTCGCCGAGGGCAGCTACGACAGAATATCAAAAACCGCCGTACAAGCCGACTACAGCGGCCGGTGGAATCACTGGGCCTTCACAAAAAACTGCACAACCGCGGAGATGAAGATGTACCTCAACGGCTCACTCTGGCACAGCGGAACCGGCAAGACAAAACCCATGACAGATATAACGAGCTTCAATATAGGCTCTTATGCGGGAGCCCAGGGCAGCGGGGACGGATTCTACCGCGGCATGATTGATGATTTCAGGATATACGCCAAAGAGCTCTCAAGCGAGGATATATACAGTATTTACCAGGACATCAGCCCCGAGCCTGAATGCACGGCGATGATTGCCGACCTTGACGGAAACTGCAAAGTTGACCTGGAGGATTTTGGCCTGCTTGTCAAAGACTGGCTGCTTAACACAGAATAGTAAGAGCCTGCGAGAATCTGCAAAATAAACTTATATCTCTTTTGATTGGCTCCCGGTGTTGTTTTCAAGTTTCTTGAGCTCTGTTTTCCAGCGGGCAATATGGCCGTCCTCATCAGCCTGATCTTTTTCTATGACTTTGCGGGTTTCCTCGTCCCAGTCAATTGTTTCGAGCAGTTCGGCGTAGTGATCTACCGCCTTTGCCTCCACCCATATAGCCGTTTTTAGAACAGTCTTAGTTCCCAGCAGCCGTGAACCGTAACCGAAAACAAAGCCGACAATCCAGTATGCCCATCTAAAAAGTGACGGCTGAAAGCCGAACTCGTAGAGCTTGACCTGAAAATCCTGATAATGCCCCATCTCATTACACATTGCCGCTATCAGTTGGCGGTTGAGCTCAGTGGGCTTTTTTGTTATCTGAAACTTGTAGATGTTTGAGGCCATCAATTCAAGCGTGTGCAGAGTGAGAAGCCCTTCCCTGATCGCCTTAAGCCGCTCGGGTTTCATCTCAAGGCCGCGAATCCTGACGTCATCCTCACGCATTTGAGGCCGCACAATAGATGTATCGTATTTCTTCTCAGACATTTTATCCTCCTGTGTCTGTAAAATCTAATAATTGTTAAATCTTAAGCTGTATATCTAAGTATAATATATGAAAATATTAATACAAGCCTTTTTACGAATCCTTTGAAGGCATGTGCGGCATTTTTTAATGTTCAATGAGACTTGCAGAACCTCCCGGTAAATTGTTGAACCGTTTTGGAGTACATCAGGACGGCTCTACCAAATTATCCAACATTCTTCTCCAGCGTTTTGGGAATTTTGCTTGAATTGAGAGGTGTTTTTGTTAGTATTTTCGGTGTAAACTCAATTAACCCTTTAAAGAAAGTTAGATAAGCATGAAGCATCAATCTGTTATTTCAATTTGTACCTGGGTATTAACAGCCGCCGCGTTTTTTTGTTCCGGGGCACTTGCCGATGCAGCCGGAGTAGTCTATAACGACCTCAACGGCAATAATGTCAGAGACGCCGGCGAAGAGGGTATTGCCGGTGTTCAAGTTTCTAACGGAACAGATGTTGTAACTACCGACAGTAAGGGGTGGTATGAAATTTCAGTTTCAGATGACTGTATTATATTTGTAATCAAACCCTCCGGCTGGAGGACTCCGATAGACGAGAATAACCTGCCGCTGTTCTACTACATACACAAGCCCGTGGGTTCGCCCTCCGAACTTAAGTTTCCCGGTATAAAACCAACGGGGCCGCTGCCCGAATCCATCGATTTTGCCTTGCAGCGGCAAGACGAGCCGGATGAGTTCAATGTTTTTCTCTTCGGTGACATCCAGGCGAGAAATCACACAGAGGTCAATTATTTTCGGCATGTGATTGGCGAAATAGACGGCTCAGCAGCGGCTTTTGGAATAAGCCTTGGCGACAATGCATTTGATAGACTTGATGTGCTTGAAGGCCTCAACGAGGCTGCCTCCGGTATTGGCCTGCCCTGGTACAATACTTCCGGCAACCACGACATAAATTTTGTTACTGAGGACGATGCCGGTTCGCTTGAGACTTTCAAAAGTATCTACGGGCCCGCGAACTACTCTTTCAACTACGCAAACGCCCATTTTATTATACTCGATTCGATTATGGTGAAGAAAACTGAAGACGGCCGCGTCGGATACGATGAGGGGCTGGGGCGTGAGGAATTGACATTCATCGCCAACGATTTGAAACATGTTGACAAGGACAAACTCGTTGTATTGCTGATGCACGGCGGCCTGCACCTTTTTGGCAGTGAGCGTGATGAGCTGTTTGCCCTGCTAAAAGATTTTGATAATACTCTCAGTATCGCCGGCCATAATCATTATATCCGAAATATTATCTATGATGAATCAGAAAACTTTCATGGCGAAAAGCCGCACCTTCATTTTGTTGCCGGCGCTGTATGCGGCGGCTGGTGGTCGGGGGTTCCAGAGCCATTGACCGGCATTCCCCATTCAATGATGCGTGACGGGACTCCCAACGGCTATGCAGCACTGAATGTCAACGGCAATGAATATTCTATTAAATACAAGGCATTTGGAAGAGCTGAAGATTATCAGATGAATATCTACGCTCCAGATGAAGTATCTGCCGGCAAAACAGCAGAAACGGTAATTCTTGCAAACATATTTGCCGGTTCAGAAAAATCGCTTGTCCAGATGCGCCTTGATGATTCTCAATGGTTAGAGATGCAGCCCTCATCAGAGCCGGATCCATATTTTGTCAAGATGGTAGAATGGGAAAAAAATCAGAATCTCGCACGCCCAAACTGGAGCAACAATCCCGAGAGCCTGCATACATGGCAGGCAAATCTACTCGCAGACATCGAACAGGGGCTTCATGTCATCACGGTCAAAACAACAGATATGTTCGACCAGACGTTCAGCTCAAAGAAATTCATAAAGATAACAGAATAACACGGTATAAACGCGATACCCGGATAACTGCTACTCGTTGAGCTGCATAATAGCCTCGAGCTGGTAGTGTCTTGGGTGTGAATAATCGGGCAGGATATTGTAATCATCGTTTGGAAAGTTCCGGTTGTAGTTCCACAATCCCGATATTGGTGCGTTTGAGGCCTGTACGTAATTCAGCCGTTCATAGAAATCGTCCTGTGTCTGCTGTGTAGTGCCCGAAGCACCGAATTCCCCGACAAACAGTACCTTGCCGACACTGTCTGCCACGCTCTTGGCAAGCTCAAGATCTCTTGCGGTGTCATAGTAGTGGACAGAGATGCAGTTAATCGGGTCGGGGTTCTGGAGTTTGAACATAAGCCGTTTCTGTTCGATGGTGTCCGTTTCCCAGCTGCTGAACTGCCACTGATTCCACGAAGACTGGCGGGGGTAGCTGTTGCCCGATGATATCAGCCTGTACGGGTCATATTTCCTGATCTCCGCGGCAACGAATCTCATTACGGCGGCCTGCATTTCAGATGTCAGCTCGTCCTGTTCGGTTCTCTCCGCGGGGTTGCCAAGATTGGTGTATGTCGGCGGGCGGTGAGCCTCGGCGTTTGGCAGGTCCGTGGGCAGATTCCACTCGTTGCCGACTTCCCAGCCCCAGATCGCCGGAGAATTTTTGTATCTGGTTACTATCTCGCGGATATATTCTTTCATTGTTGCTGCGGTCTGACTGTTTTCATTGCCTACGCTGTTTACCGGCTCTCCGAGAATATCGGCAATGGTGTAGTGTGTCCAGAAAAGCGACGGGATAAGCCCCACGCCGTTTTCTTCGGCAGTGTTTACAATCCTGTCCATGGTTCGCAGGTACCTGGTCTTATCATCAAAATACATCTGCATATCAACCGGCCAGAAACCGCAGCCTGCCATACGGGCATATTTTATATTCCGCTCGCCAAGCCCTTCCAGTCCCGCCACATAATAGCCGTTGGAGGGGTTTTTGATCTGGTCAACAAAGCAATCAAAGTAGTTTACGCCGAAGCCGCTGTAAGGCACGCCGTTGGCGTAGAGGTTTCCGTCGCTCTGCACGCGCAGACCGTAGTAAGGCCCGCTCTGCCAGTGCCGGGCAAGCCGCGTGAAATCTTCGGTGTTCACAGAGCCGTCGCCGTTTATGTCCGCGCCGCCGCACCATTGATTTTCGGCTGAGCAATCAGACGCAAGCCAGTTCTGTGCCATTGCCGCCGCGTCATCGAGGTCTATCTGCCCGTCATCGTAGAATGAGCTCAAACCGTATCTGGGCCCCTGGGCGGTGATTACAATATAGCCCACATCCTCGGCAACGATTTTGCCTTTGCCGCCGAATGCCGAAAGTCTGCCCGTGTTTACCCAGTTGTCCACGTCCTGGAGTGTGTAATCTCCGGATATAACAAGTACGCCGTTTTCTATGTTGATGCTGCTGCCCTGATTATCCAGTCCCTCAAGAATGTGGGTTCGCAGGCTCCCGCCGAATAAATTCAGTCTGCCCGTGCCGCCCATGTATGCCTGACCATCGTGTGAGCCGAAGAACAGATTGGCGGTTCGACTTCTGCCGGCGAAAATATTCACTGTGCCGCGGCTGTAGCCGTATTCTGCGTTTCCGCCGCCCAGAGTTATAGAGGATGCGGCTTCGAGTGTTCCGCCTTCGATGTTCATCACTCCCCCTGCGATAAATCCGACAGATATCTGATCTGTTTCGAGTCTGCCGCCATATTCGAGATTAACAGCGGGTGTGCTGGCAGTGTTGCTGTAGCCGATCCATATTCCGCCCGGCGCCGCGGTCTGTGCCGTTCTTATAACAGGCCAGACTCCGGGGATATCGCCTTTTATCAATGCGTGGTCGCCGGCTGCGGGGACGCCAGTATCCCAGTTGGCCTGGCTGTGCCAGTCTGAATCGGCGTCTGTGTTTATCCAGAGCCGGCTTTCTGCGGTCGCTGAAAGCGGGAAAAGGCTAACGGCAAGTCCGATCAGAAAAACCGTTTTTGCGATTCTGGAGGTATGAAAACTACTTCTTTGGAATGTACTTATCATTGTTTTACCAGTTTTAAATAACAGGGTCATCGTCATTTATAGTTTCTATTGTCCCGTCAACAGGATTGTTCGGTGCATTGTTTCGCGCGTTTATCTCATGCCTGATCTGTTCAACCTTTTCCCTTGTTAAGGGGTAGAAGCATACAAGTATGAATGAAGTGCCTATAAAGGCAACCGGTACAAGCATATACAGAAGCCTCATCTTCAGGATTGTATCCTCTGTCTGCATAGCAAGGCTGCTGTCATAACCTGAAAAATCTATCATATAGCCCGCGCCTACAAGAGTAAACGCAATGCCTGCTTTTATGATCCATGAAAAAGCCGCACCGTACATTCCTTCTCTTCTCAGGCCTGTATGGTATTCTTCGACATCGCAAATATCAGCCAGCATCGAAGCGGTAATAACCCAGACGCATGAAAGCCCCGGGGCCATCATTCCCAGACTGATCAGCTGCAGGTAAGGCGCTTTTGGCGTGTAGAAAAACCATGTTGTAAAATACGCCGCCATCACAGAGGTCAGGCCGGCCAGCAGTATGCGCTTTTTGCCGAAACGCACTGCAAGGTAAGAAACCAGCGGCACCAGCCCTATGCCGGTAGTCTGAAACACGAAATTGGCAATCATTGCTATCTTTGAGGTTCCTTCTTTGCTGCCGCCGAATACATAGTATATGTTTATGTAGTTGCTGAAAGAATTAACCAGAAACAGCCCGATAAGCAGGAAGAACATTATCGCTCCGAGCAGGATAAACGTCTTGTTTTTTGCTGTTGTAGTGATTGCCGCTATGAAAGGTATCTTTTTCTGGCTTGGCACGGAAATCTGCGAACGGCAGAAAATCGCCGGCAGCATTCCGGTAATCATTACATACACACCGAAGATAATACCAACTATCTTAACGCCGTAAACTTCGTTTCCTTCTCCTCCGATTTTGATAGAGAGCCACCACAATGTCCCCAGCAGCAGCCCGCCGATACTCTGCATAAACGTTCGGTATGCCTGGACGCGGGTTCGCTCGTCGTAGTCTGTTGTCAGCTCAAGCCCCATTGCGTTCCAGGGGACAACAAAAATCGTATATGCCGTGTAGAAGAAAAATGATGTTACCAGAAAATAGTATCCCATTGCCCTGGCGCTGAAACTCGCCGGCGGCATCCATAACACGGCAAAGAATATACCTGAGAGGATCGCTCCCACAAATATAAACGGCCGTCTTCTGCCCCACCTTGAGCGGGTGTTATCGGAGATATTTCCAAGAACCGGATCCGAGATCGCATCCCATATACGCGGCAGTCCCATTGCCCAGCCCAGCCATCTGGGATCTACGCCCAGTGCTATGTTGTAGATCGGCAGGGCCAGGTAAGAGATGACGTTTGCCATCATAGCATCAGCAAGCGCGCCTGAGCCCCAGGCCAGTTTTGTGGTTGCCTTTAGCTTGTTTTGAGACCCGTTCCCTGTTGTGTTCGGTGTTTCCAGATTCTCTGATGCCATATATTGTTCCATTCAATTGTAATAAATTATTGCTTCAGTTTGTTACCGCTAAAGATAATTGTCCGAATTATTATTTATTGAATCTTTTCATCAAGTAATATATTTATCGCCAATTCTGCCGTTTGGCATGGTTTTGCTGTTGAAGTTATCTTGTAAGTTTTTTGCCAAACGTATTTTAATGCTTTATCCTGCTGTTAGAATGGGCTCGCTGTGCGGGTGTTTTTGCGCAATAAGACATATCATCTGCGTAAAATGACTGGTTTTTCAAACTCTTCCCTGTATTGAGCCGGTGATAAACCTTTCTCGCTTTTGAAATATCTGCATATATTCTCTACACTGCTGTGGCCGAGCATGGAAGCGATCTTGGAGACGGAATAATTTGTTTCTATGAGTAAATCGGCCATAAGGTCAACATGCGTTCTCTTTATCTCGTCAAGAATGCTTCGGTTGAGATGCTTTTTGAAACGCAGCTCGAGATTTCGCCGTGAGACAGACGTAGCGCTGACCACTTCTGAGACGCCTATGAGTTTGTATTTATGTTCTCTGATGTAGGCAAGGGCGGCGGTTACCTGTGAATCCTGTATGGCACATATGTCAGTTGAGCGTCTTTCTATAACCCGAATCGGCTTGGTGATTATGTTGCAGCCTTCAAAATGCCTGCCGCTCATCATTTTATCAAGCATTTCTGCTACGGCATAGCCCGTATCTTCGGTATTGAATTCAATGCTGCTCAGCGGCGGGTTAGCCAGGTCGCACAAGAGCTCATCATTATCTACGCCCAAAATCGCAATTTCTTCGGGCACAAGTATCGATGATGTTTTGCAGGCTTCCAGCACATGCAGGCTCCTGTCGTCACTGCAGGTCATCAGGCCGGTCGCCGGCGCAAGGGTCTTGAGCCATTTTGAGAGCTTGTCTATTTCATCTGACCAGAGGTTCCGAAGCGAGGACATGGGCTTCATGTAAACCTCTACCTCATAGCCTCTTGCGTTTAAAGTCCTGCGGAAACCTTCGAGCCTTTTTGTTGACCAGCCCACATCGGAGTAGCCGCAGAAAGCGAAATTTTTGAAACCCTTTTCCTGGAAATACTCGGCGGCCATACTTCCCGTCGTTTCAAAGTCGCTGGTTACTATCGGTATGCTGGGCACTTCCCCTGAATAGTCCCAGCCTATTACCGGCACACCAAGCTGCAGGACTTCATCGATATGATCCATCTCCCGTGTTATAATTCCGTCCGGTTTCCACTGCTGGAACTTTTTCAGCTCGTTTTTGTTCCGTTTGTGTTCGGGCCGCCAGTAGAATTGTGAGAGCCGGTATAGGCCCCAGGGATTGTTCAGCCGGCAGTACTTGGCAATGCCGCGAAGTATATCTCGTGTCCAGCCACGGTCAATGTCCAGAAGCAGTAGAACTCTTTTTGATTTATGCATTGATCAGCCTATGTAACTGAATGTTAATGGTTTAATAGCTAAGATGATACGTTTGTGAGTTTGTTTTGCAAGCGTTTTGCGCAAAATGACAAAATAAATACGCAAAATGATTTAGTGACACAACATATATCTGTTATAATTACAAGCATTTACAATGCAATCACTATTAACTTAGAGGCCGGTCATGAGATTGTTAACTGTTTTTATCGCTTTAGCGGCATTTATTAACCTGCAATCAGTTTTTGCGGATTATTACTGGTTATCAGGCTCATTAGGCGGTGATGGGCTCGGTTGCCCGGACAAAGCCATTATATCCGCTGAACCCCCTGCCGGCGCGGACGTATGCGGCAGCATTAAGTGGTGGGACAAACTGCTGCGTATTGCCCAGACGTCCGACGCGAATGAAGCCGAGGCACTCAATGCGGAAGTGGCATTCAACGGTTTTGTAAACGACCCGACGTGGGGACTTTACGGCCAAAAACTCTCCGAGAGGTTATGGAATAAGACCCAGGCGGACCAGGCCGGCTTGAAAAGTATAACATACTTTGAGACATTTGGTGAATGCGCAACATACATAGCCGAGCTGGATCCGGTCAGCACCAGCCCAGACTATAACACTGTCAGCCGCAATCACTGGAGCTGGCAGCTCTACAGCGGCAATGAAATCGTATGGGTGGGCGTTCACAACTGGTTTGATGATGAAGAATTCGCCCGCCCGTGGACACGCACACATCCGGTTTACGGCGGCAGCCCTATGACCTATCCCGACGGCACCGCCGCAGCCGGCTATCTTGGCGACAGCAGCGATCCCCGCAACAGCAGGGTCTATGACGCCGGCTGTTCAAAGGATATTCTGGGCAGGGTATTTGTCAACTATGAGTACAACAGCCTCTCACAGGCAGCTCAGAACGGCCAGCTCTATGTCCCTTCAGACAGGGGAGATTATGCCGGGCATCTCAGGCAGGGCAAAGACACGGCCTGTCCGGCATGGATTGATTATGCCTACGCCTCTGCGCTGCACGCTACAGGGCTGGGGCTGCACGGAATGTGGACAGATAATTACGGCCCGTGGGATAATTTCAACAGTAAGCCCGTTCAGCACGCATTTGGAGAGTGGTCCGTTGCGCTATTCAGGAATCACCTTTCAGATAATTTCACCGCCGGCGAGTTAGCGGATATGGGCGTCTCAGATGTTATGACATTTGACATCCGCCAAAGGCTTAAAAGTATAGCCGCCGGCTGGGGTTGGGATATTCATTCTACAGACTTGAACCATTCTGCGTGGAAAGATTCAAGGTGGCAGAATGAACCGCTCTGGCAGGCGTATCTTATATTCAAACGCCGGGTGGGCACCGCCGCTCTTACAAATTATGATGCCGCGGTGCACGCCGCCGCCGGCGAGAACGGTATTGAGGATTTTGCTGTCCTTGGAAATGGTGTGCCTCTGTTCAACCTTGGCTGGACACGCGGAAACCTGGACATGGTAAGCACAGAGATATCCGCCGGCTGGGGGCTTGGCAGCGGCTCCCGCGGTTTCACGCTCCCGCCGTTTGGAAGGATATCGCCCGCCTACAGACTTGCCCGGCAGCAGTCAAGAAGCAGGTTTGTAAATGTATGGTTCTATAACAGCGGGTATGAAGATTATTTAAAACATGACACGGAAAACGGTTACCGTGCTAACAGAAATGTCTGCCGTGTGCTGTATTCGGAAATGCTCTCGTCAAACACTCTGCCTATGCTGCTCCCGTCAAATCCAAGGGAAACGGGAGACCCAAGTACAAACAGTCAGTTTTTCGGATTTGTCTCCCAGGTAGATAATCTGTTTAGCCGGCGCTGTGCAGTGGAAGATGTCGGTATATATTATTCGTCTTCATCAATACTGAACCAGTACTTCCCGGGCGGTATAAGGGATTTTGACAATCAGCCGCACCAGTTTTCCAACTGGGGCTGGGCGACGGCTCTGGGGCAGCTGCATTTTCAGTACAGGTTTGTGCCGGAATGGAAGCTGAGTTCCGAGGCGCTTGACGGCCTGAAGGTTCTGATAATCGGTGAATCAGAGGTTTTTGACGGGGACGATGTCTCGGAGATTCTTTATCCGTGGGTAGAATCCGGCGGCAGGCTGATTGTTACGGGACGCAGCGGAAACCGCCGCGGCGAAGAAGGCAACTTTGCGGTTAATCCCGCCGGTTACAGCCTCTCTATGCTGACGGGAGTTTCAGATATTTCCTCAGCCCCGGCTTCTCAGCTTCTAAGTGTAGGCCAAGGAAAAGTTTACTACATAAAAGACAATATCGGCATGGATTATTACAACGCCGCCGCCTTGCAGCGGGCAAGCATGTTGAGTGATTTTTCAAATTACATGGACACAATTCTGGCAGGCACGGATGCTGTTATTGAATCAAGCGACAGCAATCTTGACGAGAATATCGGGCTTACGCTTTATGAGGATATATGCGGGGGGAAACTTTTTGTCGATATAGTCAATTATAACATTGAGCTGGAAACCGATAAGATGACTAATACGCCGCCGTTTACTTTTGATGCGGAGATGCCGCAATGGCTTGAAGGCAAAGAGTTTACAGTTAGTACAGTATCACCCGACGCGGTTGATGCGGCGTTTGCTGATGCAGAGTCCATTCCGGGCAGGATCCAGATAACCGCACCTTCGATAAGTTTCTACGCCAGTATTGTTATAAGCCTGAATTTAGAAGCAGATATAAATGGTGATTTGCGGGTGGATTTTGCCGATTATGCGGTGATGGCGTCCAAATGGCTGGAGGCTTCATGCTATGCCGGCAATGACTGGTGCGGCGGCGCGGACATCGATCTGAGCAGTGATGTCGGAGCAGCCGATGTTTTAGGGTTTGCGGCGGAATGGTTGGACGGAAACTGATGGGTAACAAAAATTTGTTAAGTCATTTTGCGAAATACACAAGTCATTTTGCGTAGAAGTAATGCCGTTTAGACTTTTTATTTTCAATGGAGCTTTGATTTTTAAAACCTTTTTGATAAATGCTTTATAAAATTGAAACTTTGTATTTCCCGAGGCGGCGTTTGTTTTATTTTCAAGTAGAAACCGCCGGATAAAGATATCGGGTTGTAATTAGCCGGTTCGTTTTATATAATATTAACAGTAGTTATCAGGAAATAAAGTTTAGACTTTAATTTTGGTGATGCATTTAGAAAGAAGAACATGATTTTATAGAGGTAAAAGAAGTTGAAGTATCTCTCGGTTTAGAAGTTGTGTAGAGATTTCCAATTCTTCCAGGCTTATTTGGATTTACGCTTATGAACAATATATGGCGGCGGTCCGGCAGTAAAGCCTACCGAAAGTAAATCAGATAAATATGTAGAGAATCTTTCTTATGTTAAGAAGATTATTTATTAACCTTATCAAAGGAGAAAAGAAGTTATGGAAAAGTACAGGATTTTAGTTTTAATGTTGATCTTTGGCGTTGCCGCTCTTTCATCTGCTGAGTATGTGAACTTCGTCGGGCAGTCAGACGGTTCCGGAGGGCGTTTAGACGGTGTCGGCGATGTTGAACTTGGTGACAATTGGGCGAGCGGTTCGGTTCCCTACGGAAGTGATACCGGACTGATAACCTACGCAAACAACGTCTGGTGCGGTGACGGCGCGTTAGAGGACTTCGGTGTACGTTTAGAGGGCGGAACTTTTGTAGCCCCTAACGGCCTTGCGATGCGGGGCGGAGCTTTTAATTCTGGTGTAACTACGCTGATCGAGGTGGATACTAATGACTGGAACACGGTTACCAACGTAGGCATTACCGGCGAGCTGACTTTCTGGTCTCAGTATGGCGAGCATATGATTCTAAACGTACTAAACGGCAGCGTTACAGCCGATTCCATGTTCGCGATATACAAGGGAACGCTCAATCTGGGCAACGGCATAGTACACATCGGAAATGCTAACGGCACAGCCGAATACAACATGCTGGCAGGCGGTTCCGGACAGATTATCATCGATGTAATACCAGACACCTTCGCGGTAGATTTGGATTTTGGAACCGGCAATACCGGCAGCTTCACACTCGGCCAGAAAACCGGCGGAGTTACCACAGGCGGAGTCTGGGACTGGTTCAGGAATAACGGCATGATCTCTATAGACGGTGTTGTTACGACTGATCCTGCCGCGTACTTAATCACGCAGGATGGCCTTTCCAGCTCCATATCGCTTGTTCCCGAGCCTGCAACCATGATGCTGCTGGGTCTTGGAAGCATCCTTATTCGCAGAAAACGCTGATTTGTGATTACGCGGGTTAAGACTTTTTTTTACAGGAGATCAAAAAATGAACAAAAACAGATTTCGCTTTCTAATCCTGCTAATGTTTTCGGCAGGCATCTTTGCGGCTGCAAGCCCCGGGTATTCAGCAGAATTGAAGGGGCTTGTGCCGGTGAACTGGCTCGGCGGCGAGGGAGACTGGTCTCTGGCAGCCAACTGGGATACCGGCTATGCACCGGGCACTGATAACATGGCGGTTATATATGACGGCGATTATCCAACTATATACTCACCGGCTGCTGTAGAGATAGGCCAGCTGCTTATGGGAAGCGGCGATTCTACTTTGGATCTTGAGTCCGGCGCTTCTCTGACGACGTCAACCAATTGTACTCTTGGTTACGTCAGCGGTACTTCAACATTTCGTATCAGCGGCGAGGTGAACTGCCTCTATTTGGAGTTGAGCACTACCTTTTGGGATAATCCCGAACCTCCGTATGAGCACAAAGTCGGCCATACAATAGCAGAATTGAACGGCCCTTCGGCCGCTGTCAACGCCTACACCTTGTCATTCAGCAAGTTTGAATGGGATTCCGGAAGCGGCTCATGGCAGCGGGTAGCCGGTACCGGGGTGCTGTTTATCAATGACGGCACAGTAAGCGCCAGCCAGATAGTCGGCTTTGTTCCCGGCTCTGTCGAGAGAATTGGCATCGATATTTCCTCGCAGGCCAACGGAACGCTTTCCCTGGCTTCAGGTCAACCGGTAAGCTGGTGGCAGTCACAGGGCTACATCTTTGCAGATGGCGGTTCCGGCGTGATACAGACTGATAATGTCGGCGACAGGATTATAGTTACAGCACGTGCCTATGACCCGGAAGTTGACGGCCAACATGCATATAACATGGCGTGGGACGCCGGCGGAGAAACTCAGTCTCTCCAGGAAAACTGGAACTATGAGTCAAACGAAGTGCCCTGGCCGGGGGATGTGTTCGTAACAACCGGAGCTGCTCCGTTAGGGCAGCATCCCATTATCGACGCTGATGCCCAGCTGGGTGCCGTAACCATCGGCTGGCAGCCGTCCGGCGTTGCCGCTGATGACTACCTCGAAATCGCTGAGGGCGTTACGCTCGATATAATAGGTACTCCAGACCCTGAGGATCCTGAATCGCAGGGCCAGGGGCAGGGCAATCTGAACCTCGGCGCCAACGGCAGCACGCCTGAAGCTCCCGGAAGAGGCACTCTGATTATGAACGGTGCCGCTCTTTATGCAAACGGTATTGGAGTCGGTGCCGGCAGCTACGACAACTACCTCTACGGCGACGGCCATATTCAAATGAACGCCGGAATTATAAACTGCCAGGTTCTTCAGCTCTCAATCCTCGATGACCCCGGATATCCGCCCTTGTCCCACGGCAGTATCGATATGAACGGCGGCACCATCGTTGTAAACGAAATCGGCGGACTTGTCGGGCTTGCCGACAGCAACGGCATTGTGATCTCCGGCGATTCAACTATAATGGTTGCCGGAGATATAGATGCCGAGATAGCCGCGGCTGTGACCTCGGGTAAGATTTCCGCTGAAGGCGGCGTTGTGGTTCATGATTACGACGTTACGAACCCCGGTATGACGACTGTATCTGTTCAGAGCTGCGGCGGCGATATTGACGGAGACTGCGATGTTGACGTTGACGACGTCAAAACTCTGGCAGTCAACTGGCTCACCGGCGTATCTGCCGGCGGCAGCTGCGACGGGCTGACAGGTGACCTGAACGGCGACTGCGATGTCAACTACAAAGATTTCGCTGAAATGGCGGCAAACTGGATAAATTAAACTTCCGGTGAAATAATTTAAAAAAAATAGAAGGGCCTGTTGCAGAACAGACCCTTCTATTTTTGTGTATAGACTCCAGATACTCACTGTAAATTGGATTTTTCAGGGAGATAATAATATTTCGCCTTTTTGCGCAAAATGACATCAAATAAACGCTAAATGACTTATTAAAACTCCCTTTTTTCTGTTATACTGCACAAAGGTTTTCGGGCCGGAATGGAAATTTTTTCGTCTCAGCGGGATGGCGATACATATAATTTAAAAGTCAGGACCAAAATGAAACAATCACTTATATTGCTTTTAGTTATCTGTGCTGTAAACTTGCAGGGCCTCTGCTCCCAGCAAGACAATTCTAATATCTGCGATGAGCCTCTCTGGTGGGACAGTCTGCTGCGTGTTTGTGAAAGCATAGATACCGACGAAGCGGTAGCTTATAATTCCAGTGTTGCCTTCAACGCTACCAAGAGTGATCCCGGCTGGGCCCTTTACGGACAGCAGATAACCGGCCGGCCATACGTCAAGGCCCAGGCAGACGCGGCAGGGCTCAAGAGCCTCTCATACTTTGAAACATTCGGCCAGAGCCCGACATTTGTAGTTGAGCTGGATCCTGTAAGCACAAGTCCGGATTATAATACCGTCAGCCATACCTACTGGAGCTGGGCCTCATACAGCGGCGGCGAGGTTGTATGGGTCGGCACTCATAACTGGTTTGATGATGAATGGTTTGCCCGGCCGTGGACGCGTACCCACCCTGTTTACGGCGGGCCTGCAATGACCTATCCCGACGGCACGGAGGCAACAGGCCATATCGGCGATCCAACCGACCCGCGAAACAGCAGGGTTTACGATGCCGGCAGCTCAAAAGACATTCTCGGCAGGGTTCCATTTGATTACGAATATAACCTCGCCGCCCAGGATTCCCAGAACGGTCAGCTTTATATTCCTTCTGACAAAGGGGATTATTGCGGGCATTTCAGGCAGAGCAAGGACACCGCCTGTCCAATGTGGATTGATTTTACCTACGCATCCACCCTTCACGCCACATCGACAGGAATCCACGGCATGTGGACGGATAATTACAGCCCCTGGGACAATTTCAACGCAAACCCTGTAAAACGTGCCTTCGGCGAGTGGTCTGTCGCGCGTTTCAGGCAGCACCTTTTAAATAACTTTACCGCGAATGAACTGGCTGCAATGGGCGTATCTGATGTTATGACGTTTGATGTGCGTGAAAAATTAAAGGATATCGCTGCCGGCTGGGGCTGGGATCCGGCCTCAGAGAATCTTGACCATGCGGCCTGGAAAGACAGCCGCTGGCAGGACGAGCCGCTCTGGCAGGCATACATGATATTCAAACGCCGCGTTGGTACAGAGGCACTTACAAATTACGATAACGCGGTTCACCAGGCGGCATCTGAAAACGGTATTGATGATTTTCTGGTTATGGGCAACGATATTCCCATGTTTAACCTCGGCTGGACACGCGGAAATCTCGATATGGTAAGCACAGAACTTTCCGCCGGCTGGAGTTTAGGTGCCGGTTCCCGCGGGATTACACTGCCGCCGTTTGGGAGATTCGCACCTGTTTACAAGTTGGCGATGCAGCATTCAAAAAGCCGCTTTGTAAATGTATGGTTCTATAACAGCCACTACGAGGATTACCTTAAACATGACCCTGTAAACGGATATCGCGCCAACCGTAATCTCTGCCAGATTATGTGGTATGAAATGCTCGCGACGCATACCATGCCTATGTTTCATCCCGGCAATGACCGGGAGACCGGCGATGCCGCGACGAATGCGATGTTTTTCAGCTTTGTTTCAGAGGTTGAGTCTATGTTCAACAAACGATATGCAGTTGAGGATGTCGGCATATACTACTCGTCATCTTCTATCTTGAACCAGATGCTGCCGGGCGGCATGAAAGACTTCAACAGCCAGCCACATCAGTTTGCAAACTGGGGCTGGGCGACGGCGCTGGGGCAGCTGCACTACCAATACAGATTTGTACCTGAGTGGAAACTCAATGCGGAAGCTCTTGCCGGTTTAAAGGTTCTGGTAATAGCCGAGTCAGAGGTTTTTGACGGCTCGGATGCCGCGGAGGTTCTCTTTCCCTGGGTGCAGGCAGGAGGCAGGCTCATTGTTACCGGCAGCAGCGGAAACCGTCTGCCGGAAAGCGGAAATTTCGCGGTTAATTCCGCAGGCTTTAGCCTCTCGCGTCTGACAGGTGTGAGCGACATAGCGACGGCGCCGGAAACAAATCAGTTAAATGTCGGCTTTGGAAAGGTTTACTACATCAAAGACAATATCGGCATGGACTATTTCAATGCCGATAATGCTTCACAGCGTGCGGCTGATATCGGCCGGTTTTCAGCGGCGATGGACGCGGTTCTTGGCGGCGCGGTGCCCGTTCTTGCTTCCAGCGACACCGATGTGGACGAAAATGTTGGATTGACTCTGTATCAGGATGTTTGCGGCGGCAGGCTCTTTGTGGATATTGTCAATTACGACATCGAGCTGGAAAGCGACGCGGTTAACTATACACCCGAATTAACGTTTGATATCGAGATGCCCTCATGGCTTGAGGGTAAAGAACTTACGATCGATATTGTTTCGCCGCATGAAGTTGCACCCGCAACGGTTAATACACAGGCCGTCCCCGGCAGGATTCAGATAACCGCACCTTCAATCAGGGTTTATGGCAGTGTCATAATCGGCTTTGAGCCAACGGCGGATATTGCCGGCAATGATATGCTGATAAATTTACAGGATTATGCCGTACTGGCTTCAAACTGGCTTGGGTCACCGTGTTATTCCGAGAATAACTGGTGCGGCGGGGCGGATATTGACATGAGCAATGATGTCGGAGCCGCCGATGTATTTGGGCTCGCTGCGCAATGGTTGAGAACTGATTGAGAATTAAGGCATTTTTTGCTTTAGCCGGTTAAGTCATTTTGCGTAACGAGATGGTCATTTTGCGTAATATGCAAAGTGCTCCATAAGACGTAATTTTAAACTGCTTTATTGTATAAGGATATACATATCAAGGTTTTGTGTTTGCCAGTGACAGCGTTTTTCGGGCGTTCCGGTTGGTGCCGTCATTGCCATGCTGGCGGTTCAAAGTATGACGCCGCTTGTAATTGCACGTAAAACAAGTTATAATTAAGAGAGTAAAACATGAATAAAATAAATGTTACAGCTTTTATTTCTAAGGATCTGGATGTCATGAAAACAAAAAAAGGTTTCACACTGATCGAGTTACTTGTAGTCATTTCGATTATCGCATTGCTTATGGCTATTTTGATGCCGGCATTAGGCAAGGTTCGCCGAATGGCACAGCAAACGGTTTGTTTGTCAAATCTCAGGAGCCAGGGTCTGGCATTCGCGGCATATGCGACAGATAACGATGATTCTTTCACCAGAGGTCACCAGGGGTGGGGACCCGACAAACACCCGGGCTCAGGCTGGGGCTACTGGCTTGCGGACCTCAAGCCCTATCGCGGAGACGATATCGACTCTCTCGTATGTCCATCGGTCCCCAGAATTAACCCGGGTTATGAGATTGGCCAGCAATTCGGCGTAGAAACTATGGGATGGACAGATACTTCTGCTGCATGGCCGTGGGCAATAAACGACCTTCCCAGCCAGAATGGTATGCTTTTGCAGGCTATTCCTGTAAGTTACACGATGAGCGTCTGGGCGTCCAATCCGGAAGAAGGCTCTGTTAAGTCAACAGGAACGGTCAACAGTCTTCGCCGTCCGGTAGAATTTTACTGGCGTAAGACTTCAAACGTATCTGATGCTTCTAATGTTCCCATGTTCGGCGACGGCAGATGGCTCGAAGGCGGCGTTCTTTCAGAAGATAGAGACTTTGGCATAGGCCGCGCAGTGCTCGATCCGCCGGAGACAGAAGAAAATGCCCGTTTGAACAAGGCTAAGGATAATCACTACAACTGGGGGATGGGGCAGTTTTGCGTGCCGCGCCATTCTGACGGGACAAACATGGTGTTTGCTGATTTCAGCGCCCGCAAACTCAAACTCACAGAATTGTGGGGGTTGAAATGGTATAACCATTTTGACAGGCGTAACAAATATGTTGAAGATTCTTCATTATTCCCCAGTTGGATAAAATAAAGGCAGTCAGCCATTTTAAGTACCATTCATAAAGGCCTCCACAAACTGTGAAGGCCTTTTTTGTTAGAATAAGAGGTCTAAGTTTGCGCAAAATGACTTGTTTAAAACGCAAAATGACTTTGAAATCTTATGATAAACATGCTATCATGATTATGAAAAGCTATACGTTCAAATGTGTTAGTGGAATTCATTTGAATCAAAAGTCGGGGCATGTTTTAGATGCATGTTTCAATTTGTATAGTTAATTACAGTTAACGCGTAAGGAGAAAAAAATGAAGAAATGCAGCGTTTTTGTTTTAGTGCTGGCCTTTGGTGTTGCCAGTCTTGCCTCTGCTGATTATGTTAACTTCCTCGGACAGCCTGATGGTTCCGGCGGCCGTTATGCCGGTGTTGGTGCTATTGATATGGCTGGTAACTGGGAAGGCGGGGCCGTCCCCTACGGCAGTGATACCGGCCTTATAACCCAGGCAAACAATGTCTGGACTCCCCCTGCCTTATACAATATTGCCGTGCGTTTAGAGGGCGGCCAGATCAAATCCCCGAGCGGGCTTGCGATGCGAGGCGGTCTTTCAGGTTCCGGCGTAACAACACTTATTGAAATCGACACTTCTGACTGGCAAACGGTTGTTAACCTGAACGTCAGCACTGAGCTGGTATTCTGGTCGCAGTATAAAGAAAATATGGAACTCAATATCCTTAACGGCAGTGTTGAAACACCGGATTTCAGAGCTCCATCAGCCCTTAAAGGTACAGTCAGCATGGGCAATGGTGTCTTTCATGCCGCCCAGGCCAGCGGCTCTGTAAATTATAAGATGCTCGCAGGCGGCACAGGTGAGATTATAATTGATGCGATACCCGCAACAGGGTTTGGCCTTACTCTGGACTTTGCTTCCAGCAATGCCGGCTCTTTGACCCTTGGCGAAAAGGGCGGCGGCACAACCGGTGGTGTCTGGGCGTGGTATATTGACAACGGTAAGGTGTCAATTGACGGCGTGGTCAATACGAATCGGGCAGCTTACAACATCACCGAAGACGGTTTTGCCACAACCATAAGCCTCGTTCCCGAACCGGCCACTATGATGATTCTGGGGCTTGGAAGTCTGCTGATTCGCAGAAAAAGCTGAGACAATTTTACGATAACCCATTAGGAATGATAAGGCTCATACTGATTGTATGGGCCTTTTTTTATGTGTGAAACTGCGAAACCGGTGCTCAGGGCAATAATTCAATAATATTACATGATTTCTTGACTTAACACAGTAAAAACATATGATTTTAGGTGTGTGTAAGCAAACCCCGCGGCATTATTACGCGGACATTGTAATCGTAAAAAATATAAATCTATAAAAAACACGTAGTTATCGAAAGGAAACGAAATGTACGTATCTATCGTTGACATTACCGCCCGCGAGATCATCGACTCCCGCGGAAACCCGACCGTCGAGGTTGACATTACCCTTGACGACGGTTCATTCGGCCGCGCCGCTGTACCCAGCGGAGCAAGTACCGGCGCTTTTGAGGCTGTTGAGCTTCGCGACGGCGACAAAGACCGCTTCATGGGCAAAGGAACCCTCCAGGCTGTCAAAAACGTAAACGAGGTCATCGCACCCGAAATTATCGGCATGAACGCCCTCGAGCAGGAAGAAATCGACAAGACAATGATTGAGCTTGACGGCACTGCAAACAAGGCACGTCTCGGCGCAAACGCCATCCTCGGCGTATCACTGGCAGTCGCCAAGGCCGCCGCGGACAGTTGCGGACTGCCCCTCTACCGCTATATCGGCGGCAGCAACGCAAACATCCTGCCCGTGCCCATGATGAACATCCTCAACGGCGGCCGCCACGCCGACAACAACGTTGACTTCCAGGAATTCATGGCGATGCCCGTAGGCGCAAAGAGCTTCCCCGAAGCACTCCAGATGGGCGCTGAAGTTTTCCACACACTCAAGAAGGTTCTCACCGAACGCGGCTACAATACCGCTGTCGGCGATGAAGGCGGATTTGCTCCGTCTCTAAAGAGCAACGACGAGGCAGTAGAGGTTATCGTGGAAGCCATCGAAAAGGCTGGCTACAAGCCCGGCGAGCAGATCGCTATCGCACTCGACCCGGCTACTACTGAAATGTGGGACGAGAAAACAAACACATACAGCTTCTTCAAAAGCAATCCAGACGAGACACTCTCCGGCGAGCAGATGGCTGACCACTGGAAGGGCTGGATTGAGAAATACCCGATCGTCTCTATCGAAGACGGCCTGGCAGAAGAAGACTGGGACGGCTGGAAAACATTCACCGACACCGCCGGCTCAAAATGCCAGCTTGTCGGCGATGACCTGTTCGTCACAAACACCGAACGCCTCGCACGCGGCATAGACATGGGCGCTGCAAACTCGATCCTGATCAAGGTCAACCAGATCGGCACGCTCACCGAGACAATCAACGCCGTGAAGATGGCACAGCTCAACGGCTACACCGCTGTTATGAGCCACCGCTCAGGCGAAACCGAAGACTCAACAATCGCCGACCTCGCTGTTGCCCTGGGCTGCGGCCAGATCAAGACCGGTGCTCCCTCACGAAGCGACCGCGTGGCTAAATACAACCAGCTGCTCAGGATAAACGAACAGCTCGGCGAAAACGCGGTTTACGGCAGCTTTACAATGCACTGCCTCAAGACAAACAAGTAAACCCCGTTTACACGCAAACAACACACAAGGCCGGGAATAAAACCCCGGCCTTTTTTCGTGGAACACACAGACCAGGATAACGCCAACCCGCAGGGGTCTTTATTTACTTACAGCCAGTGAAGCGATATTTTCAGTATCTGTTCTGTTTTTTCGGATACTGCCGCCGCTGAGCTTATCCGAAGCGGAGAGACCCAGATTATATTTTTCTGATCCTCGAATATCAAAACCTTGCGGCGTGTCTGTAAATCTGTCTTCTGGTCTGTGAGAAACCGGCTGACCTTTTTTGTGTATCTGCTGCCCAGCGGCCTGAATCTGTCACCGCTTTTGCGCCGGCGCAGACGCACAGGCCAGGTGATTTTCGCGGCGTCAAAATATTCCTCATACGGCGAATGGCTGCGTATTGTTTTCCAGTCAAAGGAATCCAGGAAAGTCATTTCGATTCTGCTGTATCCATATTTATTAACCCTGCCAACCTCAAGCTCGAGAGGTTCTGAGTCAAAAACAGGCTGCTCGGAGGTACTGAGCATAATATCGCCCTGCCCCTTGCGAACGTAAACCCCGCCCGGCAGCCGTATCTGCCTGCCCGATTGAGAACGTGCGGCAAGCCGGAGCATCTGGTCGAGATGCACACGGGTTATCTCGCCGGCGGTGTCTTCAAAATGCCGGCATATCATTCGCAGCAGAGCAACCTGATGGGGCTTTTTCAGCCGCAGAAGTTTTGCTGTATCAATAATCATCTGATCCGGCTGCTGCTCTTTTACTATCCGCTTTTGCAGTGCCGCCGCGTCTCTTTCCAGGGCATCATTGAACCTCTGAGCGGAAACAGAAAGGCTGTTTAACGTATCAGAGAGCAGGGGAAAGTCCTTTTCAAGCATAGGTATCAAAAGCAGACGGATCACGTTTCGGGTATATACCGCCTCGGCGTTTGTGTGGTCCTGCCGCCATTGCAGGTCGAGTTGGGCGGCGTATCCTTCCAGCTCCCTGCGTTTGATGCCCAGCAGCGGCCTGACAAACACCAGAGACTCTTTGTCAAATACGTTTCTGGCACTTATCCCGCCCAGTCCGGCGTACCCGCAGCCGCGAATGAGACGGTGCAGAACGGTTTCGACATTGTCGTTGAAGTGATGAGCCAGAACGGCGACATTTGTCCCGAACTGCTCACCTGCCTGACAGAAAGCCTTCTGACGCAGGTCTCGGCCGGCAGTCTCGAGAGATATCTTTTTCTGGCGGGCATAAGCGTCCACATCAAACGCGAAGGAAAAGCACGCCACGCCGTGAGATGCGCATAAATGCTCGACAAATGATTCATCTGCGTCAGAGGCCTCGCCCCGCAGTTTATGGTTTACATGCACCACCCCAAGCCGCAGTTTCAGCCGGCCGCAATTGCAGAGCCGGCGCATTATCTCAAACATGCAGACAGAATCCAGCCCGCCGGAAACGCCGAGAAGTACCGATTCGCAATCATCGGCAAAAAGTTTCCCGCTTTGAATAAAATCTAATACCGCTGTTTCTAACCTTTCAGGATTCATCTATTATTATCTCGTAGATTTGAGCTCCTCCCGGCAGCTCCACCGCTGCGAGCTCGTCCGGCTCAACCCAATCGGGAATATAGGCAGGGTGTTTGCTCACAACATAAAACCGGCAGCCCATACGCCGGTGCACCTCAATAATGTCGGGGGCGGCATACGGCTTATATACAAAGATATCGGGACGGGGATTTTCTGCCGCTATTACATACATCAGCGGGTCATAAACCGTAGAATCAACCAGCAGAACCGCTTCTTTGGGCAGGATATCAAAAAGCTCTGTAAACAACTGCCGCGGCCCCGTCTGGTTCTGCTGCCATGGAATCAGGTAATAACTGTATTCATCACGGTATGGAACTGTGCGGCGGGTGCCGATACTCATCTGGCGTGATCTGGCAATGTGCGATATTGCCGGATAGGTTAATATCTCCAGAACAAACAGTGTCATGATTGCCGCCGATAGAAGAACTGTGTCCCTCTTAAACAGCCGTGAAAGTCCAAGACCGGCGTATATAGCAACAAGCATATAAGCCGGCAGGAAAAAGTTATTCTGATTTGGAATATCATAACGAAAAGCAAAGAGAACATAGAGCCCCAGCGAGACCAACAGCGACCAGAAAATCACGTTGTCTTTCAAAATACCTTTAGCACGCACAACGCCAAGCACTGCCAGGAGCACCAGCGGCGTTGGAAAATTCAGCACAAAAAACATAAAGCTCTGTTTAGCCAGATGAAACACACGTCCGAAATTGAACACCGCCCCGCCCCATTTACCCCACACTGCCGAGGCGATAGTTGCAAACAGCTCTCCGGTACGCTCAAACTCCAGCCACATTACATGCCAGAGCATAAAAGCACCGGCAAACCAAAGCAGAGCCAGCCAGAGAAGGTGTTTCCAGGGCAGAGGCCCTTTGCACATCATATAAAACAGAGAGCAGAAGATTACCGCAAAGCCTATCTGGCTCATGATATGCGTACTCATGCCAAGCCCTGAAACAAAACCAATCAGCAGCAGATAAACACATCTGGGGTATCTGCGGTACATAATAAACAAAAGATAAGACAGACTTAGGCACGCTGCTGACATACTGTATGTCTGAGCCTGAACAGCATTAAACCAGGTTGTATGCGCCAGACCGTAAAGACCCGCGGCAAGAATTCCGGCAAGGCTCCGGCCGGTTAGAAAATATACAATGACAAAAACATTTGCTACGCTTATGGCGGCAAAAAAGGCACTGGTAAAATTGGCCGCATAAGCATAACTCATAGGAGTTAAACGACCCACAGCATGGGCTATAACAACATAAAGAGGGTGAGCCCGTACGACATCTCCGGGGAACTCATATTCGTTCACAGCGCTTCTGTACTGATAATCTCCCTGATCCTGCCAGACAACGTCAGGAGCAAGTGTGTAAATATAAATGCCGAGAAAAACCACAAAAACGGCAAGCCAGTACTTCATATGTTTATTCATAATTTCCTATCGCGTTGACATCCAGTTTTCTGCAAAAACAATTAACTCAAAGCTGTCAATAAAACCGTCATCGTTGTAATCAACTGCGGCAGAACCGCCATAGCCCCAGTTCAGGGCAAGAACAGCAAAATCAAGATTATCGACTGATCCGCTTTTATCAAAATCACCGTAAAACGTATCGACAGAACCGCCCGCCTCCAATTCGAGTATTGTTGTATATTTCTGACTGCCTCCTGCGGTACCTATAATCCTTACTGAAGATGTAATTACAGAATCAAAGTCAAAGCGGATTATCTGGTACATCTTTGTCCGAATGAGCGGTTCAGACTGGATAAGGCCGGACACCTCGACATATTGCCCATCATCAAGAAACTCAACTGTTAAATCCTCAAAATAACCGCCGCGTGAAGAGTCAGATGCAACATAGGTATTTATGCCGCCCCATACAATATCTCCTTCATAAAAGGTGACTGAATTTATGATTACAGGCTGCGAAAAGTTCAGGCTGTACCAGTCGCGGTCAACCTCACTCCCATAGCTCCAGTAGGGCCTTACCCCGTTATGTACATTAGTTGCCACACCGTCAATTATGGAATTCAAATTGTACCGGTCATTATCCGGATTCTGGTTATTTTTCGCTGCGTCTGGCGAAACATCTATTCCTTCTGTCAAGGCTTCTGCGACAAGCCCTTTTGGCCCGTCAGACTGAGAAACGGGAAAATCACCCGAAAGTGAGTTCTGAAGCGGTATATCATAAATATAATCATCTTCGGCAACCGTAACTGTTCCGCCGTTAGCAACAATATTGATTTCAGCAATATCAGCCGCTCTGTTAGCTATGCTTTCAATTGTTTCCGATAGCGGAAGATTAACGCGGTATGTCTGTGAATAAACATTGCTGCAAACATCCGGCCCGAACAGGTCTTGGGGCAGGCCGCTTCTGCCGTTGATTATTCCTATAATTCCGCCGGCAGTTGCGGGGTTGCAATCGCAATCCCAGCCGGCCAGAATCCCTATCTGAACAGTCTCTTTATAATCTCCGCCGCCATACAGAAGAGACATAACAGTCGCCCCGAGATTTACTGTTGATTCAATCCAGTTATAATATCGTCCCATCGCATAAGGGCCGCTGCCGTAATAATCATACAGCTTTTGCCTCAGAGACCTCCAATCGGGTGTACCGTCAAGCATATCTTCATCGTACCAGGTCAAAACATCCTGAACAACCTGATAACTGCGGCTTGTATGAGGAATTATCTCAAGAGCCTCATCAATCAGAGTTCGTATGTCCGATTGGAAATAAGCATTGGAGTACATGCAGCTGTAAAACTGAGCCGCGTGAACCGGAAAACCTTCATTAGACATCAGTGCAAATTTGCGGGTTGTTTCTATTGCATGTTGAGCTAAACCCGGATTTATTGCACCGATGATTTCATTTGTTATCTGGCAGTCTATCGAGTACCAGTGCATATTGTAATTGCGGCTGCCGGTTTCCGGCGGAAGAAAACCATCCCCCATAAGATACCATGCCTGACGGTTTGAGATGTATATGCCGGAACTTGTGATATGGTCAAGCCATTGAGATGCCAGCTGACCGGCAGAAGGGTTAATACCGCATGTCTCAAGCGTATCAAGTGCGATGTACTCTATATCAGTATCATCGTCTGCCGGCCAGGATTCTTCCGGCCCCTTCAAAACCCAGGGAACACTTTCAGCGGGATTTGGATAAGAACCGCTGTACTTCCCTTCCGTGGCTCGGCCTGCCATGTTTGCAACTATCTGACCCAACCACATACCCTCAATTCTGTCAATAACATCAGAACGTGTGATGGTTTCAGCAGAAACTGCCGCAGCTGACAAAGCCAGAGTAACCATGATAATTTTGCGAAGCATTTTACTGCTCTCCTAAAAAACACCTTGTTTAAGCAGCAGGATTATCAAAATCGAAACACTCCAGGCTGCGCATGTGCCGGCAAACAGGATGTCTTTGTATATCAGCTCTACGGGGTCGTTGTATGTGCCGCGTATCGAAAGCATGGCAAAGCGCCCAACTGCTATAATAACCAGCGGAAAGGTATAGACCATGTAGTCGCCGCCAAACCGCTCAATAGTTTCCGGGCTGGTGCTGTAGAGCAGAAACGATATCAAAAACACCGATGCCGCCAGTGTTATCAAATGCGTCAGGACTGCCGGGTCATAGGAATTCAGCGCCTGCCGGTGCAGAAGCGCCTGGTCATTGCTGCCTATGACGGCGATTTCGTTGTACCGCTTGCAGAAACCCATAAACAGAAACAGCGTGAACATGCAGATAAAGAGCCAGTGGCTTATATAAACGTCTATCGCAATGGCTCCGGCAACCGCCCGAAGCACAAACCCCAGCGATATGCAGGTAACATCGAGCAGGGCGTGTTTTTTGAGAAAAAACGTATATGCCGCCTGCAAAAGAAGATACATCAGTATTATAACAAAAGTCGCCAAATCCAGGCTCAGCGAGAGCAATACTGTTATAACAGCCAGGACAACCAGCAGTGCAAGAGCCTCTTTAATGCTTACCGCTCCGGAAGCAATTGGCCGGTTCTTCTTTACAGGGTGATGGCAATCCCTGTCACGGTCTTCTATATCGTTGACAATGTAAACGATTGATGATGCCAGACAAAAAACAATCGCGCAGCTCAGAGCCTGCGCCCATGCCGCGGGGCTGGTAAAACTGAAGCTGAAAAACAAGGGCAGCAGAACTACAAAATTCTTTATCCAATGCCGCGGCCTTGTGAGCTTTAACAACTCATATCCGTTTTTTTTCAAAAAGTATCTCCATAAGCATATCTATAATATCCCATCCGGCAGATGCGGCCCTGAACCGCGGGCAGATCAGTACCCTTTCTGCTGCCATTGAACGGCAAGCTCCGAGAAGTCAGCTAAATCTACTACACAGTCGCCGTTAGCGTCGGCGGTCAGAGACGGGTCACAATCCGACACGTCAAACAAACCGCCTGCGTCAGCATTGTAATCGGAATCAGCGTCAATTACACGCAAAATCCTTTTTTCGCCGCCGCTGGAGGGTATATCCTGCCAAAACCACTGGCCTGTATCTTCCACAGACGAGGCTATACGGTGCCAGGTAAGCCCGAGGTCGTCTGAATATTCGATATCTATGGTATGCCCCGAAGGCAGACTGCTGTCCCAGGTAACCAGATGTTCAAATCCGGCAATCAGCGTTTCACCGCCGGCAGGTGATGTCAGCTCTAACTCGGAGGCATCGGGCAGCACTGCCGCTTTAATAAGGCCGTTTTCCTGCCAGCATATCAGCTCTTGGCTCAAAGCGGGCATCTCCTGGGACTGTGCCGTGGGGTTTAGCTGGTATGTCGTAAAACTTTTAATATCATATAGATAAATCTGATATGTTCCGTTTCGCGCGTCCTGCCACGCTATCCAGCGGCCGCAGATCGCGGGGTTGTTCTGCTCGCCCTCTGATATGCAAACCGGTATCTCCAACGCCGCGTCGATATCACGCAGATATATGTCCGAATTGCCGCCACGTGAATCTGCCCAGACAACATTTCGCCCGTCAACCGCCGGGTTTTCCTGGATTCCCTCTGCCTGGCAGATGATTATCTCGCCGCCGCCGGTATAATCATAGCCGCGGATGTCGCGGTTTTCAGCCCCGTCGCGGGCGTCTTCCCAGGCTATCAAACTTTCACTGATATCAGGGTCGTAGCAGTTGGGGTCGGTCTCAATCAATACCTTATTCGCTTCAAATACCTCATCGACGATACTCGCCTTCCATATTTCGGAGACATAAGCGTATTCCTGCCAGGAAATTATGCCGTTTGAGACTGCCGGAAACTTCTGAACATTGGAACTGGGTGCAACTGCGAAGGGATCAGCGGCTATAATGCCGGAAGTGTCGCAGCACCAGATGTCATGATCAGGGTCATTGTCACTGTGCCAGACGACAAACCTGCCGTCGAAGTCCGGGTACGCATCTCCGGGGAACTGGCCTATCATATCGGGCGCTTTAAGCGTGTCATCAGCATCCTTTATGAAAATTCTGGATGAATCGCCGAACTTCTCTACCCAGACCACTGTGCTGCCGCTTATTGACGGCTGAGACTGGGGCCCCTGTCCGGTAAAAACGTCAAAAACCGTAAACTCTGCATAAGAACACGCGCAAACCGTTAATACCAATGCGGTTAAAGCATTGAAACATCTTGCACTGACCATTTAAAAACCTCCTGTCTTTTTAAATTGCCCCAGGCTCTGAATCAGGTGACCGCCGCCTCCGGTTCTTCTTTATTTTTCTTGTCAGCAGCCTGAGCTTCTTTTTGTTTTTTATCCAGCTCGGCATCAAAGCCGCCTGTAAATTTCAAGTGCTCCTCATCAAGCACGCTGATTTCGATGTAGTTTTTGTCTTTGAAGTCGCCGCGAAGTTTCTTTTCAGACAGGGGATCTTCAATATAAGCCTCTATCGCCCTTCTGAGCGGACGAGCGCCGTATTCGGGGTTGTATCCCTTGTCTATGAGGAAATCACGTGCGCCCTGGTCAAGCCGCAATTCGAGTCCATGCTCTATAAGACGCTTAAAGACCTTGTTCAGCTCATAATCAACGATAACCTTCAGGTCATCAGTCGTCAGGCCGCGGAAAGCGATCTTGCCGTCAAGCCTGTTGAGAAATTCCGGCCTGAAATGACGGTCGATTTCCTTGTCAAGAAGCTCTTTCATCTTATCAAAATTCGCTTCTGCGGTGCGTTTTCCGAACCCGAAACCGGACTGATTTCTTATCAGGTCAGCACCGATATTGCTTGTCATAATCAGTATTACGTTTCTGAAGTCTATATGTCTTCCGTAGTTATCGGTGAGACGGCCCTCTTCCATAATCTGGAGCAGCATGTTGGAGACATCCGGATGCGCCTTCTCTATCTCGTCAAGCAGAAGAACGGCATAGGGCTTGCGGCGGATGCGCTCTGTGAGCTGGCCGCCCTCTTCATAGCCGACATACCCGGGAGGAGCGCCGACAAGCCTGCTGACGCTGTGCTTCTCCATGTATTCACTCATGTCAATCTGAATGAGGGCATCCTCATCGCCAAACATAAACTCTGCCAATGCCCTTGCCAGAAGTGTCTTTCCGACACCGCTGGGCCCGCTGAATATAAAGCTGGCGATCGGTCTGTTGGGGTCTTTGAGACCTGAACGGCTGCGGCGGACAGCCTTTGCAACTGCTGTAACCGCCTCGTCTTGTGATACGACACGTCTGTGAAGCTCACTTTCCAGCTCAAGCAGCCGCTGGGTTTCGGCCTTCTCCAGCCGCGTTAGCGGAACGCCGGTCATTTTGCTTACAACCTCTGCGATATCTTCGGTATCTACCGTACCGCAGAAGTCACTGCACTGGGCTTTCCATTCGCTGAGCCTGCGTTCTTTTTCGTCTGTAAGTTTCTGTGATTCATCACGAAGCGCCGCCGCACGCTCATAATCCGAAGCACTGACAGCTGCGTTTTTCTCACGGTTGAGCTGTTCAATTCTTTCTTCCAGCTCAGTAAGATTGGGCGGCGGGGTCATATTTTTAAGGTGCGCCTGCGCGCCGGCCTCATCGATCACATCGATCGCCTTATCCGGCAGACAGCGGCCGCTTATGTAGCGGCTTGAAAGCTCAACGGCCTGGTAAAGCGCTTCTGCGCTGTATTTTACTTTGTGGTGGTCTTGATAGCGGCCCTTAAGCCCTTTAAGTATCTGTACCGCCTCATCTTTTGTGGGAGGCTCTACAATGATAGTCTGGAAACGCCTCTCAAGCGCTGCGTCCTTTTCCACGTATTTTCGGTACTCATCCATTGTTGTCGCACCGATGCACTGGAGCTCGCCGCGGGCAAGTGCCGGTTTGAGTACATTAGACGCGTCGATTGCGCCCTCGGCCCCGCCGGCACCGACAAGCGTATGCAGCTCGTCAATGAAGAGTATCACATTGCCGCTGCGCGTTACTTCCTGTATGACAGCCTTGATTCGTTCTTCAAACTGGCCGCGGTATTTAGTGCCCGCTACCATCATTGCAAGGTCAAGAACTATAACCCGCCTGTCTTTAAGCAGTTCGGGAATGGATTTGGAAATAATCCTCTGGGCAAGCCCCTCTACAATGGCTGTTTTTCCAACGCCGGCCTCTCCGATGAGAACCGGATTGTTCTTTGTTCGCCGGCACAATATCAATATCAGACGGTCTATCTCACGGGAACGCCCGATAACAGGATCAAGCTCGCCCTTCTGGGCAAGTACCGTCAAATCACGGCCGAAACTGTCAAGTGCAGGCGTCTTGCTGCGCTGTTCACGCTGGTCACGTTTTGATTTGCGGATAGACGGGCCGGGAACGTCCTTATCAGATACTCCCGGGCTGAGTATGTTGAGAACCTCATCACGCACATCCTCGAGATTTACTCCGAGATTGAGCATGACCTGTGCCGCGATACCCTCGGTTTCGCGTAGAAGACCGAGCAGAATATGTTCGGTACCGATGTAATTATGATTAAGAGAACGTGCCTCTTCTATAGCATATTCTATAACCCTTTTCACTCGCGGTGTTTGTGGAAGTTTTCCAAGTGAAACGACATTGGGGCCGCTCTTGACCATCTTCTCGACTTCAATGCGAACCTTGCGTATATCAATGCCCAGATTCCGCAGAACTGTTGCTCCCACGCCGCTGCCTTCCTTAACAAGGCCGAGAAACAAATGCTCCGTGCCGATGTATTCGTGGTTAAACCGCTGGGCTTCCTGGTTGGCAAGAACCATTACTTTTCTCGCCCTATCTGTAAATCGCTCAAACATTTATACCTCTAAGCAATAAATACTCTATTATAATATACTTTGAAAGACTCTTGAAAAGTCCTGCAAATTATACTCTTTTTGAACACAAATGTTCAGCTGTCCAATCGCGATGTGCCGCTCATTACAAGACACAAGACTATTTAACCATAACTGAATTCAAATTCAACCATTACCCGAAAAAAATGTCATCCCCGCGTATGATATCCTGCAGAGCCCTGGTAATACACTGTATCACAATATAATACCGGAATAAACGCTGTTTCCTCTCTGCTGATTTGGATTTCATACCACAAAACCCCTGAACAAATTCAGGAATCTGCTCCAAATCGCCTCTGTCGTCTGCACGCACAACAAACCAACATGTTCGTTTGTGTTCGGTTTATTGTTCCCCCATTTATAAAACTTACAAACAAGAGAAAATAACTGAACCGTTCTCGTCTTTACAGGTAATATTATTATAATTTAGATTGAACAGCCATGACTGCCCGCAACATAGATTTACATAATATTTTTTATATTTTATGTAACATAATTACTTGATTTAGACACTAAACGTTAATATAATACATTCTTTATAATGCTATAATACAGGAATCATATGCAATCATTATTCTTATTCCGGAAAAGAGGACTTTTCCTATTCCTGATTTTAGCGGCTTTAAGTTGTTTCCTACCAAGTGTTTACGCAAAAGAAACAACAAAAAAACAGGCAATCTCAGCCGCTTCAGGATGGTTAAAGTTTCAGGAAAAGCCCATGGGACGTAAGTTCGGCGGTTTAGCCGGCGACGTCAAAACTGTCGAAAAAAATAATCTGCCCCTTTATCACATTGTCGATATACAGGGCGAAGGTTACGTGATTTTATCCGGCGATGATGAAATTGAGCCAGTGATCGCGTTCTCTTCTACGGGGTTTTTCCGCGAAGGGTCGAACCCTCACCTGACGGCGATTCTTGAGAAAGACCTGACCGCAAGATTTAAGCGGCTCAAAGATGAACAGAAAAAAACATCGGCTTCTGCCAAATCGAATCAGACAAAATGGGACAGATATATCGGCCTGAGCCTCGAATCTACCCAGACAAAATCAAGGTACCCGGAAATCATTTCCGATGTCTGGGTCGAGCCTCTTGTCAAGTCCAAATGGGGACAGGCGGATGTCTGCGATATTAACTTCTACAACAGGTTTACCCCCAGTAACTATGTCTGCGGCTGTGTCTCTACTGCCATTTCACAGATAATGCGTTACCATCAATGGCCCATTTCTCCTGTTGGGATAATGGATTTCACCGTCCAGATCAACGGCGCCCAGACAACATTGTCCACACACGGCGGCGACGGACAGGGCGGAGCCTATGACTGGGACCTGATGCCGTATGTCCCTGACTGCAGCCAGGATCCGATCGATCTAAACATGGAATCCTATGCTGTTGGCGCGCTTTGCTATGACGTGGGCATAGCGGTAAACATGAGCTACTCTTCCTATGCTTCCGGTGCTCTATCAGCGAACGGCAGAGATGCCTTGGAATATGTATTTGGTTACTCCAACGCTATTTACGGTAACAACTACCCGAATAACATCGGAGATCCGCTGCCCCATATGGCAAACTCTAACCTCGATGCCGGACTGCCGGTATATCTGGGAATTTCAGGGGCCGGCGGCGGGCACGCAATCATATGCGACGGTTACGGCTTTAATGATGAGGTAATGTACCACCACCTCAACATGGGCTGGGACGGCGCGGAAGACCTATGGTACCAGCTGCCCGATATAAACATGTTCAGCATTGTTGATGAGTGCATGTACAACATATACACCCATGGAAACGGCGAAATAGTCAGCGGAAGAGTCAAAACGCTTGAGGGCGATTTGCTCAAGGGAATCGAAATCGTTGCCACAGACGGACTTAACACATATACCGATATCACAGACGATAAAGGCATATATGCTATAACGCATCTGCCGAGCAACACGGACTATACATTTTCGATAAACGCCGAAGGATACAACCCCGCCTACACCCTTGTCCACGTCGGCAAAAGCCTTTCTGACAGCACACAGACCGGCAACCAGTGGGGAGTTGATTTCGAACTCCAGATAAACGGACCCCACCCGGACATGTATGAAGACGATGACAGTCTAGCGGAGGCTTCAAAGGCTCAGACAAACGGGCCTTCACAATTCAGGAGCCTCTACCCCGAAGACGACGTTGATTACATAGAATTCAACATAAACTGGATATCTCTGGTTGAAATAGAAACCGCCAACTATGAAGACAAAAATATACGGCTTGAGCTTTTCAACGCAGACGGAAGCTCAACACCTATAAAAACAACCTCCAAGCCGGTAGCCTCTCTTGCCAGCATTGACTGCATCCTCGATGAGGGGAAATACTACTTGAAAGTGGCTACCGAAGAGCCTGGTGATTTTATCGAGCAATATTCCGTATCAATTATATCCTCTCCTGTAAACATAGATATAAACGGGGATTACCACATTGATATGCTTGACCTGCTTGAAGTATTCTCCAGATGGCTGGACACGTGTTCAGAGCTCGACGACTTCTGCTCAGGCGCGGATATTGATTCTTCCGGTATTGTTGACAATAAGGACTACGCCCTGATCAACACATACTGGCAAAAAGAGCTGGCGTTTATTGAGTCCTTCGAGTCGGGTGATCTCACAAAATGGAACTGGTACAACCCGGACGCTGACTGGCCGTGGGTTACAACCCGAAATGCCTCTTACGCGGGAGACTTCAGCGCCAAGTCCGCATCAATTGAAGATAACGAATCGACAAGCATCTCGATAGAAGTCGATGCTGCGTTCAACGCCATCAGCTTCTTCAATAAAGTCTCGTGTGAGCAAGACCAAGACTTCCTGAAATTCTACATAGATGAGAAACTGCTCCTGGAAAACAGCGGCGAAATAGACTGGCAGGAATATGTCTTCGCACTGACGCCGGGCCCGCACGTATTTACATGGCAATACTCAAAGGATCATGCCAATTCGGTCGGAGCGGATGCCGCATGGCTTGATATGATAACCATGTTCAGCCAGTTCTATGATACATCTTCTTTTGATTTTGAAGAAGAATACCTGGACTATTCAGGCTGGAACAATTACGGTCTTGATGTTTATGGCGACAAGGAACAGAAATACGCCTGGGTTTTTGATAACGAGAATTCTTCCAGCGGCGATATTTGCCTCAAAACTCCTCAAAAACTCGCATTCAGAGATCGCTGCCAGGCTGTCATTGAGCTGGAGACCGAAGTAACAGCCTCTGTTATATCTTTTGACTTTATGGTTTCTTCAGAGGCTAAGTACGATAAACTGGTATTCTATATTGACGACACACTCAAGGGCGAATGGTCAGGCGAAGTTGACTGGACAACGGCTCAGTTCCCGATACTGCCTGGAAACCACGTGCTCAAGTGGAAATACCAGAAAGACGGTTCAGGCTCAAAAGGCCAGGACAGGGCATGGATTGATAATGTAAGGTTCATCAATCAGTAACACTGCCTAACACAGCTAAAAGAGTCCCGTATAAGCAATTACAGCAATTATATTTTCAGATACCCGGCTATTTATTCCGAATCCAGCCGGTGTATATCTGATGAGCGGGATTTCAGCTCAAGCGTGATCAGCTCGGCATAACTGCGTTTTTCGCATTCTGAGCTGCCAAGGCCGAGAATCTTCTTAACCCTTGTCACGGATTCCTCGCTGCGGCCCTCTATCTCGACGTACTGCCCTATCAAACCAAGGGTGTCAAGGCAGATCAGGGTATCTTCGAAATACCATTGATCGCGGATTTTCTCTATTACCAGTGATTCCTTCCAGCCGAGTCTGTCAAGTATCGCGGCGGTGTTTTCAGCTGAACCTACAGAAGTTTCAATTTCCCGGCGGCTCTTATATTCTCCGCCGAGCTTGGCTCCCTTGTAACACAAAACATATTGAATTAACCTTTTAGACGGGTATTCGCTCTCGGTTCTAAGCCGAAGGCATGAATCATTTTCTGTTAAGATGCCGGCAGAATCAAAGTAATAATCCTTTATGAATATCTTACCTTTATTGACGCCGCCCACCTTTTTGAGAGTCTTAATGAGTGAGTCAAACCCCTCAACCGCTACTTTAGCTTCTATTTCAACAGCCATCTGCCCGATTACCTCCTCAGATATCTCAAACGGTCAGGCAGCGGTATATTGTGCCCCATCGGATCCTCTCCATAACCGCACTCAGCAAGCAGTTTTATATCATCGAGAACACGCTGGTCGCCCTTAAACTTTACCTTGTACTCTTTTACCACATCAAGACAGCCAATCTGCATCTGGCGTTTGATCTCTTCTGTCAGGTTCTGCCGCAGTGTTAAGTCGTCACTGAGCATTTTTGACAGCTGGAGCGGCTGAGAATAAATAACTATTTTATTCTCGGAATAGAGCTGATAAAGCATATCCCTGCATTTATTCTCCAGCTCACCATCCTTATAAACCTTATTGACCTCTTCAAGGTCATTGATTATATGGCTGATATGATCACGCTTTTTCTGGTTTACAAACTCGTTGAGAGAAAACATCGAAAGCGGCGTCTCAGGATCGTATTCCACACCGTCGTACTCGGCTGTAACTTTACTGCCGTAGTGCTTAACTATGGCCGATACAAGAACCGTCGGACGAACATGAAAACCCCTGAAAACAGGTATCGGAAGTTCTATCTCTGTGTCTTGTGCGTATCTCCTGAGCATTTCCTGGCAAAGAAGACGGGCGCTGAGAACAAAATGCTTGAGATAATAGACGCTGTATGAATTTATGTATAAAAGCAGAGTTATCGATGTTACAAGCGAATCGCCCGTCGGGGCAAGAAGTGATCTCTGCGTACCGAGATGACGCTCGTAAAAGTGAGTTAAACTGCTGGCAACTCTGAGAATATGCATTACAACACTGATATGGCCGCGGAGAACAATCAAGTCCTTGTCTTCGTTCTCGGTGTTTGTCCTCGAGACACGCGTGTCGTAGAGCGACTGGAGCCGGTGAAAGCTCTGCTCGAGAAAAAGAAAGTTCTCCTCGCTGATTGGGCTGTACATATACGAATCATAATCCTTGGGGCTTTGAGCCTCTATTATATTCCGAAGGTCAAAGTTGGCCGCAAGGCCCAGAAATTTCGTTGAAAGGAGTGCCACTTCTTTAGCAACATCAGCATTCTTAAGGTTTTCAAAGTTTTTCGCCAGACGGCCTATTATAAGATTTTCGTAATAATCTTCATCCCGGTACTGGCGCGGAGAAATCGTGAAACCCAAAGCATCTGAATACTCAGCAAGAGCCTTGGCGGCGTTTGTCAAAACCCGGCCGGTAAAACGAATTATGTCATCTGTTGCCCTGCCGAACTCCTCTACCCCTGTCAAAAGACGGTAATGGGGCAGAGATTTGCGGATATGAATAAGCTCATAGCTGACATCCGAAAAACGTTTGATAGTAGCCACGAGCATGCGGAATTCACTCCAGTTGCGGTTGCGGCTTGCCCCGTACATATCTAGAAGCTCTTCGGCTTTTGTAGCCTGGGCAAGAAACTTCATCAGCAGCGGCCTGGTAATAATTGTACGCGGTTCGCTGTGGTTGGCAAGGTAACGCGATATGTTTATAAGACTCCGAACGTGCGGAGATAAAAACTTGATAAAATCAGCATCATTAATTGTGTGTACTGTCATCCCGTCTGTCTTCTCCAGGAATGATTTAAGCCTGTTCTTTTATAAATTACTTCAGTATATTATTATAATATAGATAATTAAAAATGCAACAAAGTTTATTAAAAACAAACTCCCTGCAAAAGCATCGCCCGCAAATCAGTAATAGACCTTGACCAGACAAAGCCCCTGCGGCGGAGCCAGCTGGCCGGCACATCGCCTGTCACGGGCTTCAAGCATTTCGGTTATATCCTCCGGCACCCATCTGCCCCTACCTATATCCACCAGTGTGCCGGCAATATTGCGAACCATGTTGTACATAAAACGGTTGCCCTCCACGTCAATATATATCCAATCACCCTCACGCCTGACATCAACACGTGAAAGAGTGCGGATAGAATCTCTGCGGTGATCCTTTGCCGAGGCAAAAGTCCTGAAATCATGAGTACATCTCATAAGCCGGCCGGCTCTGTCCATCTTATCCGTATCAAGCGTATAAGGGTAATGCCAGCAGTAGTTTATTGAATGTACAGGCCTTACCTTAGCGGTATTGAGCGTATATCGGTAATGTTTACCCGTCGCGTGGTTGATAGGATCAAACCCCCGGGGCGCAACTTCAACAGAAGTAACCGCTATATCTTTGGGCAGATAGGAATTCATGGCAGACTGCATATTTGCCACCGGTATCGGCGTATCAATGCATATATTTGCCGTCTGCCCCAGAGCGTGAACTCCGGCATCTGTGCGGCTGGCTCCGCAGATTCCGACTTTACGCCCGAAAAGTCTGCTAAAACACTCCACAAGAGTGCCGTGTATCGTCTTGAGACCCGGCTGGTTCGCCCAGCCATGATAGGCCGTCCCATCATAGGCAACGGTAAGTTTGATATTCAGCTCTGCCATAAATCAAACACTGATGACTGAAAATACTCTCAGACACGCGCTGTTCCTGCTTGCGGATTATTGAGCTAACGCCTAAACAAGCCTCTCTGCGATCTGAACAGCGTTGAGTGCCGCGCCCTTTCGTATCTGATCGCCGCAAACCCATAGATTTATGCCGCGGTTATCAGGGATGGACTCATCCTGGCGGATATGACCTACATAAACATCGTCTTTGCCGTCAGCATCTATTGGCATCGGGAAACGGTTATTTTCACGGTCATCGAGAACTGTAACTCCCGGAGCAGTGCTCAACAGCTCACGAACCTCGTCGGCTGTGATGGGCGAGTCAAACTCGAGATTTATGCTCTCGCTGTGCGCCCGCATTACCGGAACCCGCACACAGGTGCAGGTTATAGCTATATCCGGACAGCTGAATATCTTGCGTGTCTCGTTAACCATCTTCATTTCCTCCTCATTATACCCGTTGGGCTTGAGGTCTGAGTTATGGCAGAACAAATTAAACGCTATCTGATACGGGAACGCCTCGCACCTGGCCTCGCGGCCGGCAAGGATATCCTTTGACTGAAGAGCAAGCTCGTCCATTGCCGCCTGGCCGGCGCCGCTGGCGGCCTGGTATGTGCTTACCACCATACGTTTTACGGGATTGGCATTGTGCAGAGGCCATATCGGAACAAGCGCAATGATTGTTGAACAGTTCGGGTTTGCTATAATACCTTTGTGATCTTTTATGGCCTCGGGGTTGACCTCTGGTACAACCAGAGGGGTGTCGGGGTCCATACGGAACGCAGAGGAATTGTCAACCATGACCGCGCCGGCTTTCTTAACAGCGTCGGCGAATTCGCGGCTGCGGCTGCCTCCCGCTGAAAACAACGCTATATCCACGCCGTCAAAACTTTTGTCAGTCATTTCTTCTACTGTATATTCTCTGCCCTTAAAGGTCAGTTTCTTGCCGTGCGAACGCGCGCTGGCAAGCATTTTAACAGAGCTGAAAGGAAAATCACGCTCTTCAAGGATTCTCAAAAATTCCTGGCCTACTGCTCCGGTTACACCGGCAATAGCTATATTACAAGACATATTTTTATCTCCGATTTATAATTAAAATTAACTGGGTTCTAAATTAACAACTGTATTTATTATATTCTTTCTAATAGAAATATCAAGAAGTCTTTTTACTTTCAAAAAAAGCCCCCGTGTGCGTCGGGGGCTTTCTATTTGAAGAAGAAGACAATCTTATCGATTTTTGTTACCGATTGGTATTTTGCTCGTTTACGTTTTTCTTCTTTTGTAAAAGGTCTTCTTCCAGGCTGATAATCTCTAAATCTGCAATCTCAATTCTTCTGCTCTCCGCCTTCTACTTTCCACTCTCTACTCTCTAAAACAGAGGCCGGGGATTTTCGGCTCCCCGGCGGGCCGTGGTTTTATCTTAAAAGGCTCTCGCGGCCTTTTGTTATTCTGCTTATGCCTTGCGGCGGCGGCTAAGGATCAGTCCGCCGATTCCAAACAGTGCAAGCATTGAGGGTTCCGGAACTACTTCGAAGCTGCCAAGGTAGGCACTGCCGTTGTCGGTGTAGCCGTAAACATTCACGATGCCTGCTCCAGAGAGGCCAAGACCTTCAAACACGGTGCGGGCCGCTAAAGGACGGAACCAGCTGCCGCTGTCGCTCAGAGAGATATATGATGAACTCGCTGCGTTTACTTCTACGCCTGACGCCGGCATAAAGCCTTCAAGGACAAATTCAAGTCCGCCTGAGGCTTCATAGCCTTCGGTCGATACTGCTACCGGCATCTCTGAACCTTCAACCTCGAGGCCAAGTGCCCAGTACAGGCAGTTATTCGTAAGAACGCCGGAGATAACCGCACTCTCGTCAACCTGATAGAGCTCGCCCATCTCAGGGTCTTTAAGCTCAATCATTGTATCGTCCGCGAACAGGTCGATATTGCCTGCCGAGGAGAGGGCTGCCGTTTTTACAGGGATTGCTGATACTGCGGATACTGCGATTAATACTGCTGCTAATGTGATAAGTGTCTTCTTCATGGTAATCTTCCTTTTGTTTCTGATTGTTTCTTCTTCTTTTTGTTTTTGACTCAGACGCGGAATCTTTTGCACATACACCGCGGGTGAGTCTTCTTTTGCTTTACTGTTCTGTACCCACCGCCCGCACAGGCGGCAAGGCCCTTTTACTGATGAAAGCCCGAGCAACACACTCTTTTGGGCTTACATCTGACGCTCCCATATCTTTCCGGCAACGCAATGCCTCTAACGGGAACGTGAATCCTTTCTTTTAAGCCTTATGCAGGGTAAACAGCCGCACTTGCTTAACGGATATGCCGCACAACGTTCTTATTTTGCCGTTGGGAACATCATACCTGCATTCCGTTATAAAGTTTCTAAAGAGCTTTCTTCTACTTGACCGGCCTTTCATCAGCCGGATAACATTTTTTAAAGTTGTATTAAAGAACTGTTTAAGTCGTGTCAGGATTATGCGGGGCAGGTATTTACTGACCCGCCCCGCGGATCATTTTTTTAGAAGTACTCTTAGCGTCTGCGGCGTATTACCAGACCGCCAAGGGCAAGCATTGCAAGCGTTACAGGCTCGGGAACCACAAAGCTCTGGCTGAAGCCGCTTATGTGGGCAAGGCCGTCGGTGCCGCCGCCGACAAATACATTCTTGGTTATCTCTACATGCATCTGGCCGGGGCTGTAGTCGGCTGTGTCTCTGTTCTGTACGCCAGAGGGACGGCTGTAAACCAGCTTGTTGGCGATTATATTGTCCATATCATCTATTGAATTTTCTGTGATAAGGGCTCTGCCTGTGCCGGTTACGCCGTAAGCGTCCAGTCTCAGGGTATTGCCGACTATGGGGGCTGACAATGATGTAACATCAAAGTTTATCAGCGTATCCACGGTCTCACCCTGGTCTGCCGTCCAGCCGCCGCTGAAGTAGAGGCGTACTTTGTCGCCGTCAACTTCACCTTTGATCGCTACGCCGGAAGCATCTACTTCCGAGCCGCCGCCGGTTGCGCTTGAGAGGACGGTAAAGCTGCCGAACTCAAGGCCGCCAAGGGTAAAGGTGCTGCTCTCCCAGTCGCTGACATTGCCGAAATCGACAACCGCTGCCGGGGATGCTGCGATAAATACCGCTGCAAGGGCTAAGGTAAAAACTGTCTTCTTCATGATACTTTCCTCACTTTACTTAATACGTTCTTCTTCATGTAAGACCCGCAAGACTATCCTGCAGGATACAACTTAAAATCTTATTAGTTATTCCGTCTTCCAAAACCTCGGACAGACTTTTATCGGGGCGAGCCAAACCGGCAGGCCCCGGTAATGTCTGTTTAAAAAAGTTGAAGAAAAACGGTTTACGGACGTTTTCTTATAATCAGGAATTAGGAATGCAGAATTAAGAATTGCGGCGTTCGCTTCGCTCACGGCTGTTCTAATTCCTAATTCGTAATTCTCTAAGTACTTCATTATTAACTTGTAAATATTATATCTTTAACCTTTCTTCTGTATTTCAGGCATCAGGCAATAGTTTTGCCGGGCACCGCCTGATTCTTAATTCCTAATTCCTAATTCTTAATTAGAATCAGGAGGTCCGGGGGCTTCGCGTTGGCCCGTGCTACTACCCCCGAGGCCTGTATCCTGAAATCGAAGAAAGAAGTCGTTCGTTTCTTATAAGCTGTCTTCTTGCGCGGAATCTTCGGGGCATCTCTCAGAGATGCTTAGACTTCGCCGCGGACGGATCTCTTTTACGCGGCGGATAAGCAGCCGCGGAAAACCCGGCGGGCAGGTTTCAATATCCCAGCCTGCAGCACGGATCGCGGCATCAAATATGCGGCGTTAAAATCCCGCTCTGCAACACAGGAAAACTCTGCGCCGAACAGCTTTTAATTATTCAATTGTGAGCCCTGATAATACAGGACCGATTGAGCTTTACTCGTATCTTGTTCTGCTTCGTTAATAATTCTCCGTAATTAACAATTTCTCGACCAATATTTTAAATTTACACTTCTTTGCCGTTACACGCTCTGCGATAAAGCCGGCTCTGCCGCGGACGGCGGTCTATCCACCGTCCGCAGAAGCCATATCTTTATCATTAACTCTCTGCCAATATCTAACATAACCAGAATCTGTAAATGAAAGCGTAAAGGGGCTCCGCGGCAGGTGGCCGCCCGCGAGGAGACCCCATGCTTTCATTTTTCTGGTCTGAGAAATTGGAGAAAGAAGCTGTACTTTGTTACAGGCAATAGGCATTAGGCAATAGGCAATAGTAGAGACGCCCCGAAGAACATCGGAACATGCGTCTCTCTACGCATACAACATCGGCGCCTCTGTGTATGCTTCCGCACACACTCTCTGTGCAGGTATCCGAGGCGGCCATGTCTATATGTCCGCACTGATACGCTCCACCGCCGCACCTTCGCCGCGTGTAATCAGCTCCCGCTCCGAATCGGTATATACATATACCGCATTTCAGATACAGGATACGCACCCCCAGACTAACCACGGCCTTGTATTTAGCTTCTTCTAAGGCCGCTCATCCGGTAATACGCATTACATATTCAATTGTCAGCAGCTCATCAGGGACCGCTAAGGCTCTCCAACCTTGTGATCCCGGCTAAGCCTGGGTATTTTGTTCTAACTTCTTCGTTCCAATCATACCTTTCGTAAATTTAACTTCATTTCTCGTTTTTTCTTCAAACCATATATATAACTTATCCTCTCTCCATATCTTCAACTGGTAACGACTCATCGACCTGGCCATATTAAAGGGAAAAACGGCAGGCTCACTTAACACGAGCCTGCCGGCTCTTTTCCTTTGGTATCGGGCCGGGCTGCCAATGCCGCTAAACATCAACGCACCATGCCCCAGGTCTGAAGATTGGAGAAAGAAGTCGTTCTGAATTAAGTGAAAAACTATTAACTAATAACTAATAGTTGATGAATCCGCCTGCGGCGGATAGTTGTTTAAATCGCGGCGTCAGCCGCGTCCACAACTATTAGTTTTTCACTATTAGTTATTAGTTTATAAGGATGACCCGTGTGCCCGGCTCAATAACCTCCCCGGGCACACGGACCTGTACCACACTCCGTCCGGCTGTTACGCCGGAAATCATGTTATCCACGAACTTCACGCCGCCTTTGCACTTCTGAACAGATACTTATATATGCGCGCTTATCTTGCGCTGTTGGGTCTGTTCATTTAAAGAAAGTCCGGAGGTCTTGAATTTTGGGCCCTCAAGACCCCGCTGGACTTTCCTTGTGAAAGGAGAAAGAAGTTGTGTTAGTGGTCGTATTAACTAATAACTGTTAAATAAAACTAACAGTTACTCACTTCAGCCTTGCGGCTGAAATATCTTGCTACCTGCGTCTATGAGCTTCTTCGGGACTCAAAAACGCTGCTTTTTCTTCGACTTCTTCTTATTCTTCGATATTTACTTGTAAAATGTATCACAAATCAACTCTGCTTTGTCCTTTGTAGTTTAAAGAAAGTCAGGAGGTCTTGAATTTGGGCCCTCAAGACCTCACTGGACTTTCCTTGTGAAAGGAGAAAGAAGTTGTGTTAGTGGTCTTATTAAACTAATAACTAATAGTGAAAAACTAATAGTTATGGTCTATCTTATTAACTTTTTAATATATTATTTTGTCCAATTCTCTTCTTCCTAATTCCTAATTCTTAATTCCTAATTCTTAATAAGGTTCAGGAGACACCTGAAGACCCGCGGCCCAGAGCCGGCTCTGTCTGATGAGTTCGGGAAAACCTCAAACAGTTCAGGTCTTCGGTGTACTCTTCTGAAAAATTAGGGAAAAGGGAGAAAGAGATTGTTGATGGTCTTTTATAAACTAATGACTAAGAACGAATAACTAATAGTTGAAAAACCCGCTTCACGGATGTTTAACTTATAACGGTGAAAACCAAAACTCCAGGCGCAAATCTTTCGCGGCTGTTTAAAGGGAGTTTTCTGGGGCTCACTTCTTTCTTAGTCACATCTTCTTATTTTTCTTCTGACTCAATATTCAGTATTTAAAAGAGCAATTATTACTTTTATTGAGTGTTGAAAAATGGTGCTTGTTAGGCTTGCATTCTTCTTCACTTCTATCTTCATATTAAAATCTACCACATACGCAACAACAAGTCAACAAGAAAAAATAAAATTTTTAAAATTTTTTTGACACACCTGAACATTCAGTTAGAATGTGAATACACATTCACATAAATAGAGGTGCTATGGCAGCGAAAAAACTTAAAACCAAAATACGTAGAGAACAGATCGCACAGGCGGCTCTGGATATCGTCTCAACAGGCGGGCTTAAACAGCTCAGCGTCGCGGAAGTCGCTTTGCGCATTGGACTTGTACCCTCTGCGTTATACCGGCATGTCAAAAAAAAGGATGACATTTTAACCCTAATCGACGAACGTATAGAAAGCAAGCTGCTTGCCAATGTCGCTGCCGTTTGCGAGCAGACTGACGATCCGCTCGAGCGGCTGCATCAGCTTTTTTTAAGGCATATTCGTCTGATCAGCGAGAACCGCGGCATTCCTGTTGTAATCTTCTCACAGGACTTCCACGCCGACAACCTCGAACGTAAAACCCGTATCTGCAAGATGATAAGCTCTTATCTTAAAGAAGTTGCGGCTTTGCTCAAACAGGCACAGGCCGGCGGCCATATTGCCAAATCAGTAGATATCGACGCGGCGGCGATGCTGTTTCTGGGCCTCATTCAGCCGCCTATGATTTTATGGCATCTCAGCGAAGGAGATTTCGACGTTCAAAGGCACGCCAAAAGTGCATGGCCGCTATTCCTCAAGGCAATCAAATAAACAATGTAACAATAGTTTACAGAAAAGGAACACAAGTGAAGACTCAATTTAAACATATACTGAGAATACTTTTAGCTGTTATAGTTCTTGCCGCGGTGATCTTTGCTGCGATACGGCTGGTTCACCGCAAGAAGGCCTCATTAGCCGCTGCCGGCCAGTACAAAATCAGCCCGCTTGCAGTGCATACATCCACCTCACACACCGGTACCTGGGAGCAGATAATGGATTATCTTGCTATTGTTGAGCCGATCCAGACCGCAACGGTCTCGGCCCGTCTGGTAACAACTACGGAAGCTGTTTTTGTCGAAGAAGACGATACCGTCAAAGCCGGACAACTCCTTGCCAAACTTGATGATAGAGAAATAAAGGAGGCTATCGCTTCAATGCAGGCACAGATAGACCAGGTTCGGGCAGAGCAAGACGCTAACCCCAATTTCTCACTTAGGGGTGTAAAACAGGGTTTATGGTAGCGCCCGCGGCGTTGGTGTGTCGCCAAAGGGGGTCTTAATCTTTGACCTGGCTGCTGTATATTTTGGGTGGCTTCTGCAGCGGCAGATCCATGTTCAGGTGGTGCAGTATCAGACGCTGATCTGCCTCGGGCTCGGTGTACCTCTCCATCAAGAGGTACCGACCGTCAAGTGTTTCAAATGTCACATCAAGCATCTGGATACGGCTCATCGTTTCCAGGGCAGCCTGTGCGGTCAGGCCGCAGGCACTCACCCGCAGCTTATGCCGCAATGTCACCTGCAGGCAATAACTTATAAACGCCACAAAGATATGGGCATCAACACGCTCTTCTTTATGGTGATATACAGGGCGAATGCCAAGATCACTCTTGAGTTCTCTGAAAGACTGCTCAACGTTGCACTGCAGCATATACTCATTCCAGAGTGCCTTACCATCCTTGCCCTTCTGATTGGTCCGCAAAAAGTACTTGCCGTCACGATAGATCATATCACGGTATTTCTGCCGGTTTATGTGATACCTGAATTCGCCGGCTTCAATCCGCTCCTTTTGCCCCGGAATATCGAGCTCCATACATCTATAAGCGTTACCGGCCTGCGATTGCAAAGCCCCAAGGCGTTTATAAAAACGTTCATAATTGCGATATCCCTTGAGTTTTTCAAGTCCGTCAAGATATTTACGCAGTTTTCTTTTACGCATGGCCCTCTCCTTTTGCATACGATCCCTGCTCCTGGCAAGGACATAGCATTCGCCCTCTTTTTCGATGTATTTCACATGAACACTGCTGTTTACCTGCTCCCAGTCCTTTTCAGAAAGTTCACTGCTATAATCATCGAGCTGTCTGCGGGGTGTGCCAACAAGATAGCTTATATTGTTCTTACGCATGAACTTGAGCGTAGCTTCCGTTGGTATGCCCCTGTCCATCAGCCAGACCCTGTTGGCCTTGCCGTACATTGTTTCTATCTTGTTGAGCAGGGGTCTTAATGTCGTCTTTTCAGATGTATTTCCCTGAAGTACTTCGTAGTCAAGAGGAAAGCCCTCCGGCGTAACAACAAGGGCTATCAGCACCTGTCTGCAATCACTGCGTCTGTCTTTGCTGTGGCCGAATTCTGACTTGGGATTCTGCTTGCATAGCCCCTCGAAATACGTGCTGGTGATATCATAGAGCAGGATGTCGTACTCAAGGTTGAACATTCCTTGCCAGGTGTCTTTAAGGTATTTGCAAAGTTCGTCTTTGTATGGAAGGATACGGTCAAGACAACGGTAGAGCCTGTTTTTCTCGGCAATCTCAAAATCACAATCAAGGATGGCGTCCATAGCACTCTGGCTGAACCAGTGCTGATGGACAAAGTATTCGGCAGAAGGTTTTATCAGCCTGCTCACCGTAAGCAACTTGAGGACTTTTGAGAATGCGACCGGCGATCTGTCTGTATCAATCCGCTCTGACCAGAAGCGGTCAAAACCAAGCTGATCCCACATCTCAGAAGCCAGCCAGCAATCGCCAAACCTACGCGGTCGTTCCAGTCTCATCTTTGAGATGTTAACCGGTATCGTATCAACATCGTGACAGCTCTGGTTGTCCTGATCAAAAGCAAAAAGGGTTTTGTGTACAGGTTTGTTATCTTCGTTGATTATCTCAATTGATCTCTGCCAGGCCTTCTTTTGAGAGCCGCTGATCTCACCAAGGTAAAGAACCACCTTCTCCACATGCCGATTACCGGAGACCTTCCGCTTCTCAGCAATACTGTAATAGGTGTTGCATTTACCGTTCTTTTTACGCCTGTGCTTTTTCAAATACATACCCAAATTATCGCATAGAAATTCACCTATGCAATAGGGCAGGTCTGTACCAAAGCCAAATCCAGAATCAAAACACCCCTCAAAGGCCAGAAACATCGAAAATATTTTTATTTTTACCGGTTTCGAGACCTAAGTGAGAAATTGGGGCTAACGAAGCGACGGTGGAATCGCTTAAAACCTCGCTGGATTACTGGAACCGCGAATCCCAGCGAATTACCAGCCTGCAGGAAGGCGGCGCGGCAACCGTCTCAGAGGCAGACGCGGCACGTGAACAGGTGAATCAGTTTAACGGACGGCTAGAATCTGCCCTGCATAAAACAAAAGCCCTGGAACATCAGGCCGAATCACTGAAGCGGCGGCTTGGAGAGATGCAAACCCGCCTGAGCTACTGCTCTATCACAAGTCCTTTTGATGGCGTTGTTTCTGAACGAGACGCAGACCCCGGCGATCAGGCCGCCCCGGGAAAAACGATCCTGACGATACAAGACCAAAGCCGGCTCAGGCTGGCATTCGATGTGCCCCAGCAGGATGTGCCCAAAATACAGACGGGTATGTCCTTGAGCTATGCCGCACCGGATGGAAACATCCGCAAGGCCGCAGTCAATACGCTTTATCCGTCTTTGAACAACGCGAGGATGATGCGGGCAGAAGCCGTCCTGGATAACGATTCAGATAACAGTATCGTCAGCGGGGCTTATGTACGCGTTTCTTTGACACTGGCCCGCCGGGAAAATGTCGTCGTTGTTCCGTCAGCCGCGGTTGTTGAATCGCCGGAAGCAGACACGTATGTATTTGTCGTTGACAATGATAAACTCAAAGCAATACCTGTTGAAATTATCGGAAACCAACAGGACCAAACCGCCGTGGAAGGCTTAGATGCCGGTGAACAGGTTGTAGTCAGTACCTTTTTAGGCTGGTCAGAGCTAAGCTCAGGGCTGGCCGTGGAGGTTCGCCAATGAATCTGACCAGATTTTCACTTCGCAATCCGTATGCAGTCATTGCCGTTGTTTTGGTAGTGGCGACTATGGGTATTGTATCTCTTATAAGCACCCCAAAGGACTTATTCCCCAATACGGTTCCGCCCCAGGTAGCGGTTATTACAGTCAGACCGGGCGCCGCTGCCGGCGATGTTGCCGACAAAGTTACACGCGTGCTGGAAAAGGAGCTGAACACGCTCAACGGCCTTGTTAAGATTGCCAGCACCACTCGAGACGAGGTTTCGAGCATCAATGCGGAGTTCAACTACGAAACATCGGTTGGAGAGGCTGTTCAGGATGTTCAAAACGCTATCGGCCGTGTACGTGCCGATTTGCCGGCGGACATACTGGAGCCTCGAATCTTCAAGGTTACCGACGCAACCCGACCTCTGGTTACGCTGGCGCTTTCACCCAGACCCCAAAGCCGTCAGGAGCTCTCACAAATCCGCCTTCTGGCCCAAAACCAGATCAAAGATCAGCTTCTCGCTCTGCCGGGAATTGCCGATGTGGATATATTCGGAGGTCACCAGCCCCAGGTGCAGGTGCGAATCAAACGGGACAGCCTGGCAGTACATGGTTTGAGCCTGACGGATGTCGTTTCGGCTCTGGCAAGCCAGAACGTCTCTGCTCCGGCGGGAACGATGTATTCCAGCCGGCGGGAACATCTTGTAAAGGTAGTCGGAGAATTCGAAAATCTCGACCAGATCCGTGATTTGCCGCTGAGACTTACCGGCCAGGGGCAGCTCCGTGTCCGTGATGTGGCGGAGGTGAGCCTTTCAGTCGAGCAGCCGCGAAGCATCTATCATGGAAACGGCAAGCCCGCTATTGCGGTAAATATAATGCGGCCGGACAACAGCCCAACCGTAAAGGCAATTCGCACCATCAAAGACTTTCTGCCAAAGCTCCAGGCACGCTATCCTGATATTATATTTGAAATTACAGACGATCAGCAGCCGCTTATTGATGTCAACTTGCGGGGCATGGAACAGAGCCTCTTTCAGGCGATGATAATAACTGTTATCGTTATTTTTGTGTTTCTGGCTGATGCCCGGGCGGCAGCGGTTGTGGCTGTCAGCATACCGTTTAGCTTCCTGGCCAGCCTTATGGTGCTGAAACTTTCGCCCTTCACGCTCAATATGGTAACGCTTTCGGGTCTTATCATCGCGGTTGGAATGGTCGTTGACGCATCAGTGGTTGTTCTGGAAAACATTTACCGCCATTGGCAGCAGATGGAGAAACCCGATGCCGCCGAGGCCGCTCTGGCCGGCACCGGCGAGGTGGGGCTTGAGATAACCGCCGGGATGCTCACAACTGTAGTGGTTCTGGTGCCGGTGGCATTTACCGGCGGATACACACAGCAGGTCATGCGGCCTCTGAACCTGATGATTATAACAACATTGGCAGCGTCTCTGCTCAGCGCACTGACGATTGTGCCACTGGCCGCGTCCTGGCTGTTAAGACGGCGCAACGCCGGAAAAAATATCATAGAACGTTTTTTCGGCAAAATGGACAGCGGAGTCAGCGCCCTTGCCTTTATATACGTCAACACACTTCGGTGGGCGCTGCGGCACAAAGCCCTTACCCTGCTTGCCGGAGTGATATTTCTTGTTGCCACTGCCCGAATTGTTGTACCCCTGATCGGAGGCGAGTTGATGCCGCCGATGGATACGGGTATCAGCATGGTAGAGTTTGAAACGCCGACCGAATACTCGCCCGAAGAAGTAGAAACCGTCCTGACGCAGGTAGAATCGGTTATTTTTGACACAACGGGTGTCAAAACCATATCCTCTGTGGTTGGCTCTGAGCCGGGGCAAATCAGTTTCGGCGGCGGGGGCACCACAGCCCAGACGGCAAAAATCACGGTTCATCTGGTTGACCGCACGCAGCGCAGTGAAACCATCTGGCAGATCCAGGATTCCTGGCGTGAGAAGCTGGCGGCAATACCCGGCGTCCGCTCCAGCAGAATCAATGAATACGGCGCAACCCCTATGGCGACAACAAAAGCCCCCCTGAATATAATTGTCAGCGGGCCCGATTCAAAGATCGTCTCATCATTGGCACGGGAATGCCTCGAGGCGATGGACGGGCTGCCCGGGCTGGCAGATGTGCGGCGGAGCTGGTACTTCGATAAGGTTGAACACGTTATAGAAGTTGACCCTGCACTTGCCCGTCTGTACCAAACCTGGCCGGAACAGGTGGCACGGGAGCTGAAAACCGCCGTCAAAGGCGTTCCGGCCTCCATGATGCGGCTCAATGGCATGCTTGATATCCCCATTCTGGTTCAGTATGAGCAGCCGGCAATAGAGTACCCCGCTCAGCTTGAGCAGGCCTACATCAGCACATCTTCCGGCCCTATGCCGCTGCGGGCAATGGCTGAAATTCAAACAAGGCGAGATCAGCCCTTTGTTACTCGCGAGCATCTGCAAAACACTCTGGATATTACAGCCGTCAACCGTGTTTACACAATAAAGCATGTCGCGGCGATGGCTAAGCAGCGAATTTCAAAAATAAATCCGCCGCAAGGTTACAAAATCGAGGTCTCCGGCACGATTTCGGATATGATGCGTGCACAGAAAAGCATGTTTCGTGCATTGCTTACAGGGCTGGTCTTGCTGTATATTCTTTTGATGGCAACATTTAAATCAATGCAGCACCCGATCACGATTCTCGCGGCGATCCCGCTTGCGGCGGCCGGTGCATTGTGGGGTATGCTGCTGTTCAACAAGCCCATGTGTCAGCCGGCGATGATGGGACTGATCCTGCTGGGCGGAACGGTTGTAAACAACAGTATTCTTTTGCTGGGGTTTATCATTCATGCACGTCAGCATGGAATGGAACGCGACGAGGCAATTATACAGTCGGTTCAGCTTAGAATTCGCCCGATTCTGATGACAACCGTCTCTACCGTGCTGGGGCTGACGCCGCTGGTGTTCGAAATGGCTGTCGGGTTAGAGCGAATGAGTCCGTTGGGAATTGCCGCGGCCACCGGTCTGCTGATTGGGACATTTCTGACGATGGTGGTGATTCCGGTTGTATATGCGTCTATGGATTCAGCGGCAGAGTTTTTAAAACGCATTTTTCAGCCGGAGGTCTCCGGAACAGATGTCTGAAATTTTTACATTCCGAGGTAATACAATGAATGTCAAACGAAATACAAGTGTTATATTTATAGTATCAGCGGTTTTTGCATTGGCCGCCGGCTGCACCGAGCGGCATTACGAGCGTTCACCTTCTATTAACCAGTATATGCCGCCGTCTGTTCCGGTGTCGCTGGAAGGCGCGGCAGAAAAACCCGAACAGGCAAACACCGCCGCGGCGGATAAAGATTTAACCCTTGATGCGTGCATCCGGATCGCCCAGGCACAAAACCCCCTGCTTCAGGCTTCGCGGGAGGGCCTGGCCGCGGCAAACTACGCCGTCCAGGGAGCCAAATCCGGCTACTACCCGCATGTGAACCTGGCCGCCGACTACCGGCGATTCCAGTCACATGCCTTTCTACCCGGCGGATTAGGCGGGGCAGCGGGGCCCCAGACCAGTGTCATAGGCCCGACAAATGATTACAGCGGCGGACTCTCCGCCCAGTGGCTGCTCTTTGACAGCGGCCGGCGGCGTGCGCAGCTCGCCTCTGCCAAAGCCAACGCAAACGCATCGAAATACGAGCTGGAAACAGTTGAACAGGACATCACACTGATGGTGCAGCAGGCGTATTACAGCCTGCTGTCAGCGTATGAAGCATTGAAAATCGCCCGGGAGAATCAAACACGGGCCCAAGACCACCTGTCTCTGGCACAACAGCGAAAGGATGTCGGGGTAGCGGTCGAGGCGGATGTGCTGCGAATGCGGGTAGAGGTGGCAGAGCGGCGTTTGTCTGTCGTGCGTGCGGAGAATCTCGTGCGTATCGGCAAGGGAAATCTCAATACCGCAATGGGACTTCCCCCAGAGCTGGAGCTGGAGATTGTTGATGCCCTGCCGCGGATTATTCCGCCGGAAACTGTCGATTTAAACGAATCATTCAAATCAGCTATGATGCAGCGGTCTGAGCTCAAAGCCGCCCTTCATCGAATCACAGGCTCACAAAGCGATGTTGCCGCGGCGAAAAGTGATTTTGGGCCGGTATTGCGGGCTATTGGCAGTTACGGGCTCCGCGATTCAGAGTTCTGGCCGCACGACAAAGACTGGTCTGCCGGAATCGGCGTAGAGCTGCCGCTGTTCACCGGTTTTGAACGAAGCAGTCAGTTGAACCGTCTTCGACGCGAACTGGCAAGGGAAGAAGCCCTGATCCGCCGGCTGATAATCACAATACGCCAGGAGATATGGACAAGCTATTCACATTTCACAGAAGCGTTCGAGGAGATGAAGGCATCGCAAACCCTGGTAAAAGACGCCCGGGAAAGCATGCGGCTGGCGCGTGAGCGGTACCAGGTCGGCAAAAGCACCGCCACCGACCTGCTCGACTCGCAAACCGCCCTGTCCAGGGCCGAAAGCGTACTGGTAGAAGCGCAGTGGAATTATCACATTGCCAAAGCTGCCTTTGAACGTTCAAAAGGCTTCGCATATAACTCCGATTCAGCCGCGGCGGGCGATTAATCTGTTGCCCGTAACGCAAGAACCCCAAATCTGGAGCAAAATCCCGGCCCCGCATCGTTTAACCGGAGGTTTTTAGTTATATCTTGCAAGACACATGCTAAAGTGGTATATTGGTTTAGATGCTTATCTGAGTACGGCTTAAAAGAGTAACGAATGAGGTTTGGAATGCGTGAGATGTTTTTGGCAGGTCCGATGGGCTTTGAATATGATGGAGTGCTGGTTTCTCACCCCTTGCGTGTTATACTGCTTGTGGTGTGGTTTTATATCTGCGTTCGTCTCACCCGTGACTGGAGCCGCTCGGCTCTGTTTCCAAAACGCGGAAGCACCGCACTTATGCTTGCATCTCTTTTTGCCGCCCCGGTAATACTTTTTATATTGTACACCACTGAGCTGTTCAAACAGGCCGAAAGCAGGAACTGGGGATTTACAGCAACACTAAAAAATTTCTTCAAGGGCGACATCCTCAAAAAACACGGCCAAATAAGAAAATATCGCGGCAGATGCTCAATCGTCCTGCTCGATTCGGCGGGCCTGAGCTTCGAAGAAATTTACGGCAGCGAGGGTAAAGACTCAAAACTGGCTACCAAAACGATTTCTCTGGCTGAAAAGATAATCGCAGAAGCCCTTGATGAGCGTGCCAGCGATATACTAATTGACCCCGTCGCTGACGATATCTTTGCCGTAAGGTACAGGGTTGACGGCAAACTGCGCCTTGCCTCCGAGATCGCGGCGGATCAATGCGTCGCGGTTGTCAACAGCATAAAGGCACTATCGGGCATGGATATATCGGAGAAACGCCGCGCCCAGGATGGAGCATTTACAGCCCGTCTTGACTGGGGAACCGCCTCTTTCCGTGTTGCCAGCGCGGGTGTTATACACGGTGAAAAACTTTCTATCCGAATACTCAACAATGCCGCCGGTTTTATAAGGCTCGATCAGGTCGGGCTTTCCAGAAAAAACATAAACCTGGTCAGAGACACCCTTGCCAGACAGTCGGGCATGATTCTCATGTGCGGCCCTACCGGCAGCGGCAAGACGACATCGCTTTATGCAATGCTATCGTCAATCGACGCTTCCGCCCGCAACATAATCACCGTCGAGGATCCGGTTGAGTACTCCCTGCCGCTGGTGAGCCAGATAGAGGTGAACAAACGGGCAGAAATAACCTTTGCCAACACCCTGCGCAATATACTCCGGCAGGACCCGGATGTCATATGTGTTGGAGAGATCAGGGACGCCGAGACCGCCGCCATGGCGCTGCAGGCCTCGCACACCGGACACATGGTGTTAGCAACACTGCACAGCAACGACAACCTCTCGGCGATGCTGAGGCTCATTGAGCTGGGCATAAAACCGATGCTCATATCCGAGGGGCTCTCGCTGATAATATCCCAGCGGCTTGTCAGGAGATTGTGTGATAACTGCAAAAAGCCCGCACGGCTTTCGCCGCGAAAAAGACAGTGGTTTCTCGACCACAACCTCTCCACCGATGGCGTAATGGAAGCGGCAGGATGCGAAAAATGCCGCGATACGGGCTATGACGGCCGCGTGGCTATATTTGATGTCCTGAAAATGAACGAGGAAATACGAAAAACACTTTTCTCCGGCCCGATAAACTCAATAGAAGAGTGCAGAGAGCTCGGCAGCGGAATAATAAAATCAAGGCTTCGAAAAGAGGCTCTAAAAGCAGTTGTTTTGGGCTTAACCAGCCTGGACGAAGTAAAGAGTGTATTGTGAGGTATTAAGATGGTATTCTGGATTTCAGCCGTTATTGCTCTGGCCGCGGCACTGTATTTCAAAAAGGCCGGCTTTCTCTACGCATGGGCAGCCCTTTTTAATGTTGTTATTGCCATCTACTGCTCGCTGGTGGTTACGGCGGCACTGGGCAAATGGCAGCCGGATGCGATCCCGAATGGGTGGACCAGGGCGGCGGTGTTTTTTGTCTTTGCCGTTATTATTTACACAATCCTCTTTCTTATCGCCAAATCCGTTATCGGCTCTGAAGGCAGCCTTTATCTTGGAGCGGCGATAGAGCTTTGCGGCGGTTTTGCGCTGTATTTTCTGACTGTATTCTTTGCCGTCAATTTTGTCGTGTTTGTCTTATGCATTACACCCGCAATCGAACACACACCGTTTTTATCCGGTTTTGATAAATCCGCAGTCACCAGAAGCTCAGAGCTATCCGTAAAAGCAGCGTGCGGCATTGTCGAGAAGTTTTCAATACAGGACAACGATGCCCGGCTCGGGGTGGTTTTCAACTGGCTCAAGGGTGAGGGTTATGATAATCTAAGAGATGCTCCGTCAGAGCCCAATAACAACACAAAAGCCCCAGGCAAATAATTCCGCTCTGCGCCGCGGCACAATAGCCGTTTTATTTATCTCAAAGTAGAATAAGCATAAGCCCGGCCGAAGTCATACCTGCGGCCAGGCCTGTACAACCTATTCCTTTTGACTTAAAGTTTGGTTCTCACCGCAAACAGAGATCCTACAAGCAACAGTCCAAGTGATGCCGGTTCCGGAACGGATACCGAGTCAATGACCGCCTGTACCAGCACTGCGTCCTGGGCCAGCTGGACCGATATTGTTTCATAATCAGGGTTGGGGCGGTACTCCAGGTCAAAGTACTGATAACCGCCGTCCGGCTGAGTGAAGACCAGAGGATTAGAAGCAAAGGTCACAACACCGGGTACCGGAGATGTTCCCTCAACCCCCTCGCTGTTAACACCAAGGGGAGGAGTCGTAACATTTTGCCAGGTGAGCTGGATACGAAGATATTTTATCGGCATCTCGTCAACGAAATTCGGGACTTCAAAAATATATCGCCCGTTTTCGCCGGAGATGATCTCTGAAGGAAAAATATCATACAAAAATGTTGAAGGATCAGTGTCATCAACAGAAGAGAAGTTGACCAGACTCACAAACCCGCTTGAGGCCTCTCCGGTGTAATGAACATTCACCGAAAGCGGATCGCCTCTATAATCGGGGGCATTAAGATCATCAGCCATCGCTGCGTTTGTCAAAAAGACGATGAGCAAAACGGCTGACACAATAGATAAGTAATTCAAATAAGTTTTCTTTAGAGTTTTCATTTTAATCTCTCTCTTTCTTAATTTATTCACAACATTGAAATTAACCCTAAACCCTCAATAAAGAATGTTTCATAGGCATACTCCTGAAAATGTTTAATTTTATATGAGACTAAAACAATATCATTTATATCTAAACACAAACACTGATCTTTTCAAAGCTGACATGCGAGTTATTCTGAAATGTGTATCAAGTTTTACAACGTACTATACTAATCATATAAAAATACTATAGTACGCTCGTTCCCATGTCAAGTAAAAATAAAATTTATATACAAAGAAGACATTTACAAGAAAACAAACAAGTGTAAGCCTTTTAAAGTCATAAACATGCACTACCTTAGCCAGTTCATATTTTTTATATCCGGCTCAAAGTTCGCATACGATTTTAATGTTTTTTTATACAGCTTGAATGAAATCAGGCGCACTTCTCTGTTTAGAACGCAGCAGGATATCCCGGGAGCTGTAAATTGGCACCATCTAATTATTCTAAACCCGGTTCTTATCAATCCTTATCGTGAAAGAATACCTGCTGAGCTGATCTGCCGGCAAGCCGTTTTTTCCGCTAACAGGGGTTTTGTAGTGCCTACAGAAAAACTCCAGTTCTTTATTTGCAAGGACTTACGTGAATTTACCGCCGAAGTCGGGACAGCTGATTTGCCAGTGGTTAATTTATGGAAAATGGAATATTTTTTTATATATTTGTGATTAAATCTTTTACAAATAAAAAGTTTGATCCTTATATTTCTTCCATCTGGTTACTCACCGCAATTCTCACCGCTGCATTCCTGCAGCCATTGCGATGCAACCAGCATCAAGTCGGTCAGGTCAACCCTTCCGCTTTTGTTGATATCTGCCCCGCCGCACCATGAACAGTCGAACTCTACGAAGTAATGGTCGCTGAACGAATTGCTGTAGTATATTGGCGGAGTTCCGTAAAGATAGCCCTGGCCGTTTGTAGCACGGGTATATGCCCGCAGGCGGAACTGGTATGCGCAGCGTACCCAATCGGTAAAGGCGGGAGAGTCGGATGTGTTGTATATCTGATTCAATACGCCGTGCCAGTTGTCCGGAGGAGATGTGCCGGGATATGTATCCGATGCTATCACGCCGGCATAGTTGTTCTTGCCGTAGTAAGCATCGAGCACCCAGTGCCGCAGGTAACCGTCCGGATGGGTCGCTGAGATGTTGAGCCTGAGGTTTTCCTGGTTATCCTGAAGTGTTATAATCCCGCACTCCTGTAGTATTCCGTCTGTTATCTCATCCCAGTAAGGCGAAGACGGGTCATAGCGGACATCGTTTATCTCGGTATATACGCCGGTATTGTTTACCAGCAGCGTGAGATGATCCATGTCATTGGGGAAGAGTGTCATCTCTTCAAGTGTCATCAGGTACATTTCACTTGGTTTGTATGCCTTGTAGGTAAGTGTATATTTCCCATTTGGCAGACTGGAAGTATGCCATATGCAACGCAAATCAAGGCTTGACCAGGCCCCGGTGTGGGTATATTCATACAGGTTCTCTACGCCGTAAACAACCTTGGGCCCCAGGTGCGTCCTCTGGTATATAACAGAGCCGTCCCACTGAGGGATAGTGAGAATCTTGTAGAGGCCTGTTGTTACCGGTTGATAATCCTCCGGCTCGGGCGGCGTGTCCTCATCGGGCCACATGGCATATAGTATCTTGTAATACATCAGGCCGTCCGCTACATCGACATCGCCGAAGACACCGTTTATACGCAGTGATCCGCCAAAGGGCGAGTCGTGGTACTGCGGAATTGCAAAATCAATGTGGTCCTGATAGCTGACATTGGTAAGTCCATGGTCTTCGTTCGCTTGTGCCTGTTCGATGAAAGCGGTGGGCAGATTTCCAACCTCTGTGAATATAAAACCGCTGCCGGGATGGGTTCCTATGCCGGTGGATTCCGGACCGCCCCATACGCCCATGTCGTTACGCGAGCCGTCCGGATCGTTATATATCGTATCTGGGTTGCCTGTGTCTGTGCATGGGGATTCGTCTGTCAGCCGGTAGTTGAGAGTGTCTTCAAACAGCGGGTCTTCGCTGATCTCGCCGGTTGCAGGTTGGGGGCTAAACTGCTGACCTCCGTCATTATTGAAATAGTTGTAGGTATTTGCCCATACATCATTATAGAGTATCTGCCCCTCGTTAAGGAAATTGTAGTAGAAAATTCCCGCGTGGCTGTTATTGGTGATGATATTGTTCATTATAGTGTGGCTGTAGTAGGGATCATCACGAGGAAATACCAGGTTTGACCATGCTTCACTGTCGCAGCGTCGGTCCCATATCCTCATCATCACATCTTCGGGTGCATCAGCAGGGAGGGTAACATGTAAAAGAAGCAGGTCAGCGGCCTGGCTGAGAGCGCAATACCCATATACATACTGCTGCTGCATGTCATAAAATTCTACCCAAGTCCTTGATCCATCAGGGTTGGAACCGCAGGGCGGAAGGTCGGGGGATACTTCAAAGAGCTCATCGCCGTACTGGTACCAGTTTTCTACTCTGAAGTAGTAACGGTTGTATTCCGGATTGGTAGCGGGCTCCGAGTACAGTGGGGTAAGTATAGGTGCCGGCAGGTAATAGTCACATATTGTTGTTCTCGAACGTACAAGATTAACCAGCAGTTTTCGCCCGGTTTCGGTGAGATGGTCGGGAGTATCTCGGAACCCCCACAAGTAGTGCCCCTCTTCGCCTGTAAGCGGATAGTGTTGCGGAGAAGTTGGCGAGAGACTGCAGAGTTTAACAACTTCCGAGTCCATACTGCCTTCATAAACAGCCAGGACATTAGAGGTATAAATACGGTCGTAAACAATTATATCTCCGTCTTTAAGTATCTCTATATCATACGGCTCGTGGAATACCGGGTTGCCGGTTTCTACTACATGCATCCTGTTGGTGTTTGCGAAAGCAGAATTGCCATAGTTTATGGATATCCCGAGTTCCTGGAAAAGTGCCGCTCCGCCGTTTCCGATACCCAGAACAGGGCGGTTTGAGTTGTTGATTGCATCTACCTGTGCCTGTGTTCCCCAATTGTAGCCGCCGCCTGTATCGTCTGTGACCATTATCAGCCGGTAGCTTGCCAGGTTGGTTGTTGTAATGTCGCCCATTTGGATAACATTAGCGGCAATACCGCTGTCTGACAGAATGCCCTGGTATTCTGCGGCTGAGTTTTTGTCTGAAGCGTATATGATCAGCACCATATATTCCGGTGCCGGAATTGCTGCAGCCCCTTCAAAAATAATACCGTTGAAGTTTCCGTTTATCGTGTTGTTTATGATCTGTGGATTTGCCCCGCTCAGCACGGAGATTCCCGCGTAGTTGCCTTCGATAATATTGTTTCGAATGATCACCGAACCGCCTTCAACATGGATACCGCCATAGTCCCAGCCGCCGCCACCGCTGCCGGCTGTGGCAGAGCCGGTAATTCTAAAACCAGAGATTACCGAGCCCATTTCGTATCCGTCATAATGGATGACATAATCATACATCTGCTGAGCGTCTATGATTGTGGAATGGGGAGAATGCCCCAGCAGGTTTATCCCGTCAGTGAGGTAAACCTGCTCGTTGTATGTGCCGGGATAGACATATACATTGTCACCCGCCGCCGCAGACATGACTGCATCAGATATCGTGGTGAAATCACCGCTGCCGTCCTTTTTTACTGTAATAGTACCGGCACAGAGTAATGATGCTATTATCAACAGAGTAAAACTCAAGATTTGAAATAGATTTGCTCGTTTCATGATTTGCCCTCCTTTAAATTTACATACAAAATTAATTATCATGTTGTGGTATGATGTATGCCAACAGGAGATTATCTACTCACAATTCTATTATAAATTAGAAAACACAGCTTTTCTATAGAGTTTTTAAAAAAACTCATATCTCGAGTGTCAGATTTTTTCGAAGACAGGTAAACGACTGTTTATAAAAAACTTATGTTTAATTGAATTTTAATTATCATTAAATTTTTTCACTTTTAACTATTAATTTTTCGTTTATAATGCTCTTAGAATTATAACTTTATCTCAGGAGTGCCGGATGCTTGCAAGGCTCAACAGTGTTACACTAATTGGAATTGACGGCCTGGCCTGCGAGGTCGAGGTGCATATCTCTAACGGAACAAATGAGAGGCCGATGATTGTCGGCCTGCCCGACGCCGCGGTAAAGGAAAGTCTCGAACGTGTCAGAAGTGCTGTAATCAACTCCGGTTACAGCTACCCTGACGGCCAGATACTGGTAAATCTCGCGCCGGCGGATGTCCGCAAAGAAGGACCCTCGTTCGACCTGCCCATCGCCGTGGGCCTGATGAGAGCGGCGAAGAAATTCGAGTGCGACAGCCTAAAACGTGAAATCCTGGTCGGCGAGCTTGCACTTGACGGGCGTGTCCGGCCGGTAAACGGTGTTTTGAGCATGGCTATGGCGGCACGCGAAAAGGGATTTGACCGGATCATAGTACCCCAGGAAAACGCCGCCGAAGCAGCCGTTGTCAAGGGCATAGACGTTTACGGTGTCGCAACCCTGAGCCAGGCAATCGGCGTGCTCTCCGGCATTTTGGAGCTGGAGCCGACGGTAGTTGACCTGGGAACAATGTTCGACACCGCATCACAATACCCGATAGACTTCGCCGATGTCAAGGGCCAGGAAGCCGTCAAACGGGCACTGATAATCGCCGCGGCAGGCGGCCATAACGTTATCATGATGGGCCCGCCCGGATCCGGTAAAACCATGCTTGCCAAGCGGATAGCAACAATACTGCCGCCGCTCTCGCTGGAGGAATCGCTCGAAACTACGCGGATATACTCATCGGTCGGTCTGCTCAGACGCGGCAAGGCCCTCGTAGCTACGCGGCCGTTCCGCTCGCCGCACCATACCGCCAGTGCGCCGGCACTTATCGGCGGCGGCACACACCCAAAACCCGGCGAGCTGAGCCTGGCTCATCACGGAATACTCTTTCTCGACGAGTTCCCGGAGTTTCAGCGAAATGTGCTCGAGACGATACGCCAGCCGTTAGAGGATTCTTCCGTTACAATTGCCCGTGCCAAGACAACATTGACTTTCCCCGCCTCTTTTATGATGGTAGCCTCCGCAAACCCCTGTAAATGCGGCTATTACGGTTCTACACAGAAAAAATGCCGCTGTTCGCCGCGGCAAATAGAGCAGTACCTATCGCGAATATCAGGCCCGCTGCTGGACAGGATCGATATACATGTAGATGTGCCCGCGGTGGACTACCGCCGCCTGCGAAGCGCCGAGAAGGGACAAACCTCCACACAAATACGCAAAGATGTAACCGCCGCACGGCAGATACAATTTGAGCGGTTCGGCTCAGACGCCAGAATGACAAACGCCCGCATGAGCCACTCGATGATAGAGAAGTTCTGCCCGCTCGATAAGGCCGGCGAAATGGTACTCCGAGCCGCGATGAACGACCTGGCACTAAGCGCCCGCGCTCACGACAAAATCTGCAAAATGGCACGCACAATAGCCGACCTCGACAACTCGAAGGATATCAAAGACTGCCACGTAGCCGAAGCCGTAGGCTACCGAAAATTAGACAGAAAGCTATAAATTAAAGGCAACCAGCCGGTAGCCGACAAACGCACAAACATAACCTCACAGCCGATTATGAAACTTACACTGAGATGCGACCAAATGGCAATATACTGGGCATCTAGCGAAAAATTCTTCGCCGCCCCCAAACACTTCATAGAGAAACCAATCTCCGAGTTTTATTGAGGGTCAAAAGAAAATAGCTTATACAGCTTTTACTTAGCGTTTTGGTTTGGGTAATTGTCTAACTTTATAACTTGCTTTAGTGATTTTAGATGAGGTAGCATCCAGTTTAGTGACTTCTTCAATTTTCTGTCTAGTTGTAATTTTAACAGGAAATACATATAAATTCATCCAGATAAACTGCTTTGCAAGCCTTTTGTGAAAGTACGAAAACTTCTTATCTTTGAATATCGATTCAACTTCACCCATTGGAAAATTGCCATAGTGGTCTAACTTAATCGAAAGCTCCAAAAAACGGTGAGGAATATCAATTGACTTATCAAATATTTTCCTAAATAAAGGCTTAAGAATAGGTATTCCAACTGAATTTGATGTGTGTTTGATTATAGCATAAATCATAAATTGACATAAATCATATAACGACTCATTTGCTTTGTGATAAATAGTCGATGCCATAAGGTCTGGAGAGTTCTCTTTTATCTTATCTTGAAAAACACTGATTAAATCTTCTCTATTGGAATCAACAAATGTTAAAAAAGAGGATATTGTCCTAAATGAAAGAGAAAAACAAGTCCTTGCAACTTTTTCTTTTAAATTACCTTCAAGTTTACCTTCGAAATTTTTTAATATTTGCCCCAGGATTTGAATCGACTTAAATGATGCATTTATATCAGAAGCTTCAACATCTTCGCTTGGATTTGCAGAATCTTCTACAGTAGGGTAATCCGATTGCTTATCAAGCAGTTGATCTTCAATTTGATCCTGGACTTCTAATGTATCATGATAGTTTTCATCCGTGTCACCTTCAGGTATTGCTATAGCCAAAGGAGTTAAAGGGTCTGTGATAAACTTAATATCCTCTTGCAAATTACACTCTTCATGAGTTTCAAAAATTTTGTCTGTTGCCAAAAAAATCTGTTCTAACAAATATATATTATCTGTCAGGTGACATAAAAAGACAACTATATTAGCAACCTGCTCATTGTAAAGCATTGTAACCATCTTGCTAATTGAATTCTGAATCTCTTTACTATTTACATGTTTAGCAAAATAACTTGCGACAAAGTAGCAATAAAAATATTTGTATTTAAAACTAATTCGACCACAATCTTCCTCGAAAATTTTTGCAGTTGTTAAATTTCTTGTCAACCTGTCAAAACTTAAATCAGATAAATACTTGTCGTTATATTTCTTATGCCATATTTCATACTCCTCAATTATAAGTTTTGTTTTTGCAGTGCTATACATGTGATACGCTAACTCTGACAAGTAAGTATAGTAAGAGTCAATAGGTTGAGGAGAACCCGTAGCAATAAATAAACTCTTAGTTATAAGAGCTTGGTATATATGACCAAACGATGCAAAAGTGGGTATGTCGTTTGGTTTCGAGACCTCAAAAGTCTGGATTATAGTTAGTATGAATAGTGGATAACTTGGCACCAGATCAAAGCCTAAAGAGTCATCTACCATATGTTCGATTTGACGGAGAAAGGTAATGTCCTTTCTTTCATTCTCAAAGCCGTTTTCATTTAGTGAAAACCACTTTTCAATTAACAGGTGCCTCTTCTTTCTACTGAACGGAAGTAACCTACTCTTTGTATATTCAATTAAAATTTTCTCTAAATATTTAGAACTTGAAAGACTCAAATGATTCTCTTCTGACATCAGTAAAATGATGTTTGAAAAATATTTTTCAAGGAGCTGTAGGTTCTGTGCAATTCTCGCTTCGTTTTTTGACTCTTCATATCCATTAAATGAGTCGATTATTAGCACACCTTTATCTCTTGACAATTGCATAAACATTTCGTGGCTACATTCTCCTTCATACTTATCTTTAACTTCTTTAGATATTAATTCCTCAAGGTTTGAAGGCGTGCACATAAAAGCGCTTTTAGCTTCTACTAGCAAGGGATATTTTTCTTCTTCAATCATTTTAGAGCAAAGGTATTTTGCTAAAGAGGTTTTCCCGGATTTCTCTGCACCTATAATAACATGTTTACACCCTGAAGTCAGTATATCTAAGTATGATTCATAAGTTTCAATTGCATTTGAAGACCCATCAAACTCATATGTATCACTTGCTTTGATACTAGGAAATACAAACAAGTCATTGAATTGGACTTCTTTTTTATGTGGATGTGTGAATGCAGTTCCTACATCTTTAAGTACCTTTGAAAACTCTTGCGAAAATACCAGCTTGCCTTTTGTGTTCAATGAAGTCTGAAGTTCAATGTCTCTATCTTTTTTAAAAATATCATCATCAAACTTAAACTGAATTGATTTGTGTACAGTTTTTTTCGTTAAATCAATGCAAATAAAATTGAAACTGTGATATCTGTTATCATTAAAAAGTTTTCCACCATCTATAATATTTCTGGAGTATTCTCCGTCAGAAACTGTTAATGTTCTATGTACATGTTCATGACCTGCCAGTATCAGATCGCAATTAGCATATTTGATATCAAGTTCTCTAGCATTATCAGGATGCATCCAGTTAAAGGGATGATGAAGAGCAAGTACTCTCATTCCAATCTCTTCACTTGTAATAGAGTTTGTATCCAAAAAAGATGATGGAAAAAACATTTTACCTGGTTGATCTTCCACATTAGAACACCAAGAGGTATTTAATAGTGTAAGATCCAATTGAAAATCTCCAATATCATATTTAATAGAGTAAGAAAGTGATGAGGAATCCCAACCGCCAAAAGTACTATACCCCGAAAGGGCATTGCAAAAATCAAAAAAATGTTTTTGAGACATCAACAAATGGTCAAGTTGATCTTTCTCTATTTTTTTGTTATAGGATAAAGATTTTAATATCAACGATCTAATTGATCCTTCATTTTCTAAAAAACAATCATGATTACCAGGTACAGCAAATGTATATAACTTCTTAAAGAAAGGTGATAAATTTTGCTCTAATTCGTTAATAAAAAACTTAGCAGATTCATAGCCGTTAATATCCCCGCAGTTTACTATATCTCCAGATATGATAATTAAACAGTGGTCAATATTATGACTAACTCCTTTGATGGCAGAGACCAACGGTTGTGTACTGGCATTAAAATCTTTTGAAAAATGCAAATCGCTTAAATGAACTAAACCCAGTTCCATATTCAATCCTTATAATTCAATAATAACATTAACCGTGCTTCGCAACATTACAAAATTGGTTTTTATACATCAGTAAATCCTCTACTTCTGCACTTAGCCACATAATTACAAGATATTTAATAATATTTCAAGCAAAAAAAACCCGAAATTCTACGATGAAGAGTTGGAATTTATAAAAAAAGCTAGTAATTTTTGAAAATATCAGCGAAACGAAATCAACCGCAGGGCATAATCCGTGTAAACTGCGGATAACCGTTATTCAATACCAGCCTAACCACTTACTCACGTGCGTGGCTCTGATTTTCAGCTTTATTTTCTCCTGTTTGATCTGACACGGTACATCCGCTCTGAGAAACCGCCTTTTTGTTCGAACTCGTTGGCAAGTGCTGAGATTTGGCGGTTCAGCAGTCCGCAGGCTACATTTATCAGAACCAGTGCGGCATTTGCGCTTATCATTGCGTAGGCACTGGACATAGCGGACGGGTTGGACGCGGTGTTCTGTGCAGACCGTTTCGCGGTATCTTTGACCCACATAGCCACTTCATCGGCAGTTCGGCACCTGCGGTCAACCAGTTCCTGTCGCAGCAAAGAATGATCATGCCATTTTTCCATGCAGAGGAATCAGTTTTTCTTCATCATTCATACACTAAGTCTATAAAACCAGTTAAGCTGCTTGACGGGTGTTAAATCCCGTCGATGATTTTGTTGAGCGTTTTGCTGGGACGCATCTGGGCGGTTGTCAGCTTCGGGTCGGGCAGGTAATAGCCGCCGATGCGGGCGGGTTTTCCCTGTGCCGCGAGCAGCTCTTCGTTTATCGCCGCTTCATTATCGGCCAAAGCCTTAGCCGCGGGCGCAAATGCCTCTTTGAGGTCTTTGTCATTATCCTGCGCGGCGAGCGCCTTTGCCCAGTACATGGCGAGGTAGAATGTGCTGCCGCGGTTGTCGATCTCGTTTACCTTGCGGGATGGGGATTTGGAGTTTTCCAGATACGCGGTTATCGCCTCGTTCAGGGCATCTGCGAGCACCTTCGCCTTTGCGTTGCCGCTCTTTTGAGCGATCATCTCAAGCGATGGCACAAGAGCGCAGTATTCGCCGAGCGAATCCCAGCGAAGATGCCCCTCTTTGAGGAACTGCTGAACGTGCTTAGGGGCTGAGCCGCCGGCACCGGTTTCAAACAGCCCGCCGCCCTTCATCAGAGGCACGACTGAGAGCATCCGGGCGCTTGTTCCCAGCTCAAGTATCGGGAACAAATCTGTCAGATAATCACGTAAAACGTTGCCGGTAACAGAGATGGTGTCCAGGCCCCTGCGAACCCTCTCCAGCGAAAACTGCATCGCGTCCTGTGGCTTCATGATATGGATTTCGATATCCGAGGTATCGTGCAGCGGCAGGTACTCTTTGACCTTGCTGATGATTTGCGCATCATGTGCGCGGCCTTCATCGAGCCAGAACACCGCCGGCACTCCCTCGGCCTTTGCACGGTTTACAGCAAGCTCAACCCAGTTGCGGATCGGAGCGTCCTTGACCTGGCACATGCGGAAAATATCGCCCTTTTCAACGGTCTGGGACATGATTTCATTGCCCCTCTCATCGATAACTCTGATTGTGCCCGCCGACGGTGCCTCGAAGGTCTTGTCATGCGAGCCGTATTCCTCGGCCTTTTGTGCCATCAGGCCAACATTCGAGACGCTGCCCATAGTCGCCGGGTCAAACTGGCCGTGTTTTTGACAGTCTTCGATTATCTGCTGGTACATCGTCGCGTAGCAGCGGTCGGGGATCATCGCGGCAGTGTCCTGCAGCTCATCGTCAATGTTCCACATCCTGCCGCCGTCACGAACAACGTTGGGCATAGAGGCATCTACGATAATATTGTTGGGCACGTGCAGGTTTGTTATGCCCTTGCGTGAATCGACCATCGCCTGCCGCGGGCGGTTGTCGTAAACCTTTGCGATATCAGCTTCTATCTCGGCTTTGGTTTTATCATCAAGCCGGTCGAGCTTTTCAAGTATATCCGCCAGGCCGTTATTGACGTTTGCACCGATTTTCGCCAGTGCCGCGGCGTGTTTCTCCAGTGCTTCCTTGTAGAACACCGATACGCAGTGCCCGAAGATTATCGGATCGGATATCTTCATCATCGTGGCTTTGAGGTGCAGTGAGAGCAGAACACCGTCTTTTTTTGCCGCCTGCATTTCTTTTTCGTAGAACTCGCGGAGTGCCTTTACGCTCATTACCGCGGTATCGGCAACCTCGCCGGCGAGCAGTTTTATACCTTTCTTGAGCACCTTTGTTGAGCCGTCCGCGGCGGCAAACTCGATATCCGCAACGGCATTGTTTTCCATTGTAACGGATTTTTCGCTGCCGTAGAAATCGCCTTCGCTCATGTGTGCGACACGTGCCTTTGAGCCGCTCTGGGGCCAGGGCTTCATCATCTTATGCGGGTGGCGTTTTGCGAACTGTTTGACCGATTTGGCGGCACGTCTGTCCGAGTTGCCCTCTCGCAGAACCGGATTCACGGCAGAGCCGAGCACATTTGCAAACCGCTGCTGCAATTTCGAATCCTGCTCGGTTTTTGCTTCCTGCGGATAAGAAGGAATGTTGTATCCCTTTTCCTGCAACTCTTTTACCGCGGCGTTTAACTGCGGGATAGAAGCGCTGATGTTGGGCAGTTTGATGATGTTGGCGTTGGGGTCTTGAGTCAGCTTACCCAGCTCGCTGAGATGGTCGCCGATTTTCTGGTCATCGCTGAGATTATCGGGGAAATTCGCGATAATCCTGCCGGCAAGCGAGATATCCCTTACCTTTACATCGACACCGCATTTTTTTGTAAACGCTTCTACCACAGGCAGTAACGAATAAGACGCCAAAGCCGGCGCTTCATCTACTTTTGTCCATATTATATTAAATTTTGACATGGTTTTTCCTGACATAATTTTTTTGTTGTTTTCTGCTCTCAAAAAGCCTTACAGCCTTTATAAAAACGGGGTTTAACAGAGATAAATAATATTAGCCTTTCAGCCTGTTATGTCAATTAAAATACAGAGCCTGTGTTTTGTGTGCGGCATTTTTCGCGGAATGATATTACCGCTGCACGGCCTGGCAGAGCACACCTATACATCGGGACGTATCTAAGAGAGTCTTACTGTTGCATCATTCTGCGGCGTACATGAAACTCACTCCATTGAACAGGATCATCCTTGATTTTGTCCCACTGCTCAACATTCATCCAGCCGCGGCCAAACGGCCTTCGTGCATGGTTGCCGTTTACGGTGTGTTCTAACAATTCCTGTGGAGGTTTTACCGGAGCAAGCGGCTCGGGCATCTGTCCAATCCAGTCGCTGTATTGTCTGGACATCTTTTTTACAACGTCTGGATATTTATCTGATATATCGCTGGTTTCCGCGGGATCTTTTTCGATGTCATAAAGCCGCCAGTTTTTTTCGTCGCGGTACTTGAGTATCCGCCAGTCTCTCCACCTGGCAGCCTGGACTTTGTGTGTATGCCAAAACAGCGATTCATCAGGATTTGGCTTCTTATCGCCAAGCAAAAGAGGTAACAGGTCTTTGCCTTCACAATGATCCGGAAGTTTCGCGGCGGCCGCTGCTGCCGCTGTCGCATAAAAATCGATTGTGCTTGCCATGCCTTTGTATGATTTGCCAGCAGGCAGTGTTCCGGGAAAACTCACAATCGTCGGCATTCTGAAATTGCCCTCCCACTGCATATTGGCTCCTCCCTTGCCGCCTCGATACGGCGAGGGCCGGCTGCCGGCTTTCGGGTCTCCGCCATTGTCGCTGCTGAACATGATAAGCGTTTCTTCCTGTATGCCCAGCTCGCGTATTTTCTCCAGAACCAATCCAATCTGGTCATCCAGAGCCAAGAGAGTTGCCCCGAGATATTGCCGCTTTGAGTATTTATCGCCGGTATGGTCGGGGTAAAGCCGTTTTAGATATTTTTTGCTTACTTCGGTGTTTGGAATGTGTACCGCCAAAGGTGTGAAATACAGAAAAAAGGGTTTGTCCTGTCTGCCGCGGCGTTCAATGAATTCAACTGCGTAGCGGCCTTCGACCTCTGTGAGATAGGAACCATCTACGCCAATATATGAAGAGCCGCCTCCGAAATATTCATGGCCCTCGACACGGGGGGGATGCATCCCCATCTCCATAAATCCACGGTCAAGCGCACCCTGATCCCATCTGCCAATATCCCATTTTTCGGTTCCTACAAACCCTGTAATGTAACCGGCGTCTCTGAGCGTTTCGGCCATGGTCGGTTTGTCATCGGGTATCGGCACGCCGCGTGAGAGATCATTTTTGCCGAATCTTTGGGTGTACATGCCCATCATCATCCCGCTGCGGCTGGGACTGCAGGGAACATTGATTGTATAGGCGTTGGTTAACTTTATTCCGCTGGCGGCAAGGGCATCGATATTTTTTGTTGAGAAATCTGGACAGCCAAACGCGCCGACATCTCCCAGAGCCAGATCATCTATATAGATAATTATGATATTGGGCCGTTTTTCTTTGCTGAGGGTGTAATTCGTCCCGCAGGAAGAAACAAAGGGAAGGCCGGCAATACAGGAGCCTGCTAATTTCAAGAAGTTGCGTCTGGTATTCAAAATATTCTCTCCGGTAAAACATTGGTTGATGAGAAGCTGAATTGGGGATTGTTTCTCAATATTTACAGTAACAGTTTATATATTTTTTTCGTTTCTGTGGTTAACTCTAAACTCACATCGTTTAAGATGCAAGCAGAAAATACCGCTGCGGAACTACTTTCGCGGCAGCCTTGCGTTTACCTTGTTAAGGTAGTCTAACAGCTGCTCTTTCAACAGCCTCGTTTTCTCCGGCATTTCGCCGCTCAGCTCGTTTTGTTCATTGATATCTTTATCAAGATTATACAGCTCACAATTTTCACTGTCGTGAAAGTAGATCAGCTTATAATCGCCTGAGCGTATTGATGACTGCGGCCGTGTCCGGCTGATATAGCCGTCATTGACCCCGATCTCTTCAGGTCGTTTGCTGTAATTTTTCCACCCTTCCGGATGATAATAGGGGAAATGCCAGTACAGACAGCGGTTTTCGAGCTCCTCTGAGCTGCTCCCCCGCATCAGGGGCATAATATCCCGCCCGTCGATATCCTCGGCGGCGGGCGGCTTTGCACCGGCTATTTGGCAGTACGTCGGCAGGCAGTCGGTATGCATAACCGGCGTATCACATATACTGTTGGCAGCGATAACACCGGGCAGACGGGCAATCGTGGGCACCCTTACCCCCGCTTCGTAAAGGTTCCATTTACTGCCGCGAAGGGGGGCGTTAAACGCGTGGGATGGGTGGCCGCCGTTGTCCGAGGTGAAGAACACGAGGGTGTCATCGGCGATTCCGAGCCTCTCCAGCGCGTCGAGCAGCCGGCCGACGTAGTGATCCATTGTCTCGACAAAGGCGGCATATGTGATCTGGTCATCGCTGTAATCTCTGCCGAGTGCCTTTGCCTTGGCGCGGTATTTATCCGCCAGCCATTTGCATTTTGTCCCCAGCGGGGTATGCACGTAGTGGTGGCTGACAAACAGGAAAAACGGCTTGCCTGTGTTCTTTGCGTTCTCTTCCATAAACCCGATTGATTCCGCGGTGAGGTCATCTTCGGGGAAACTGCCGGGCTCATAGGGGCCGAATTTGCCTTTTTCGCTCTTTTTCCAGCCGTAAGGGTGCGAGCCAACCGTCTCAAAACCCCAGTCAAAGCCCTGCTTCCGGGGCCCGTGTGTCCGGCTCCAGCCGTTATAGCTGCCGTGATGCGCCGCGACGTGCCATTTGCCGGCGATACCGGTCGCGTAGCCGGCGGTTTTCATCGCGTCGGCAATCGTAACCTCCTCTATCGGCAGGTTCAGCGTAAACGGCGGGGGTACCATCTCAAATCCGTCCCACTGCCTACGCCAGGCCTGATCCCAGTCATAACTGTTGCCCTCAAACTTGGTTACAAACTCAAAATTCAGCCGGGCGGGCGTCTTGCCCGTCAGAAATGCCGCGCGAGACGGCGAACATATCGGCGCCGGGGCGTATCCGTTGGTAAACCGCATCCCCTGTGTAGCGAGCCGGTCGATGTTTGGCGTTTCGCAAAACCCGCCGCCGTTATAGCCCACATCTGCAAAACCCAGGTCATCGATGAGGATATGCAGGATATTGGGGCGTTTCCGCGTCGAATCTGCCGCCAAAGATGAAGCACGGCTGAAGCCTGCAAAACCCGCCGCCGAAACCACTGAAAGTTTAATAAATTTGCGTCTGTCCATATAAGCCTCCGAAACTATTTTCACTTAAGCGTAAATTCATACCAGTTATCTGGGTTGACCAGGTTTACCGTGCTGTTTTCATACGTTTCAATAAAACGTCTTGGCGGGCGGAATTTGCCCGTGGTGCCGTATTTGAACTCGAAACCGTCGAGCCGGCCGCCGTGTTCCTCTATATAGTCAACCTCGGGGCCGGAGTAGAGCCTCCAAAAGTAGGTATTTGGACGGAACCGTCGAATCTCGTTTCGTTTCATCCGTTCTACAATGCAAAAATTTTCCCAGAGGGCGCCGACATCGTTACGAATATCAAGCGTGTTGAAGTTCTGGATCAGCGCATTTCGGATACCCAGATCGTAGAAATATATCTTACGCGACTTGGCTATCTCTTTACGCAGATTCCTGCTCAAAGCCGGCAGCCGAAAGATAATGAAGCACTTCTCCAGCAGGTCAATATAGCGTTTGACTGTTGTGCCGGCCAGACCTAATATTGTGCCTATCTCATGCAAAGACACTTCATTTCCGACTTGTAGAGCTATCAGCTTGAGCAGATCCAGCAGCAAATCGGAATTACGAAGATTTTCAAATGCCAGAATGTCTTTGTATAGGTATTTGCCGGCTATATCATTAAGCTCTTCTTTTGCATCGGTTTCTGAAACGCCGAAAACAGTGGGATAACTGCCGAAGCGGAGCAGACTCTCCAGCCTGCCTGAGAGATCAATCATGCCCATATCTGCCGCTAACTCACCTGTTGAGAACGGCAGAAGTTTGAACTCCCTGCCTCTGCCTACAAGCGGTTCGCCAACCTGATTTGATAACTCAAAACTGCTTGACCCTGTCGCAATAATCTGAATATCAGGGTATGTATCCACCAGGAGTTTTAATATATGACCAACCCTTTCGATATTTTGCGCTTCATCGAGAACAACCAGCTCATAATCACCAAGAAAATCTTTTAATTGAAGCTCATTAGTTGTTTCCAGCCGGTTTTTTACATTTGATGACTCACAATTGAGATAATTTACCCGTTTGCCGGCAGCCCGCTGGCTTTCAAGGATTGCTTTGGAAAGTGTGGTTTTGCCAACCCGTCTGGCACCGTATATGGTAATTACTTTGCCCTTGTACAGACTTTCTTCTATTATTTTTTGTGCAGTTCTCTTTATCATACTGGATTATTTTACCATCTATTTCAAAAATTACCAGTAATTTTTAACATTAACTTCAAAATTTACCGGTAATTTTTAAAGTCTATTTCGAAATTTACCGGTAAATTTGCATATAACGGCTAGTTTTTCTTTATGCCGCTAAAATTTATTCGCTTAAAATTGTAAAAAATGCGTCTAAAACCGCGGCTGTCTGTTCGGGACAATGAGAGCTGAAACTATTGCGAGGCTGTACACTTACAACGGTTCTTGCTCCCTGGGGACCGTAGTGAATACGGTTTGTTTCACCAAAAACGGCAAGCGTGGGCGCCCCGAGCATCGCGCTGAGCTGGGTTGTGCCGGCCTCGTTTCCGATATAACCTGCCGCGGCGGCAATGACGGCCGCGAGCTGATCGAGTGATATGCCGCGAAGAATCGGGTTTTTGTCGCCGGATGATTTTATCCGCTCTACCAGCCCGTGCTCATTGGGGCCGATAAGCCAGAGAGGCCTATACCCTTTGGCGTATAACATGGCGGCAAGTTCGATATAATTCTCAATCGCCCAGTTTTTCTCCGCTTTGCCGCTGCCGGGTGCCAGAATGACCGCGTTTTCGGGATTTTCACAGCCTGCTTTGGTCAGTATTTCCCTGCCGCGGTCCGCATCTCCGGCGGCGGGCCGTATAACCGGCGCGTCCATATCCAGGCTCAGTTTCTCACCTGTAGAGAGCGCCTCAATCGACGGGCCCTTCTCGCAGTAAAATTCTTCAATGTGAAACCGGCTTATATGCCCGCTGTAATCCCGAGGGGCAGAGACAGAGAGGGTTACGACTTCCGACGAGGTCGTCTGGTAAAGAGTATATATCAGATTCTGTTCAAACCGCCCGCCTTTTTCGCCGACAAAGTTTATCACCCATTCGTAGCCGGCAAGCTCCATCGCCAAGGCGTCATTATCCGGCAGTTCATAGTCTGCCGGCTCGCACTCAAGGCGTTTGAGCCCAAGTTTGTCGAAATCAATTATCCGGTCAACGGGGCTTCGCCGCGGCAGAAACGATATCTTCTCACACCGCCCGATAAAATCTACCTCTGCGACAGCGAGATTTTGTTTGAGAAAATCCGCCAGCCTCAGCAAGCCCAGGCATTTGCCGATACCGCCGGTATGCACTATAAGGGCCTTTGTGCGGGGTTTATTCTCGCAGAACCGTGAATACCCGGGCAGCTCGAAGAGTTTAATGTTTTCGTCTGAAAAAATATCTCTTGCCATTTAACCTGACTTGCAACTTGGAATCGCGTCTATTGGGAATCTTTATCGTTTAATGTGTTTTCCGGCTTGTCTTGATTTATCTGTTCTTCAATCTCGTCCTGGAGCTCGGCCTGCTGTTCTATTTTCGCGGCGGTTGCTTCAAACTGTTTTATTGAATCGCAAACATCACGTACGGTGACATTCTCGGCGTTTTTTCTGGATTTTCTTACTAAATCCTCTATAGCACTGCTTTTATACGGTTCCCTAAGACCGACCTTTTCGAGTGCAAAGGCGTCTAAGACCTGGTTTACGGTTATTTTCTCGGGGGTTCTCTGGAGCATAAAACCCTCGTCCGGGTCTGTTGCGTAAACAACCAAACCCTCGCCGGCAAGCTGTTTCATCACTGCCTGCACAAATGTCCCCGGGAGATTAAAGACCCGGCTGATCAGGCTGTAGCGTGTCGGGCCGTCGCCGTTTACAAACCGAAACGCCAGAAATCCCATAATCCGCAGAATCAGCATATCGTTTGCCAGCAGGGCAGACTCCCGTTCCATAGCTGATTTCATCTCCTCAAAATCGATTTTCTTGAGGTTTTGTATGGTATAGGAGAGCTGCACGCCGAAAATCACTATCATCCAGGTCAGATAAATATAAAACACGGTCAGCGGAATCAGCCCCATAGCTCCGTAGAGCTTGCTGTAGGGGATGAATTTTTCCATGTAGATATTGAAAACGTGCTTCAGCAGAAACCAGATGAGAGCGGCGATGATCGCACTCCACAGCGCCGGCAGGGCCTTAACACGTGTATTGGGCATGGCGATATAGAGGAAAAAGAGAGCCATCACCGTAAGAATAAAGGGCAGAAGCGGTTGCAGGTGTTCGCTGCCGGCTCCGCCAAAAATACGCGTAACATACGGGCTTGTCTTTAGATACACGGCACCACCGATCAGCAGAGGCCCCAGCGTCAAGGGTGTCCAGAACGATATTACACGCTGGATAAACGTTCGCCCGTACGCAACGTTCCAGATATTGTTGAACGTCTTTTCGATCGTCGTCAACAGCTTCATCACCGCCCAGAACACCAGGATTATGCTCACAATCGTAGCGGTGCCCTGTTTGGAGCTCTCGAAAAACCGCTCTATCACGCCGTCGAGATACTCTGTTACCTGAAGCTCCTGCTCCGGATTTTTCGGATCGGGATATGTCAACTGGTCGAGATTAAGATTTTCATAGATATCATTCCGCAGCTGATCCCCGATTTTTTCATAAGAGGGGAAACTCTGGAATATCACGAACATGATGATAACCAGCGGGATAATGCCAAATATCGTGTGGTAGGCAAGCGCCGCGGCCTGCTGGTTTGAGCGGTTTCGCCTCAGCAGCTTTACGCATAGAGGCCAGAGCTTGAACTGGTATATAAGCATCCCGCCGAGCCGGCCTATCTCGCCGGTTGAATCATAGAGCCAGTCTTCTAATTTTTTCGGCAGGAAACGGAATCTGTTTTTCTTGTCTGACATATCAACACCGGGCAAAGCCATAAGTTGTAACTATTTAAGATAGTTATAAAGTAAAATGTGTAAAATTCATACTACAAACAGCGTTTCGCGGCTGCGATATTATTGTAGAGAGAATTCACGAATTCTCTCAAAAAGCTCTCACGCAAGGTGCCGACAATAGAGCTTTATTTATTGACAATAAAATTTTAACACACGAATATCATAACCTCATTCAGTGAACGATTCAAGAAGAACAAAAAGAAATTCCCTGATCCGCTTAACGCTGGAGATGCTGACATTTTCATCTGGCGAGTGCGGGCTTGAGATGTCCGGCCCGAACGATATCATATCCAGACCGCCCATACGCGAGCCGATAGCGCCGCATTCCAGGCCAGCATGGATCACCTTCACCCGCGGCTCATTGCCGGTATGCTTTTTGTAAACCTCGATGCACCTTGTTAAAAGGGCTGATTCCTTTGCCGGCGTCCAGGAGGCGTACCTGCCGGAGCATTTTATAGAACCGCCGCAAAGCTCGCCGATAGCCAATATCTTGTCGCGGATGTCGTCAAGGCGTTTGGGGTCGCTGCTCCGCTGTAGTGAGCCCAGGGTAAAGACAGAATCGCTGCGGCTCAGTGATACCGTGCCGAGGTTGTTGGAGGTCTCTACAGTGCCAAGCTCCGGCGAATAGCTGTAAACGCCGTTGGGCATTGCTCTTAGTAAGCCCACAATCCGGCGGGTGTCCGCCTCGCTCAATGCGGCTGTATCGTCAGGGGCATCGCAGAGCTCGAGTTTGAGCCCGGTAAGATTTTCGCTGGGGTATTCCCTCTCTATCTGATGCTTAAGCTCAGCAAACAGAGGCTCGAGTGTGCCGCGGGCGGAATAATCGGGCGAGAATGTCAAATCACCGGACGTTTGGGGCTTGAGCGGCTTTGGCTTTGCCGGCACCAGAAATTCACATACGCAGTCGCGGGCGATGGCGTTTCTGCTCGCACCGCCGTTGACCGATATCAGCCACATGCCGGGAACCTTGAGCCAGATTGAATACAGCAGCCTGCCGGCAAGCGTGTTGGCGTTGGCACGGCCTTTTTTGTTGATATCAATGCCGGAATGTCCGCCCAGTAAAGAAGTTACGGAAAACCTGCAATTAATGAGCCTGCCGTATCCGGTAACGGGGCTGCGCTTGAGATTGTGCAGTGAGATGTTGATATCCTCGCCGCCTGCGCAGCCGATAACGAACGTTCCCTCTGTCTCCTCGTCGAGGTTAATAAGCGTTTTCGCCTGGAAAAATTCCGGCTCAAGCAGCGATGCACCGACCAGGCCGGTCTCCTCGTTGACCGTGAAGAGCAGCTCCAGCGGCGGGTGTTTACACTCCGGGCTGACCGCCGCGGCAAGCGCCATCGCCATACCGATACCGTTATCCGCCCCGAGGGTGGTACCCTCGGCCTTTAGCAGATCCCCCTCGGTCTTGAGCCGGATCGGGTCATTATCAAAATCATGCTCAAGACCGGGGCGCTTCTCGCAGACCATATCGACATGCGATTGGAGACACACCGGCGGGCATTTCTCATAGCCGGCGGTGGCGGGCACCTGCATCAGTACATTGCCCGCGGCGTCTTTCTTATAATTGAAATTATGTTTGGCCGCGAACGCCTCGAGCCAGGCGATTATTTTTTCCTCACGCCCCGAGGGCCTCGGAACCTGTGCGATTTCTGAAAATATTTTTAACGCTGTATCCTGCATTTTTTGTTCTCCATGTTGTTTAACAGTGTTATTTTAGACAGAGATGCCGGATTTACAAGATTTATATAAATCCGGCCGGCCCGGCACCGTTAAAAAACAGAAAGCGGAGCAGCTTAGATTTTGTCTCTGCGGCACGCTTAAAGTTGCTGTGTAAGCGGTTTTTTGAGGGAATTCTTTGTCCAATTCATAAAAATTTCAATGATTTTGCAGAAATTTTGAAAGAATTTCATTTTTTTACTGTACATACATTAAATACTTGCTACAATGAGTTTAGAAACATCAGGATGGCGGACATTTGTTCATATAAGATTTAAAATCAGCAGTTGATTTACGTCAAAAATTAAAAAATAATTTTTTTGCATTTGATAAAAATTTTTTCGAACATATAATCCCACGTCCCGTAAGGATAATGAAACGACGTTGGACAGCAATAATTTAAAAAGTTAATACCAGAGAGTGTACGTTTGGTTGCCCCAGGAGGCAGCTGAAAGTGATGTGTTATACCCGCCATCATAATCTTATTATGGTTGTTTATTTAAACTAAAACACAGCACACAGCACAACAACTAGAAGACCCAAAACCAACAACCAAACAACCTACTCCTTTTCATTTAGTCCCCCGGTCCCTCCTACGGGGGACATCCTTTTTACCAGCAACCCGCAAGGATGTCTCAGACAGATTTGCGGTTTACTAAATAGACTACCAAACACCTACTCCTTTTCATTCGCCCCCGGCCACCTCCTCCGGGGGTTTCTTTTTGTATATGCATACCGGACAAGGGGTTATAATCCGCCGTAACAGCACCAAAAACGCCGTCAGCGGTTAGTTGAGACAAATGCATCAGTGTAGAGCAAATTCACGAATTTGCTCAATTTGAGATTTGAGATAAATAAAATAGACATGATAAACAGGATTTGAATTTACCATGAAGAGCATGAAGGACATGAAGAAAAGATATAATGAAAACTTCAATTTCTTCAATAACTTCATGGTAATAAAAAATTAATCTTGTCTATCTTGTAATCCTGTCCAATAATTAGAAGCTAAGCAGAGCAAGCGTCACCGCTTGCCGTTTCAATGTCAACCGGGGACGGTTGACCTACTTTGTGAGAGTACATGCTTTAGCGTGCAAAACACCCCGTCTTTCGGGTGCCCTCTAAAGAAGGCGGAATTGGACTTTGTGTCGGGCTGGAAGCCCGACCTACGATGAGTTTAAAAGTTAAGATTCAGGCAATATCGCATGACGCAATCAGAGCCGCGGCGTAGGGCAAGCGTCCCCGCTTGGCGTTTTAATGTCAACCGGGGACGGTTGACCTGATATGGAACGACCTTTGTCAATAGTTTTAATGAGATTATATTTACTTTTTTTTAAATTTTACATATCTTATTTTAATGACGCATGATAGCGTGGGATTCTTCGACGTTGATTCAGTCTGATATACGTGGATTAGCTTTTGGCCAGAGCCGACATTGAAATACTCCGTCGCAAACCTTGCTTTCTACGGGCATGAGTCAGACTTACCGATAAGGCATATCTGTCATATAGGACAATCGCAAGTGGTTTTTTCGTACCCACGCCACCATTTGTCATGTTTTTCTGTATTAAATTTTAAATGTTTTTTTCCCAGGGTGATAAAAAGTATATGAACTAAACTTTCTGCGGCTGAGCCTGTTTTCTTGCGTAATACTGGGTTGCTGTGAACCATATGAACCCGGCCAGCTCTCTGGCAACTGCGATGTTGGCCTTTACCAGAATCTTGCCCCTGGCCCGAAGGTACCTGTGCCGGTAACTCAAACGCTGCCCGGCCCTGTCAGCTATTTCTATTCCCCATTGCGGCCGGCTCTCTCTACGTTTTTTAAGGGCCTTAGATGGAACATATCGATGCCGGTAGTGGTGGGCAGTTTCATTGAGCAGCCGCCTTACCCGCTTATTGCCGGCCTTGGTTATCGGGCCTTTTTTTTCTGATTCTCCACTGGAGTCCTCTTTAGGGGTTAAACCGAGGTATGACATAAAAGCCGGGGCTGATTCAAAACGGGCAAAATCAAAAATTTCCACCAGAATGGATATTGCCGTGATGGTCTTGATGCCGTGAAAACAACTCAAAATACCTACCATTTCGCGGTAGTCATCCGTTTCTGCCAGCGCCTCAACACGCCGATCACACCTGTCGAGCCTTTCACAACAGTTTATGTACTGGGCGAAATATGCCTCAAAGACTTCATTCAGGGCGGGCTCTTCGAAGTTTATACCACGCAGCCAGGTTATATGCTTATCTGTCCAGTGATTGCCCTGATGGTAAATATAGCTATGACGATTGAGAAACTTGAGTATGTGATGTTGTGCTCTCTGGACATCCTTTCGGGCTGTCTCACGAAGACGCACCAGCTCTCTATCTGCCTCCTGTTTCTCATTGGGAGCGTGAACCTCGGTCAACAGGCCCGCACTGTAGTACTCCTGAAGCTTCTTTGCGTCCCTGCGGTCTGTTTTTATACGAACTCCGGGTTTTACCGGTACCAGAGATGGGGCGATTACCGCACATTTAAAGCCCAGAGCCTCAATCCTGCGCTTGAGAGAAAAGCCGCAAACGCCGGCTTCATAGCAGAATTCAACCGGCCCAGGTGCCTGACGGGCTATCTTTTTTACTGCCCGTTTAATATCAGAGGGCGTATTTTTGATTGTAAATTCAACAACATTATCCCGATCAGGGTATTTTATGGCAGCTTTATGTTGTTTTTTGTGTGTATCCATTCCTACATATGTTATAATATTGTTCATAACGACCGGTACCTTTCGTATTGTATGCGGCTCTGTTGCCACAGTGTAATAACCCGCGATTGGCAGGTGCTACGTACACCTTATCGCATAAACCGTAATTATCCGGCTTATGACGAGATTTGCAACCGTTGGGGCCGGTCGTTCCATATTTTCTACTTTGTGAGAGTACCCGCTTTAGCGTGCAAAACACCCCGTCTTTCGGGTGCCCCTCTACGAGAGGGTAATTTGATTTGTGTCGGGCTGGAAGCCCGACCTACGTGGAGCGGTTACGCAAATACGCTGTGAAACGCTAAAAACCTGAATAAACGCCGCTGCTTAGTCCTCAAGCGGGGTGATCTTTGTAAATGTAATCAGGGGCAGAGAGTTATGCGCATCCGGGCGGGCATCGCCGGCCAGGGCTACATCACGGCCGATGAACTGCTTAAGCTCGGGGATCATCTCTTTTTTGGCGGGTATTCCGTAAGCGATAACCTTGTTATTTCTGTCTTTAATCAGCCATCTCTCGGGATAAACCGCTGACTGGTAGAATTTACCCGAAAGCGTATGGTTGGCGATAAGATCAACTTTACTGAGCTTATCGTCGAGATTTGCCCTGATTCTGGCTCGTTTTTCAGCCAGCTCTTTGTCCTGTTGCTCAACCTGCTTCATAGCGGTTCGTGCCAGCTCAACGCTGTTAATTTTATTGAGCAGATACCCTGCGTACTTACCGGCTTTGCCGGATTCGGGGTGGTTGACAATAGTGGTCAGCTCTTCTTTCATCGTAGGCAGAATACTCAAATCAACCTGCTCTTTGGAAAGCTCCCTGTCAAGCTGCTTGCCGATCTCCAGGCACTTTTTGATCATCTTAGCGGTTTCTGTTTCCTTGATTTCTACCTTAGGAGCCGGCTGCGTATCTTGTGCCGGTTTTTCTGCCTCAACTTGAGCATCTGAGGTTTCAGCGTCTTCGAGAGGCTCTGCTTCGCCATTGTCTTTCCGGCTGTCCTGTTCTTCTCCGGCGGGCTCTTCTGCCGTTTCAGTGTCTTTCATTTCAGTTTCGGCTTCGTCCTCTGCCTGCTCTTTGGGCTGTGCGGGTTTTTCCGCCGGCTTTGGTTCGGCGGTCTGGGGCGTGTATTGAGACAGCGGGCCCAGGTTCTTGATATAAGCGGAATTTACCCAAACAAATGCACCTTCCGGCGGAACAATCTTGTAGTAATCATCTTCCGCGGAGTTGTCATCGTAGAATTTTACTTCGTCGCCCTTATTGAGGTTTACCTGATTGGTAGAGCAGTGTATCGCAGGCACAAATTCCGAACCTGTCCAGACACGCGTGTTGTCGCGGTTGATAATCCCCTTGCTCGGGTCGATATCGCTAACGTCCACATAATTCCTTGAGACCCAGGAAAAAAGCCCTTCCGGCGGATAGATCTTAGACCAGCCCATTTCCTCGCCGGCGATAACCACCTTGGCGGGCTCGGATATTATCGCGCAGCGGTAGAAATTAAGGCCCGCACCGGAGCGGATGTAAACCTTGCTGCCCTGAATCTCTCCAAGTTCTTTGTCTGCCATTTCCTCTTGCGATGCGGCAAACAAATCTGCACAAGAAACTACTAAAGCGATCAGTATGAGAGTTTTTATAAATCTCATTATTTTCTCCATTAAAAAAAAGACTTATCTTTTAAAAATCATATTCAATCTTATAATTTTATCGCTATTATGATGTAATTCAAGTTATCTTTTGAATTAAAACTGTCTTGACATGAAAATGGATTCCCAATACCAAAAAAACAGCAATTTTTTAAAAACCGGCGTAACCGTATTAAAAGGCGTAAGCCCTTATAGACAAAGGCTTTTGGCCAAACTTGGCGTTTTAACCGCCGGCGACCTGCTCGAATACTTCCCCCGCAGCTGGGAGTTTCTGCCTGAGCCGGCATATATCTCCGAGCTGCGCAAAGGCATGGACGCTTCAGTCGTGGGCATAATTGAATCGATAGACTTCAAGCAGTTTCGCCGGCCGCCGTTTGTCGAGGTTTATCTCGTTGATAACTCCGGTAATTTCCGGCTGGTATGGTTCAACGGCGGCTACATTCTCAACCAGATAGATATCGGTATGCCGCTTCTGGCTTACGGCAAGGTCAGCAGCTACAAACACCAGCTCCAGATGACAAATCCGCGTTTCAGGGTACTCGAAGAAGGCGAATACGCGGACGTAAAATCCCTTGGCGGCTCGGTTTATCCCGCGACAAAGGGCCTCACCACCGGCCAGATAAAATACCTGATACGAAACTCGCTCGAGACCCTCTGCCAGCATGTCCCCGAGTTTTTCACCGACCAATACCGCCAGAAAACACAGCTTCTAAGCCGCAAAACGGCTTTTCACCAGATTCATCAGCCGCTGGAACAGCAGGAAGCCGACCAGGCACTCCGCACACTCAAATATGAAGAGCTGTTCCTGATGCAGCTTGGACTGGCTCTGCGGCGTAACCGGGTGGCAAAATCCAACCCGATTTCTGTCATGGGCTGGGACAAAAAGCTCGATACGCATATCCGGCGGAGGTTCCCCTTTATGCTGACCGAAGACCAGGACGCGGTGATAGATGAGATAGTCGCCGACATGCTCTCGCGGCACCCGATGAACAGGCTCTTGCAGGGAGATGTCGGCTCTGGGAAAACGGTAGTCGCTGTATATGCGGCACTTATGGCGGTTGCCAACAAGAGCCAGGCGGTAATTATGGCCCCGACAGAGATACTCGCACAACAGCACTATGACAATATCTGCCGCTACCTTGAGGGCAGCAGGGTTAACATCAAGCTCGTTACCGGCAGCATCACCGGCAAAAAACGCCAAAAAATACACGAACAGATAAAAGACGGCGAGATCGACATAGTTGTCGGCACAGTCGCCCTGCTTAACGACGAGATAGAATACAGGCGGCTGGGACTTGTCGTTATCGACGAGCAGCACAAATTCGGCGTTGACCAGCGGGCACGCGTCCGCAAAGGCGCTCTGCCGCACACACTGGTAATGACCGCGACGCCGATTCCCAGGACGATAACCATGACAGCGTTCGGAGATTTGGACGTTTCGGTAATAAAACACTCGCCGCCGGGACGGGGCAGGGTAAAAACCCGTGTTGTAGAGCAGGGCAAGCGTGATGAGGCGATAGAGTTTATACACGCACGCATCAAGGCGGGTAAGCAGGCGTTTTTCGTGTATCCGCGGATCACATCCAGCGAGGACGAGACCGAGGTAAAAGCCGCCCTTTACGAACATAAACGCCTTAGCATAAAGGATTTCCCCGAGTTTGAGGTCGGCCTGCTGCACGGCAGGATGAGTGCCGCCGAAAAGAGCGAAATCATGGAGAGCTTTCGAAGCGGCAAGATCAACATCCTCGTATCTACGGTGGTTATCGAAGTCGGTGTTGATGTGCCAAACGCCACGATTATGGTGATCGAAACCGCCGACCGGTTCGGCCTGGCTCAGCTGCACCAGCTGCGCGGGCGTATCGGCCGCGGCCAGAGTGATTCGTACTGCTTCCTCTTTGGCGACCTGGAAAACGAGATCGCCGCAAAACGGCTGGCAATGATGGAAAAAAGCCATAACGGCTTCGAAATCGCGGAATTTGACCTCTCAATCCGCGGCCCCGGCGAGATGTTCAGCACGCGCCAGCACGGAATGCCCGATCTCAAACTGGCAAACATCGTCGAGGACTTCGACCTGCTCTGCATGGCCAGACGAGACGCCGCCCAGTTCGTAAAAGATGACCCGCTGCTGGAAAAACCGGAGAACGTCAACCTCAGAGAAGCAATCATCGACAAATACGGCGAAAAACTCGGACTCATCGGGATCGGCTGAGCGGGTTTATTTGTTTTCAAGCATCTCAAAAAGATCCAGTCTGTGCCAGTTTTCCCAGATATCCAACCCGAATTCGCGGACATTTTCCCAATACTCATGATCCTCGAGCGTGTATGTCTTTAATATATCCTGTATCGTCCGGCGTATTTTATCGGTGTATTCTGATTTTAGCACCAGTGTAACTTCTCTGCCGTTATACTCGAAGCTGGTTTTAATCCGTTTTTCATCGACCTGTCCCTGAAAAAACAAAGCTCGGCCGGGTGTGCAGCCGGTAGCAACGATAATGCCGTCTTTTATGCAGCTTGCCGGCTGGGTATCCGGCGCGTGAGTGGTTACTTTCATTGAATGCGGCGGTGAGTTGAGCAGCTCCATCGCCCGCAGCCCCATCTTTACCCCGATTACAGAATACGCACCGAGATGGTCGTGCAGCTCGTTCATGATCATCTGGGAAAAAAACTCCGTTTGACCGTTCTTTTCTACCATATCCGTGATACGTGAGGCGATATCCGGCTGAAACACAAACGAGGGAAGCATCGTATCCCTGAAAACCACATTATGCTTGTGCTGCCGCCCTAAGCACAGGTAATATTTGAAACCCTCATTAAGGTCAGCACGGGGCGAGGTTGTCATAACACCATCTGTTTCAGTGAGTTCGAACATTTCCGGTTCAACCAGGTAGATATATGCCGCCTCATCAAAAAAAGGCAATGCCGCGTAATGCTCAAGAGTTGATTTGTCCTTCAGAAGTTTTCGCATGAATTGCTCGGCGATTGATGTATTCGCCCCCGGCTCAAACGGTGCTTCGGTGAAAATGTTTCCTTTTTTCGCGGCGTTTGGGTCGGGACTTATGAAAATTATCTCGGCACCCGAGGCGCGAACGTATTCAAACGCATCTTTATCGCGGCTGATATTCCAGTTTTCTTCTGACCGGGGCGAACCGGGTATTATGATATGTTCAATCCGGTCTATGATATCGGGGTCTGCTTTTATTGCCGCGGCCAGATTCGTCAGCGGCCCCAATGCGAGTATTACAGTTTCCTCGTCATGTTCCGTGTATGACTGAGGCGTGAATAAACTCACCGAAACCTCTCGGCGAGAACCGGGCAAAGCTGAATCGATCGCGTTTTTGGCTATCGGCCGAAAACCAGGGGCAGGGGCATTTTTGTTACTCTCTGTTTCATAGAGTTTTACGTCCGGACGGTTAAACATATCAAGCATCCTGCCGCATAGACGGGCACAGTCTGCCGCGTTTGTAACGCCCTCGGCAGCAATGACCGCCTCGATTTTTATATGCGGGCTTTGTAGAATAAGCGCCAATGCGGCGGCATCATCAAGCCCCATATCCGTATCGACCACGACATGGCCGCCGTCCTCTATCGAATCTGCACAGACTAAACCGCCAAAAATTATCAGCGAAAATATAACGAAAATTCCAAATTTATGGTTTATGAGGTACTTCAATGTTTAAATCCTTGAAAAAATTGTTATTTGTCAAACGAGCCATAATGCCCGCTGTTTTTCAGCCGCATACGGACTATCAGACCCTGCTTTTTCGATGGGGAATACCATGTCCGCTCCGGTACCGGCCCGTGAAGCTGTTTTATCAGTTTCCATTCGTCAAATTCCGGCCCCTGGCTGTAAACCACCCATGTAACAGGGGATGTCTTCGGATCATTATAACGGATATCCTCGTGCGGCGGTCCCTGATTATCAGGAAAACTCGCCGGCACATACAACGAAGCCTTTATATATGGCATAAACCGGTTATTCTGGTACAACTCACCTACTGAGCTGTATTTATACGTGTTTATTCTGTGAAATCTGTCCTTTATACCTACCGTCGTGCCGTCTTTGGTCTGCGGCGCGGGCAGATATTTACCCTGCGCAAGCTCCGGCGGCAGCTGGTGGTCTTCCCAGCCCATCGAACAGTCTTTGCGGGTTGGCGGATGCTTGCCGCTGTTGCTCTGCATGTACATCTCGAGACCAAGGCTGACCTGATACAGGTCGGAATTCACCGCGAGCACCTTTGCCTGCCGACGAGCGGCGGAAAGCGAGGGCAGAAGAATCGCCATCATAACGGCGATTACCGATATTACTACCAGAAGCTCTATAAGTGTAAACGCTTTGTCATGCTTTGTTTTCATCATTCCTGATACAGGCCGGATCTGGTTTCAAGCCAGCCGGCGGCGATTTCTGCAACGTCCTGGAGATCGACAACATAATCACTGTTTATATCGCCGCTCAAGTTACCTCTGGGATTACGGGCTGCTCCGAGCACCTTGCCGTTGCCGTCATAATCCATCACTATAATATAGTATCCCTTTGTCGGATCCGGCGGGTACCCGGGGCCCTTCTGGTTAAGAACGCCGACAACATCGATTGTGCCCGAGGGGCATTCTTGCCGGCTTATTCCACTGCCCAGTGCCAGGTGCACAGGGAAGCTCAAGCCGCTGTCATCGCTGACTGTTATGGTGCTGTCATTGCCCCAGTTTTCCGGGTCATCGATGGTTACACCTTCGAGCCTGACAAGCCGGCACTGATACCGTTCACAGCCGGTCATTCTTGTCGAGTCGAATTTTTCGCTGTTATCGGGATTTTTAAGCTCGCTTATAGTAACAGATTCCGGACGCGGCAGGCCAACCGCCGGTTTTACAAGCTCAACCTTAAAATCAAATAACGGCTCGGTTCGATGGTTCTCGTTTATGTTAAGTTTACCTGCGTAAAAGAGATATGTGCCGGTTACCCGTACCCTGTCGCCTGCGTGGAACACCCAGCCGCTCTGCGGATCTCGGTTTAAACGGGAAATCTCATCGAGCCACTGCTGCTGCGTGTAGTTGTCTTCTCCGGGGCCGTTGCCGTAATTCTGCCCCATCCAGCAGGCAGTGCCGGCCATATCCTCACCTTCGCCCTGGATAAACATCTCCCACTCGCCGCCCATCTGCCACGGCCCGGGCGTTGAATCGGGTTCAGGGCTGAGCCAATCCTCGGGATTGTTGAGCAGAATACCCTCAAGAACCACCTGAAAAGGAGAATTAGCATCATTTGCAAACGCAGAGCTGCCGTCCTGGTTGACCGCCTGAAACTCCCAATGTGTTACCGGAATCGCATCCTCGGCCAAAGCCGCAGAAACGAAAAGACAAACAAGCAGTATAAACAGTTTTGGTGATAAACTCTTCGAAAACATAATTAGATTTACCTCGCGCATAATAATATTAAAATCGTAATACCGACTATAAATTATTTTCACTTTTTTGTCAAGCCGATATAATGGTGTTTACATAAGTTATAGTTATTTTAGCAGGATAGAGTTATGAGTCGTATTGAAAGAATTGGCGTATCGATAGAACAGGAGCTTTTGAGTGCTTTTGACGAATTGATAGCCGAAGAAGGCTGTCCCAACCGCTCGGAGGCAGTCAGGGACATGATCCGTCTGCGTCTTTCTCAACGTCAGCTTCTCGAGCCGCAGCGCGAGTGTGTGGCGGCGGTAACATTGATGTATGATCATCACGAAGCGAAACTTACACAGAAACTTATCGATATACAGCACAACCACCTGCTCGACGTTATCGCGACAACACATGTTCATATTGACCACGACAACTGCCTCGAAGTGATTATAATGAAAGGCAAAGCCGCGGATATTGAAAAACTCGGCAAAAAAATCGCATCTTTAAAAGGAGTCAAGCTCAGTCGGGTCAATGTGATGGCAACAAATTTTCTTTGAGCTGATTCAGGGCAAACCTGTTAACAGTGCCGGCGGCCGGCATACTTTGGGAACGTTCTGTTTCGATTCGCCCTCCCGGCGGGATTTTTCAGGTTGACAGCCGCGGGATAGCCGCTAAAGTTAACTTCGTAACGCTGCACAGGCTCGGCACCTTCAGTTTCATTATATTCAGCAGGAAATAAATGTAAATGACTGTAGAAAAAGAAAATAAATCAGTTCGCCGGCTTCCGCCCTGGCTCAAACGCCCGATGGGCATCGGTGAGACGTTCAGCCGGACAAACGAATCTATCTCCGGCCTTGGCATAGAGACGATCTGCGACCATGCCAACTGCCCCAACAAGGGCGAATGCTGGAGCCGCGGCACGGCAACGGTACTTATCCTCGGCGGTATCTGTACACGCAACTGCAAGTTCTGCTCGGTAGGCCACGGCAAACCGCTGCCGCCCGACCCGACAGAGCCGGCGAGGGTTGCCGAGCTGGCAAGACGCATGAAGCTCAAATACCTGGTTATCACCAGTGTTGACCGCGACGACCTCCAAGACGGCGGGGCATCTCAGTTCAGGGATGTCGTGCTGGAAACACGCAAGGCGGTTGAGGGTATCCAGTTTGAGCTGCTCGTGCCGGATTTTCGCGACAGCCAAGAAAAATCCATCGAAATCCTCGCGGAGGCGTTTCCTTTTGTATTCGGACATAACATAGAGACTGTACCGCAGTTATACCCGATAGCCCGCCCGGGCGGCGACTATCAGAGGTCGTTGAACCTGCTGCTGATGGTAAAGGAGAAATACCCCCGGATTCAGACAAAATCCTCGATCATGCTGGGGCTGGGCGAGACCGACGAGCAGGTATTGCAGACACTAAAAGACCTTCGGCGGCACAAGTGTGACAGGGTTTCACTGGGACAATACCTGCGACCGAGCAAAGAATCGCTCGAAGTCGCCGAGTACGTAACGCCGGAGAAATTCGACCAGTGGGCCCAAAAAGCCCGCCAGATCGGCTTTTCATGGGTGATGTCAAGCCCGTTCACAAGGAGCTCATACCACGCCGAAGAAAAACAGAATTAAGTGATGAAACAAACCATATGAAAGACACACAAAATACAGACAAACTGATTAAAACAGCCAAAAAAGCGGCGATTGCGGCGGCGGATATCATAATGGAGGCTTTCTGGAGCCGCTCGTTTACAAACAAATCGAGTGATGAGATCGTCACCGAGACCGACCCGAAGGCGCAGGCGGCGATCGTGGATATCCTTCTGGGTGAATTCCCAGATAGCGGAATCCTCGCCGAGGAAGGCCTCAACGGCGAAAAGCTCTACAAGAAACCGCCCGCCGAACCAAACGGTGTGTGGTGGGTGATAGACCCGATTGACGGGACAACCAGCTTTGCACATTCGCTGCCGTCGTTTTCCGTATGTATCGGGGCGTTTGCCGATGGGGTGCCCATGGCCGGAGTGGTGTATAACCCAAATACGCAAACCTTTTACGCCGGCACGAAAGGGACGGGAGCCTGGGCAAACGAGCACAGGATAACCGTCAGTGATGAGCCGATAAACCCCTTCGCCGGCATCGCACTGGATATAGACCGTAAAAAGGCAGAGCTGGAACAGTTCTGGGACATGGTGGATTCTATCAAGCTGAGAAACTACGGCTCGACCGCCCTGCATATATCATACGTTGCAAACGGGAGTCTCATCGCCGCCGCGTCAAACAGGATTAAATTCTGGGATATCGCCGCGGCGGGAGCTGTGCACGTATTCGCCGGCGGAACACTCACCGACTGGCACAACAGGGACATATTCCCGTTCGACATACAGGCATACCAGGCGCAAAAAGTGCAATTCATCGCCTCGAACAAAAGCGTTCACACAGACATGCTTGCCCTGCTCAAAGAGGAATAGCCAGAACCGCCCCGGCAGTTACTGTCACAGGGCAATCGCATCTAAAATATCATTTTTTAGGCTTTTCGGTTAGTTTTTTTCTTTCAAGGCGTGTTATCCGTATGATTTCGTCAGCATATTGTTGCACTAAGTCCATGAATTGGTTGTAACTATCTATGTCAGCCTGCAGTGCTTCAAGCTCATCCTTTGGGACATATCGCACAACATTGGCTCCATTTTTCCACGTTTGGTGGTTGAAATGCTGCCGGTTTTTCATCTGACATATTTTCCCTCGTTCCATTCGCTCTATTTTTGCGATTTTTTCTAATAATTTTATAGCTTTTTTTGTCTTTTTCATTATAGTATAATATATAGTATTCTATATCTTTGCAACGTTAAAACGAGGAAAATTATGAAAAAAGAACAAAACCAACGCAGATTAATGGACTATTTTTCGACAATTGAAGACCCCAGAGTCGAGCGTACTCGCAAGCATGAGCTTAGCGATATTTTATCCATTGCAATTTGTGCAATAATTTGTGGCGCTGATGGATGGACACAGGTTGAAGAGTTCGCTCAGTGCAAAGAAGAGTGGTTTAAAAGTTTTCTTTCTTTGCCTAATGGCATTCCTTCTCACGACACATTTGGACGAGTATTTTCTTCTCTCAAACCCGACTCATTTGAACAATGCTTCCTCGAATGGGTCAATGCCTTAGCCCAAAAGAGTGAAGGCAGGCTCATAGCCATTGACGGCAAGACTATGCGTAGAAGCGTTGATTATGCATCTGAAAAAGCGGCTGTTCACATGGTAAATGCCTGGTGCGACACCAACAAAATGGTCATTGGGCAGATTGCAACAGAAACCAAGAGCAATGAGATAACGGCTATACCTAAGCTCTTGGAGTTAATTGATTTAGATGGTGCAGTTGTAACAACTGATGCTATGGGCTGCCAAAAGGAAATTGCTAATGCTGTAATTGAAAATGATGGGGACTATATCTTGCAGCTAAAGGCAAATCAGACCGGCCTGCATAAAAATGCAGTTACCCTTTTTGATGAATGTATAGACGATAATGTCTATAATATTCAATATACTGTTGCAAGTGAAACTGATGGAGGCCACGGCAGGGTTGAAGAACGCACATTGCGGGCTGTTTCAAATGTAGGATTCCTTAACTCTGAAAAGAAGAACTGGGTCGGGCTCAAGAGCCTGATATGTGTGGAGGCAAAGAGGAGCATAGGAGATGAAACAAGCGTAGAGAAACGGTATTACATATCAAGCCTGACTTGCAAAAATCCGCCAAATTTACTCAAATATATCAGGGGCCACTGGGGGGTAGAGAACTCCTTGCACTGGTGTTTAGATATCAGCTTTGCCGACGATGAAAGGAGAATAAGAAAAGGTTATGGAGCAGAAAATTTTGCAAGGCTCTCACGAATAGCACTGAATCTGCTAAAACAGCAAACCAAGCACAAGGTCGGCATAAAGACCAGAAGGCTGTGCTGCGGCTGGAACGAGCAATACCTATATCGCGTGCTGACACAACAAAATAAAGGACTTTAGATGCGATTGCCCTGGTTACTGTCAAAGCGGAAACAATTTTCTCTTTTAATATCAGTCATTTCCATTAGAATACCGTTCTTACGGAATATGGAAGATTTTGAGATTTATAATTTCAGATTTTTGATGATTAAACGATGCTTGATCACGAACTATTAGCAAAAATACGCCAGATACAGATATACACTTCTCACGCGGTGAACGCGGCGTTTGCCGGTCAGTACGAGAGTGTGTTCCGCGGGCGGGGTATGCAGTTCGAGGAGGTTCGCGAGTATATCCCCGGCGATGACATCCGCGATATCGACTGGAACGTAACTGCCCGTACGGGCAGGGCTCACATCAAACGGTTTGTCGAGGAGCGTGAGCTGACGATAATCCTGGCGGTTGATTTGAGCGGCTCGGGTGATTTCGGCTCGGGTGAGCGTAGTAAAAATGAGCTTGCCGCGGAGCTGTGCGCGGTGCTGGCGTTCGCCGCGATACGCAGCAATGACAAGGTCGGCCTGCTGATATTTACTGATCAGGTCGAGATGTTCGTGCCTCCAAAAAAGGGCAGCAGCCACGTACTGCGTATTATCCGCGAGCTGCTGGGCTTCAAGAAACAGGGAGTTAAAACCAACATCAAGGCGGCTCTCGAGCATCTGGCACGAACAAACAAGAAAAAAGCGGTTATATTTATGGTATCGGACTTCATGGCGACGGGCTACCTGCGTGATATGACACTGCTTGGCAGAAAACACGATTTGATCGCCGTCGAGGTACACGACCCGGCAGAGGCAAAGCTGCCCGCCGCGGGTATCATAGAGCTCAAAGATGCCGAGACGGGCCAGAGGATCTTCGCCGATACCTCCAGCAGACGGTTTAGAAAAAGCTACGAAACAGCCGCCGCCAAACGAAGAGCCGAGCTGCTATCGGGATTTAGAAGCGCCGGCATCGACTGCATAACCGTACAGACGGATAAACCGTATATCCATGATATTGTGAAGTTTTTCCATATACGCCACAGCAGAAGGTGAGAGGTGGGAATAAAGAATTACGAATTACGAATTGAGAATCAGGCAATATCGCATGACGCAATGTAGAGCAAATTCACGAATTTGCTCAGTTTAAAAAGTTAAGAGCTAAAAGTAATCAAATAGACATGATTAACATGATTTGAATTTACCATGAAGAGCATGAAGGACATGAAGAAAAGATATAATAAAAACTTCAATTTCTTCAATAACTTCATGGTTAATAAAAAATCAATCTTGTCTATCTTGTTAATCTTGTCCAATAATTAAAAAGTTGAGATTTATGTAGGGCAAGCGTCCCCGCTTGCCATTTCTATGTCAACCGAGGACGGTTGAGCTACTTAGTAAGAGTAAACGCTTTAGCGTGCAAAACACCCCGTCTTTCTGGCACCCCTCTAAAGAAGGGGGAATTTAATATGTGTCGGGCTGGAAGCCCGACCTACGATGAGTTTAAAAAGTTAAGATTCAGTCAATATCGCATGACGCAATCAGAGCCGTTCTTCACTTGTTCACATTCTGATAATATTGATAAACAAGTGAAGAAATATGGAGCGGTCAGGTTAGACAAATGCCGCGGCGTAGAGCAAATTCACGAATTTGCTCAATTTAAAAAGTTAAGAGCTAAAAGTAATCAAATAGACATGATTAACAAGATTTGCATTTACCATGAAGAGCATGAAGGACATGAAGAAAGATATAATAAAAAATCAATCTTGTCTATCTTGTAATCCTGTCCAATAATTAGAAGCTAAGTAGGGCAAGCGTCCCCGCTTGCCGTTTCGATGTCAACCGAGGGCGGTTGAGCTACTTAGTAAGAGTACACGCTTTAGCGTGCAAAACACCCCGTCTTTCGGGCAACCCTCTAAAGAAGGGGGAATTTAATATGTGTCGGGCTGGAAGCCCGACCTACGAAAATAATCAGCGAAAATCTGCGTAATCTGCGGATTTTCTTATTTTAAAATTAAATACACAAGATTAAAAATAACTAAACAAAATCCTGTTAATCTTGTTAATCCTGTCTGATAATTAAAAAAGCGGATTCAACTCATAAGTGCAATTAAGTCGCCAAAATTGTGGTGAGCTGGTATACTCTCTCACTGAATTATGGTGACCTCAACGAAAGGAACACTTATGAGAGCGTACAAGCAGCTCACCGAAGACGATCGTATCGAAATATATGCCATGAAGCAAGCAGGAAATCAACAAAAACAAATAGCTGCGGCGTTGGGCGTTTCTCCCAGCACGATCAGCAGGGAACTGGCCCGCAATACAGGTCTGCGGGGCTATCGCCCTAAGCAGGCCCAGCAAAAGGCTTTATATCGACGGATGGCCGCCCGTAAAGCAGTCAAAATGAAGCCGGAGACGATAGAATACATTGAATCCCGCCTCCGGCAGCAACATTCGCCGGAGCAGATCGCAAAACGCATGAAAACCGATCCCCACTGGCAGGGGCCGGCCGTCAGTCATGAGCGGATTTACCAGCACATTTGGCAGGATAAAGCCCGGGGAGAAACCCTGTATACCCATCTGCGGATTGCCGGGACCAAACAAAGAAGAAAACGAAGAAACAGCCGGGACCGGCGTGGAACGATCAAAAACAGGGTTGGTATCGAAAAACGCCCACCGGTTGTAGAGAGAAAAAACCGCATCGGGGACTGGGAAGGCGACACCGTCGTGGGGAAAAACCATCAGGGAGCCCTGGTAACCCTGGTTGACCGCAAAAGCAAGCTGACGCTGATCGGTAAGGTAGATCGTTATACCGCCGAAGCGGTTGAACGGACCATTATCGCCCTGATCGGCACGCTGCCCCGACGAACCTATACACTGACAGTGGACAATGGCAAAGAATTTTCAAACCATGAATCTATTGCCCATAACCTTAAAATTAAGGTCTTCTTTGCCGATCCCTACAGTGCATGGCAGCGGGGCTTGAATGAGAATACCAATGGCTTGATCCGTCAGTATGTACCAAAAGGAAGTGACATCCGAATGCTGACCAATCAGAAGATTGAGCACATAATGAATCGACTGAATAATCGACCCAGAAAATCTCTTGGATTTTTAACCCCAAATGAAGTATTCTATAAGAGGAAAAAACTAACAGGATAACAAAACAGGATTTAACTTAATTGCACTTGGGAGTTGAATCCGCGAAAAAACATTTTGCTGAAAAAACGATTTTACATAATAGTATTTTTCGCGGCGATGTCGGTTTTCGCTTACGAGCGGCAATACCGGCTTGGCGATGCTGCGCTGACGGTTTCTGGCAGCGATGAGCAGATAAGCCTTGCCGATGTTTACCGGCTGAAAATAACCGTAACCTCCCCGCAGACGTTTGATGCCGAGATAACGTATGAGCCGGACGATGCTGATTTTGACCTGGTGGAACAGCCCGGCCAATCCGGTTCTCGGGTTAAGGGCGAGATGATCGTAAAGACATACTCAATCGGTTTTGCGCCGCTCTCTGCCGGCGAGGCGGTTCTGGAAGGGATCACCGTCAAAATCACCGGCAGCGATAACGAGCTGGAGCTTGAGCCGATACAGGTATCGGTCGTGTCGGCACTTACGCAGGAAGATATCGAGCTTATCAAAACTGAAGGCGTCGATCCTCTGATAGACGAGAGCCTGCAAGTCCGTGATGTCGCCGCGATACCGTTCGATAAACGCATCATAGCCGCGGCCGCTGCCGGCGGGATAATCCTCGCTGCGGCGATAGTGTATCTGCTGATAAGGTGGAAACGCCGGCGCGACAGGCGTATCAGATATGTATCGCTAAATTACACGATCAACAGCGCGGTTGTCAGGCTCAACCGGCTTGACCTGCCCTCGCGGGGCAAGTATGAGCTGTACTACCAGACGGTGTGCAATCTTCTGCGTTATTATATAGAGTACCGGTTTAACCTGCGTGCCCGCGACATGACAACGGAGGAGTTTCTCGAGAGCCTCCGCGATTCGAGTGATCTCGATACGGCGACAAAGGGCGATCTGAAATATTTCATGGAGCAGTGCGACATGGTCAAGTTCGCCCGCTACGTGCCCGACGAAGAGCAGATCCGCTATATCGGCAGCCTGCTCGAGGAGTTTGCCAACAAGACCGCCGATGCCGAGCGCCAGATAACTGAGGCTCAGGCCCGGATATTCGACGAAGTTGTGGAGGAGGCGGCATGATAGAGTTTCATTCACCGTTAGCGTTTGGGCTTCTCCTGATTGTCGCGGCAGTATTTCTGTTTCGCACAAGGATTCGCCGCGCGGGACTGAGGTTTTCATGGCTGGGAGTGTTTGACCGGATCCCCCAATCACTCCGCTCCAGGCTGATGCCGCTGCCGGCGGTATTGCGGGCGCTCTGCCTGGCACTGCTGGTTGTTGCCGCTGCCGGGCCGCGTGAAGGGGTGAGCATTTCGAACATATCGATTGACGGCGTGGCGATGGAGCTTGTCGTTGACCGCTCGGGCAGTATGAACGAAAAGATGATCTACAAGGGCGAGGAGCTCTCCCGATTTGAAGCGGTAAAACTGGTGTTAGAAGATTTCATAACCTCCAGAACGGACGGGCTCGAGGCGGGCAGCGGCGATCTGCTGGGACTGGTAACCTTTGCCCGTTATCCCGATACTGTCTGCCCGCTGGTGCGAAACCATTCAATTCTGGTTGAGTTTTTAAAACAGACCAACACGGTTCGGCTGCGAAGCGAAGACGGCACGGCAATCGGCGAGGCGATAGCACTTGCCGCGGCGAGGCTCCATTCCGCCGAGCAGGAAATTAACAAAGCCAACGCCGAGCAGAGCGGAACGGATTCCCATACACCGCCGGAGTTTACGATAAAGAGCAAGGCGATTGTCCTGCTGACAGACGGCATAAACAACCAGGGCCAGATCAGCCCGCAGGAAGCCGCCGAGATGGCCGCCGACTGGGGCATCAAGATTTACGCCATCGGTATCGGCTCCGGCTCGGTGCGGGTTATGGACCAGTTCACTATCCCCGGCGCTGCGCAGCTTGACGAGACCCTGCTCAATTCAATCGCCCAGGAAACCGGCGGCTTCTACGCACGCGCCGACGACGCGGAACAGCTCAAGGCGGTTTATGAGCGTATCGGCGAGCTGGAAAAAAGCGAGATAAAAAGCCTCGAATACAACGATTACAACGAGAAGTTCCTGCCCTGGGCGGCCGCGGCGCTGGCGGTTCTGCTGGCGGAGATAATTCTAAGCAATACGGTATTGAGGAAGAGCCCGTAATGGTAAACGACAAATATCTAATGCTTCTGTTTATAGTGCCGGCTGTTATCCTGCCGGTTTTCGCCTGGGCGGCGTGGCGGCGGCGACGGCTGCTGAGGCGGTTTGCAAAAGCCCCGATGCTGGCACATCTAAACGCAGAGATAAACCCTGCCCGAAGAGCACTCAAGGCGGTGCTTGCTGTACTGGCTTTTGTGCTGATAGTTGTCGCTATGACCCGCCCGCGGTGGAACCCGACGCCGCGAATGATCCCCCAGCTGGGCAGGGATGTCGTGATACTGCTGGACGTGTCGCGGTCAATGCTGGCAGAGGATATCAAGCCAAACCGGCTTGAGCGGGCAAAGATAGCTATAAAAGATTTGATCGTGCGGCTTGAGGGCGACAGGGTGGCACTGGTAACATTTGCCGGCAGCGCTTCTGTAAAATGCCCTTTGACAAGGGATTATTCGTTTTTACGTATGGCACTCGATGAACTCGGCCCCGAGAGCGTATTCCGCGGCGGCACAAACGTAGGCGACGCGATCCGCAAGGCCGCCAACGAGGTCTTCGAGAATACGCCCCGTGATTACAGGGATATAATACTCATCACCGACGGCGGAGACCTGGAAGAGAGCCTGCCGGTAGAGGCCGCCGAAGCCGCCGCCGCGGAGGGCGTGCGGATAATAGCGGTTGGACTGGGCGATCCGGTAAACGGAGCGCCGATACCGGTAGTCGATGAGAATGGGCGGAAACGCTACCTCGAACACAACGGCGAAACCGTGCGTACAAAACTCGATTCCGAAACCCTGAGAAAGACCGCCCTGGCCAGTGCCGGCGGTGTTTACCTGCCGGTGGAGACGGGAACGTTTGATCTGGGGCAGATGTATTACGGAATCGCCTCAGGCTCGGGCCGGCGGCAGCTCGAAGAAGAGGTTAGAATGGAATACGAAGAAAAATTCCAGATATTTCTGGTGCTGGCGTTTCTGGTGCTCGCGGCAGATACCGTGATCAGCGATGCCCGGCGCAGAAACTTGAACAATTATTAGGCTTTGTTATACTGTTTTCTGGTATGTCTAAGAAAAATAAAACTTTATATATAATGATACTGACTGCGGCGGCGGGCGTGTGTTTTGCGCAATCGCCCAGGAGTCTTGTAAACGAGGGCAACCGGCTCTACGCCCAGCAGGATTACCCCGGCGCGGCAGAGCTGTATGAGCAGGCGGCGGAGTCTGAATCTGCCGTCGCGGCGTACAACCTCGCAAATGCCCGCCTCAAAGAAGGCCGGCTCGAAGACGCTGTAAACGCATATCTACAGGCGCTCTCGCTGGCAGGAGACCAGAGCGGAAAACTAAAACATGATATCCGCAGCAATCTCGCCCGGGCATATTATGAGCTTTCCTCGCAGAAAACCAAAGAGGACCCCGAGGCGGCGATCAGCGACCTTGACAGCTGCATCTCGACTCTTCGCGATTCAGCCCGTTTCACAGATGACAAATCACAGACCGCCCGCAATATTGAGCTTGCCAGAGTCAAACAGGAGATGCTGCGAAAGATGCTTGAACAGCAGAAACAGCAGCAGCAAAAGCAGCAGCAGTCCAAACAGGATATCCAGGATCAGCTCGAAAACCAGCAGCAGAAACAACAGCAGCTCAGCGGGCAGGACCCGTCTGAGCAGCAGAGCAAAGAACAGCAGCAGCAGCTCTCCGAAGATACGCAGCAGACGCTGGATCAGATGAAAGAACACGCCGAGAAGTACAACGACCAGCAGATGCAGGATGCAGCCAAAGACGTGGAAAAGGCCGCCGAGAAACAACAGCAGGCGCGTGAGCAGATGGAAAGCGAAGAGCCGGAGAAACAGCAGCAGGCAAAACAGTCACAGCAGCAGGCGGCCGATGAACTTTCCGAGGCGTTGAAAAAGCTCGGCGAAGACGGAGAAGAACAGGGCGAGAAGCAGGACGGCCAACAGCAGGAAGACCGGCAGCCGCAGGAGCAGGACGAACAGAGTCAGCAGCCACGGCAGCCGCAGCAGGATCAACAGCAAGAGCAGAACGGCCAGCCGCAGCACGCCGAGCCGGAAGACATCATAAACAAGGAACGTGAAAACCGCTCCCAGCGGGTTCGAATGATCGGAGAGTACAAACCTGTGGAGAAGGACTGGTGATGGCGGACTCTGTTTTTACACGGATATTTCTGGCGGCGATTTTGACGCTGATGTGCGTCTCCGCGGCGAGCGGCATCGAAGTCTATGCCAAGGTGCAGGATAACACGCCGATATACCAGGGCGTGGGGTTTGACTATTTTGTTTATATTGACGGAAGCAGCAGCGCCGATTCGATCGACGTAACACCGCTTGCGGAATATTCGCCGCAGCTGACAAACCAGAGAGACGTCTCGCAGAGATCAACAACAATCATAAACGGCAAACGCACTGACCGTGTCATAAAACGCTATCTCTACGGCTACAGGCTGACCGCATCGAAAAGCGGAACATTTACACTGCCGCCGGTAACCGTAACCGTTGACGGCAAAGAGTACACCTCCAACAGTATTGATATAGTTGTGCAGCGCCCCGCCCGCTCGGACGGACTGGCTGTCGAGTGGGAGCTTTCGGAGCAGAGCTGTTATGTCGGCCAGCCGGTGCAGGCCACCGTTAAATGGTATGTCCGCGCCGATATCGCCCGCGCTGTGGGAGACTATGAATTCAATGTGCCTCTGTTTACTGATAATGATTTTCTGGTAGATGACCCGGAAGGCAAAAACGCCGGAGATAAAATAATAAAAGCAAGCGGCATCACCGCCGGCGTTGAGCAGCGCGGCGTAAGACGCAATGGAGAAGAATTTGTCGAAATCTCTTTTTCGAAGATGGTTCTGCCGCAGGCGGCGGGCACGTTTGAGCTATCGCCGGTATCCGTAAACGTAAACGTCGCGGTACAGTCCTCACGCACTCCGAGATCTCTGCTTCGCGATTTCTGGGGCCAGGAATACCGGCTTTTCACTGCCGGCTCAGAGCCGCTGACCCTTGAGGTACGGCCGCTGCCCCAGAGCGGCAAACCGGCCGGCTATTACGGCCTGATAGGCAGATACAGCATATCCGCTTCCGCACAGCCGGTACAGGTCAAGGTCGGCGATCCTATCACCCTGACAATCGGGATAACCGGCTCTCTGCTCAGTCCCGTGCAATGCCCTGATCCGGAGATTGTTAACGGTTTCGAGGATGACTTTATAATCTCCAGCGATACACCCGCATCAGAAGACGGTACCGGCACACGGACGTTTACCACCACTATCAGGGCAAAATCCGAGGAGGTAACCGAGATACCGCCGATACCGCTGAGCTACTTCGACGTTGACAGGGGTGAGTATATAACGGTTTACAGTGATGCGATACCCTTAGAGGTTTCGCCGACAAAAGAGCTGACGCTTTCCGATATTGAAGGCGGCAGTGTATCGCCGCAAACGCATGATGTTGTCGTTCAGAAACAGGGTATCGCCGCCAACTACGAAGGCAGCCGGCTGCTCGAGGATTACCGGTTCTCCATTGCGGCGGCGGTTTTCCAGCCGGCGTTTGTGCTGCTCTGGGCGCTGCCGACACTGCTGGCGGCGGCCGCGTTTATCCGCAGGCTTTTCTCTGCCGGCGAAGACCGGAAAAAACAAAGGCTAAGAAAAACCGCGGCTTCAAAGGCGTATCACGCGATTAAAAAATCACACGATAAAGAACACCTCGCCGAGGCGATGCGGGAATATATAGCACGCAGGTTTGATATGTCCGCAGGCTCGGTTACTCCGGTTGACTGCGAAAATTTGATAGGCCGTGTGTGCCGGCTGGAAGAGCAGGCAAAAGAATTCGCCCGGATACTCGAGGCGTGTCAGGCGTCTCAGTACAGCCCGCTCAGCGTGGAGTTCGTTCCGCAGTGGCGTGTGAGGGTAACCCAGATAATTCGTGAGATAGAAAGGGCTGTAAAATGAGAACTGCACTGCTAAGCGCCTTTCTGATAATATTGTTTTGTGCCGGTTTTGCCGCGGCGGCGGATTCACCCGAAACCAGCCGCGAAGAGGCAGCAACACTGCTAAGCCGCGCAGAGGATACATTCCGCCGGGCGGCCGCGGCAGACGGACGGGAAGCCGCAGACCTGTACCAGAGAGCCGCGGTCATGTATGAGCAGATTATAAACGAATCGCAGATAAGCAATCCCGGGCTGTATTACAACCTGGGCAACTGCTATCTGATGTCGGACGATATCGGACGGGCGATACTCAATTACCGCAGGGCGCAGAGACTCGACAGCTCCGATCCGCAGATACACAAAAACCTGCAATACGCACTGAGCAAACGTGTGGATAAAATCGAGGTGCGTGTTGAGCGGCGGGTTCTTTCGCGGCTTCTGTTCTGGCATTATGATTTCAGCCTCCGCAGCAGGTTCACCGCGGCGGTAATCTCGTATGCAGTTTTGATGCTGCTGATTGCGGCGAGGCTGTTATTCGCGAATGCCCGCTGGACAGTGCCGGCAGCGGGACTGGTGTTTGTAATTTTTATCTGCCTTGCCGGCTCTGCCGCTGTTGAACATTTTGGTATCGGGGCGAGCCGAACGGGCGTGATACTCGCCGACTCCGTTACTGCCAGGCAGGGCAACGGCGAGAACTACCCGGAGAGCTTCTCGGAGCCGCTGCACGAGGGCACGGAGTTTGAGCTTCTTGAAAAACGCATTAGATGGGCGCATATACGTCTGTTCAGCGGAGATGATGCCTGGATTCCGATCAGCTCGTTTGAGCTTGTTGACGGATAGCCGCGTCGGGCGTTATTCCGTTTTGGACACCTGTTGTGTTTGTCGGGGAAGATCCGCCAGCTTGGCGAGCTGTTTTATGAGGCTTGCCTTTTTGATCAGATGCTGGCGGGCCTGTGTTGTGAACGCATCACCGGCAAGCAGCTTGTTCGCCTCTTCGAGCATCTCTTCGACCCTGTCCATCTCCATACCCTCGAGGCCGGTAACATCATACGCAAGGACGGTGGCGCGGTTGTCGCTCATACGCACGATCCCATCGTCGATCAGATGAAAGCTCTCAGGCAGCGGATTGTAATCGTGGTCGGTTACGCCCTTGGCGTACATGATGCCCAGACCAAGCCGCGTTATTATCGGGCTGTGGTTGCGCATCAGTCCCAGCTGCCCGTCGTGGGCAGGTACAATCAGCATCGATACGCGGCAGTCAACCAGTGTGCGGCTGCGCGTCATCAGCTTAAACTCAAATGTCGGTGCTCTATGTGGCATTTTATTTATTTTGACAGGATTACAGGATTAACAGGATTTTAATCTTGTGTATTTAATTTTAAAATAAGAAAATCCGCAGATTACGCAGATTTTCGCTGATTATTCTTCGTAGGTCGGGCTTACAGCCCGACACATATTAAATCCCCCTTCTTTAGAGGGGTGCCCGAAAGACGGGATGTTTTGCACGCTGAAGCGTGCACTCTTACGAAGTAGCTCAACCGTCCTCGGTTGACATTTAAATGGCAAACGGGGACGCTTGCCCTACGTAAATCTTAACTTTTTAATTATTTGACAGGATTAACAAGATAGATAAGATTAATTTTTTATTAACCATGAAGTTATTGAAGAAATTGAAGTTTTTATTATATCTTTTCTTCATGTCCTTCATGCTCTTCATGGTAAATTCAAATCTTGTTAATCATGTTAATCATGTCTATTTGATTACTTTTATCTCTTAACTTTTTAAACTGAGCAAATTCGTGAATTTGCTCTACATGGCTTTATATTCTTTTTTAAATCTGTGAGAGAAGTTGAAAATCCGCCTCGGAGGGCGAACTCCGCTATTTTTCACTTTTCACTTTTCGCTTTTCACTTAAATAAGCTATCTCATCGCGGCGGCTTTTTCCGCTGCTTCGTTTACATCTCCAACATACATAAATGCCTGTTCGGGCAGCTTGTCCCATTTACCCTCGCAGATTTCGCGGCAGCTTTTCACCGTTTCTTCAGCGGTTACATATTTGCCTTCCATGCCGGTAAACTGGCTGGTTACCAGGAACGGCTGTGAGAAAAACCGCTCGAGTTTTCTGGCACGCGCGACAATCAGCTGGTCTTTTCGGCTGAGCTCATCAACGCCGAGTATTGCGATGATGTCCTGGAGGTCTTTGTAACGCTGTATGTTTTCCAGTACCTCCTGGGCAACTTCATAATGCTCTTTGCTGATGATATTTGGATCGAGGATTCTCGATGTACTTTCCAGCGGATCGACTGCCGGATAGATACCCTTCTCGGCGATGGAACGTTTGAGTACAACCGACGAGTCAAGATGCGCAAACGTCGTCGCCGGTGCAGGGTCTGTCAGGTCGTCAGCGGGAACATAAACCGCCTGCACGGATGTTATCGCGCCGTTGGTAGTAGATGCGATCCGCTCCTGCAGCTGGCCCATCTCGGTGGCAAGTGTCGGCTGGTACCCTACCGCGGAGGGGATACGCCCGAGCAGCGCGGAGACCTCCGCTCCGGCCTGTGAAAAACGGAAAATATTATCGATAAACAGCAGTGTGTCGCCGCTGCTTTCCCGGCAAAGCGCCTCTGCCATCGTCATCGCTGTCAGGGCGATCCGCAGTCTTGAGCCCGGCGGCTCGTTCATCTGGCCGAACACCATGCAGGTATGCTTGAGCACTGTGTCCTGTGTATCGCCGATATGCGTATCCGCCATCTCCCGCCACAGGTCATTGCCCTCACGGGTTCTCTCGCCAACGCCGGCAAATACGGAGTGGCCGCCGTGCTTGGTTGCGATACGCGCGATCAGCTCCTGTATAAGAACCGTCTTACCAACGCCCGCCCCGCCGAAGAGGCCGGTCTTGCCGCCTTTTACGAACGGGCAGAGCAGATCGATTATCTTTATTCCCGTCTCGAACATCTCCGAACGCGGCACAAGATCAACAAATTCCGGCGGCCTCTTATGTATGGGGCGGTACTGCTGCGCCTGCACGGGTTCTTTGCCGTCAACCGTCTCGCCGAGTACGTTGAACACGCGCCCCAGCGTTACATCGCCGACCGGCACCATGACCGGGCCGCCGGTGTCTGTCACTGCCAGTCCGCGGGAGATTCCCTGAGTCGAGCCCAGCGCAACCGCGCGTACGCGCCCGCCGCCGAGGTGCTGCTGAACTTCGCCGGTGAGGGTAACCTCTTCGCCGCCGAAAATCTTTTTTACCGTCAGAGCGTTGTAGATCGCCGGCACGGAATCTGTATCAAACTCCGCGTCGAACGTGCTTCCGATTACCTGTATTATTTTTCCGGTATTTTCCATAATTTTTTTCTTTATGATATCAGACCGATCTAACTAATCCGGCCGATAAATATTGTATCTTTGTTCTCATCAGCTCAGCGCCTCTACGCCGCCGACTATGTCCATCAGCTCGTTTGTAATCTGCCCCTGGCGGGCCTTGTTGTATTCCGATGATAGATTGGTAAGCATTTCATCGGCGTTTACCGAGGCGTTTCTCATGGCGTTTACCCTGGTGAGATTCTCGCTTGCCGCCGCGTCGATAAAACATTCCGCCAGCGCGGAGCGAACCATCATTTTGGCGATTTCCGGGAACAGCTCCTTCGGCGGCGGGCTTACCTCGAAGTCTTCGAACGTCGCCTCCCACGGCCATATAACGTTTGTCCTGGTGCAGATATCGTCTATCAGCTCATACAGCGGCATCAGCGTCAGTGTCTGGGGCCTCTGGCTGGCGTTGGAATAAAACCGCGTATATACCACGCCGGCATAACAGATTTTCTTCTCGCAAAATCTCTCGATCAGCTCATCAGATAATTTATCCGACTGTTCATTGGTGGGTATGCCGTCAAAGCCGGTGAGCTCTTCTTCTATTGGTATATGCCTTGCCCGCAGCTGGGTGGCTGTTTTTCTGCCGCTGACATACACACGCAGCCGTTTGCGAAGCCGCTTTGCCCGTTTCACGTGCACCTCGAGCATATGCATCAGGTTGGAATTGTACGCGCCGCAGAGCCCCCTGTCCGTGCCCAGTACCAGTACCGCCAGGTCGCCCTCGCTGTGGTCGGCCAGCAGAGGCGCATCAATCTTCGTCTCAGCAGTTACCATCAGATATGCCAGCTGCGCAAGCCCGTCAAAAAACGGCTGGCTGCTCTTCCACCGTTTGTAATAGCGGCGGTAGCGCGCAGAGGATATCATCTCCATGGTGCGTGTGACCTTGCGGATATTCGATATCGCCCTGTGGCGCTGTTTTATCTGTCGTATTCCTGCCATTTTTTAGCTTATACTTTTATTTTTCCAATCCGGGTCTGCTGCCGGTTTATTTTTCTTTCCTGCTATTCCGCGGCAAAAGAGAACCGGAAAACATTCTTATAAACGGTCATCGCCTCTACCAGCTCTTTCGAAAGCTCATCGCTGAGTTTGCCCGTTTCTTCTATTTCTTTTAAATATTCCGTCGCCTCGAGCCGCAGCCAGATCAGCATCTCCTCAAGGAACGCTGAGACCCGTGTCAAATCCATATCATCAAGCACGCCTGATGTGCCGGCAAGTATGCAGGCAACCTGTTCCGGCGCGGGAATAGGCGAGAACTGCGGCTGCTTTAGAATCTCAACCATTCTGTAGCCGCGGTCAAGCTGTCTCTGCGCCGCGGGGTCAAGCTCTGTTCCCAGACGGGCGAAGTCTTCCAGCTCACGGAATGACGCCAGGTCAAGCCGCAGCCTGCCGGCGACCTTTTTCATCGCCGGTATCTGGGCATCTCCGCCTACGCGGCTTACACTTATACCCACATCAACCGCCGGACGAATACCGGAGAGGAACAGATCTCTCTGGAGGTATATCTGGCCGTCGGTGATAGAGATTATATTTGTCGGGATATACGCCGAGACCTGCCCTTCGAGTGTTTCGATTATCGGCAGTATCGTCATCGACCCGCCGCCGAGCTCGTCTTTGAGCTTTACGCCTCTTTCGAGAAGCCGGCTGTGCAGATAGAAGATATCACCGGGATACGCCTCTCGCCCGGGCGGCCTGCGAAGCAGCAGCGAGAGCTGGCGGTACGCCACGGCGTGTTTGCTCAGGTCGTCAAAGACACACAGAGTTGCCTTGCCGTGCTTGTACATGAAGTATTCGGCGATTGCCGCGCCGGCATACGGGGCTATGTACTGCATCGGGGCCGAATCAGAAGCCGAGGCGCATATAACTATTGTATAGGGCAGTGCACCTTTTTTATTCAGCGTCTCGACCACTTCTGCGACGGTAGATTCCTTCTGGCCGATAGCAACATAGATACAGACGACATCCTGGTCTTTCTGGTTGATTATCGTATCGAGGGCGATAGCGGTTTTTCCGGTTTTCCTGTCGCCGATTATCAGCTCTCTCTGTCCGCGGCCGATTGGCATCATCGAATCGATGCTCTTTATGCCGGTCTGCAGAGGCTCTTTTACCGGCTGGCGGTCGGCTATGCCGCAGGCCTGCGAATCGACGAGTCTGTATTCATCCGTCCGGGCAGCGGGTTTGCCGTCAAGAGGCTCGCAAAGCGGGTTTATCACACGCCCGAGCAGCTCCTCTGATACGGGCACGGTGAGCACCTTGCCGGTGGTCTTGACGCTTGAGCCCTCGTGCAGCCCGCGGAAGTCGCCGTAGATAACCGCACCGATGTTGTCCGTTTCGAGGTTGAACACCTCTCCCGAGACACCGCCCTCAAACTCGAGCATCTCGTTTGCCATGGCGTTTTGCAGCCCGTAAATGCGCGCGATCCCGTCGGAAACCTCGAGAACCTTACCGGAGGCGGCTGTGTCGGTAGTGCGTTTATATGAAGCGATCTCCTGTTTTATCAGGCTGCTTATTTCTGTTATATCAAGTTTCATTATTTATCCAGCATTGAGAAAACAACGTTTAGATTATTGCTATTTGTACCTGTTCTTCACCTTCTCGGCGGCCTGGGCCAGGAAACTCCGCACGCTGTTGTCGATAAGTATATCGTCCTGCTCGATGATAATCCCGCCCAGTATCGATGGGTTTATCAGCACCTTGAGTTTCACTTCACCGCCGCAGGCCTTTTCGAACCGCGTTTTCAAACCTTCAAGCTCATCATCGCCAATCGCATTTGCCAGAGTAACCGTTATGCGGCTTATTCCGCGATCCTTATCAAAGAGTTTCTCATATTCTTCTGCGATATCGCCGATAATATTCATCCGCCTGTTTTTGATCAGCACCGCCAGAAGTCCCATGACCGTTTCGCTGATGCGTTTTTCAAAAACCCGCATCGCCGACTCTATCAGCCTGCCGGGTTTCTCGAACGGGTCGCAGAGCAGGCTCTGAAACTCGCTGTTTTCAGAGAGTATCTCTCTGACGGCGAGTATCTGCTCAAAGTCCTTCTGCTGTGAATTATTCTCACAGCTCAGCTCAAACGCCGCGGCGGCATACTCACACGCGGCTGGATTTATCTCTCTGGTCTGCATCGTTAAACGGCGGCCTTGTTTTGTTTTTTTCTGGCGTAAATATCAACCGCTTCATCAATGAGCTTCTGGTTGTCATGCTGCGAGATGGATTTGCCCAGGATACTGCTGCCCAGCTCAAGCACCATGCTGCCGGCTTCTCTGGCCAGCTCGCTGCGAGCCGAGTCGGTTGCTTTGATGATATCCTGCCGAGCCTGTTTTTTCAGCTCGAAGCTCTGCTCTCTGGCGGTTTCGACCATCGCGGAGGCCTTTTCCTGTGCCTGGGCGAGGGCCTTTGCCGCGGCCTGGCGGGATTCTTCGTCAGCGGCGGCGAGTTTCTGCCGGTATTCCTCGAGAACCTTTTGTGCCTCTGCTCTGGTGTGCTCGGCAGAGGATATATCGCAGGCTATTTTCTCCTCACGCTTTTTCAGTGAGCCCAGCAGCGGGCCCCAGGCCAGCTTGTACAGGACAAAAACCAGGATCCCAAAGCTCACCAGAGTCCAGATCGACTCGGCGATGGTTCCGGAAAACAGGTTTACCTTACCGCCGGCCTCACCCGCTTCGTGCGCAGCAGGCTCCGCGGCAGCTGCTATGGCTGTGCAGGCAATCAGAATGGCTGATATTGTCAGGCGTTTAAAACGTGACATCGCAATTATCCAAACAGTATCGCTACCAGACAGATCACAAGCGCGAACAGGGCTATACCTTCGATAAACGACGCCGCGACCAGCATCGCCGTGAAGATTCTGCCGCCGGCTTCGGGCTGGCGGGAGATAGCCTCGGTTGCCTTGCCGGCAAGATTGCCGATGCCTTTGCCGGCACCGATCACTATGAGCCCGCAGGCAATAAGACCGGCAAGCATACCAAGGCCCTTGTCATTAAGCTCGATGTTAATAACGGCTGTCATCATCGGTATTGTCGATAACATATTTAACATTTTGTACCTCGATTAAATTATTCTATTTTTTTTAATGAAGAATGAAGAATGAAGAATTAGGAATTAGGAATTGTGGAATTCGCTTCGCTCATAACTATTAAACTATATTAGACACGATTTACAAGATTTACAGGATCGCATTGAATTTTTAAACTTCTTGTCAATCTTGTAAATCATGTCCATTCAATTCTTAATTCCTAATTCCTAATTCCTAATTCCTAATTCCTAATTCCTAATTCCTAATTCCTAATTCCTAATTCCTAATTCCTAATTCTCACCGTTCCCACCACGTTCCGGGTTTGAGCTTCAAGCTCGCGACCGATTCATCGTCGGGCTCATACAGTCCGTCAACATAATAGAACGTGCCGGAGTTTCTGATATCTACCATAAGCCCGCCAAGCAAAGCGCCGTAAAAATCAGCACTATTATGCAGCAAAAGCAGGGCATCAGGGGCATAAACCGAACCTACAAGCTCGCTGCTGTTTTTGAGATTGACGATGCTGCAGGATGGAGTACCGAAAAGTTTAAAACTTTTGGCCGCGTTTACAATCGACTCATCTGAACCGCCGGAAGAATAATTTTCATTTATTATTCCGGAACCATTTTTCGCCTCAAATTTGGACGTGCAATACAATCGAAGCGAGGAACCGTTTGATATTCTTACTTCTGAGCCGTTGCCGAGGCTGAAATCGCCGTCAATGACCATTTCAACATCACCCTCTATGCGTATAACGTCACTGTTTTTGGTCTTGATACCAGGATAAGCACCACTGGAATCAATAACGATTTCGTTACTGTTTCCTTTTGTTTTAGGCCATGACCTGTTTGGCAGAACCGGAGCAACTACATCGGGAAACTCTATCTTCTCATAGTTGGTGCTGATTGTGCCCGTTACGCCCGCACCATGCTTTAAAGACACAACCTCATCGGGGTTTGCGCCCGGCCCGACCACGATATCGCCGGGTACAACCACGCCGTTTTTCAATTCCACACTATTTTTAACGATTGAATTTGTAGCCATAACCATCTTCGCATTGGACGGCACTGTTCCCAGGCTCGTATGAACGTGGAGTATAAACCCATTTTTTGTGCCGATACCAAACCACGGCCCGCGAGGCACCAGCAGAGCATGGATGTCTTTTGTCTCATTGGCGCACCTGCCCGAGGCCGCCAGCTCAAACTGTGTGAAATTCTTATCTGTTTTGATCTGGAAACTGTACGAGGCGGGTTTACTGCTGTTTCTCAGCGTGAATGTATCGGAGCTGTAAGTCCAGCCCTGTACACCTTCGAGCATCGGAAATGGCTCTGGCACGCCGATTCCCAGCCATGCCGCGTTCGAAATTTGCAAGAAACCGGTTATGCCCGCGGCTGCAACAGACGGCTCTCCCCAGCCCGGCCGGTAGTTATCAAAGAGACCGGCGGTCGTGCCATCGTCATCCTCGAGCAGGTCCGTATCCCTTGTATCTCTGATATGGTACGACATCGACATCGCCAGGTCCAGCGCAGAATCCGCCGCCATCGTCGCCATAGCACGAGATGTGTAGATATTGGCTATGATACGGGCGCTCAACGCTGAACGGAGCATACCCATGCCAAGCACCAGCATCACTCCCATAACGAGCACCACAAAGGGCATTATTATACCTTTTAGCCGTTTTTTATTAAATTGTTTTGGTCCATTGTTCATGATTTATCCCCCACAGTTATCTTTTAAATAATCAGGAATCAGAAAATCCGCTGATTACGCAGATTCTCGCTGATTATTTTCACAGGTTGGGCTTCCAGCCCGACACAAAGCAGGTCAACCGTCCTCGGTTGACATTAAAACGGCAAGCGGGGACGCTTGCCCTACTTAAATCTTAACTTTTAAATTCAAGTGGACAGATTCCATTGAATTTTTACCTTCTTGTCAATCTTGTAAATTATGTCCATTCAATTCTTCATTCTTAATTCCTAATTCTTAATTCTTAATTCTTAATTCTCAATGCTCCTGATGTACTGCGAAACTGATAAATATTGTCGTCAGGAACACAAATATATACGACTGCACAAAGGCAACAAAGAGCTCAAGCATACTCAGCGCCACTACAAAGGCGATCGACGCGGTCGCCGCCGCCATGTTCTGGAACAGGAATATAAACCCCATTATCGTCCCGAGCATTATATGCCCTGCCATTATATTGGCGAAAAGACGAATCGACAAGGAGAACATCCTGACAAATGAGCTGATAAGCTCTATAAAAAATATAAACGGCATCAGCGGCATCGGCACCTTGGGCGTGAAGTTTTTTATGTAGTTCCACGGCCCGTTTTCATACATTCCCGCGGCGTGGAACAGCACAAAAGAGAAAAACGCCAGCGAACCGGTTACCCATATATTCGCCGTCGGCGAGCCGCCCCAATGGCTTGTATGACCGCTTGCCAGAGTGAAAAATTTATCCAGCGGCACCATACCAAGCAGGTTCAGCGTCAGTATAAAGAAGAACAGCGTCCAGAGCACGGGGATATATCGGTCGGTATGCTTTCCAAGGAACGGTTTTACCACATCATCGCGCAGGAACACGCAGATAGCCTCTATCATGTTGCCCGGGCCCGACCGCACCAGCAAACTCGAACGCATACTAAGCGGTATCGCTATGCCCAGCAGTGCCGCGGCAAGGGCAACCACAAACATGTGGTTTGTAAAGGTTATTCCAAATATCTCGAAAAGCGGCTTACTTGTCAGCTCTTCGAGCGGATTTGTATTTGCCAGGATAAACATATCATCACCTGGATTTTATCCAGTTACATTAAATCTATCACTTTTATTATAAAAACTCTAAACAGACATCAATTCCCGTTCGAGCCTCGAATTTCAAAAAAGTCTTTATGGAAAACTTCTCCGCGGCGGTGTTTTTTGTACAGTCTGGTGCTGTCAGTTATAAGCATAAAAAGATATAAGCCGAGAAGCCAGAGCACAAACACGCCCTTATGCAGTTCCATTACACTAAAACTCACAACCACACCGCCTGCAACTATAACAAACCTTACGGTTAAATTTATAAAAAGCTCCGCCATAGCGGCCAGTTGAGTATTTTTTTTATCGAAAACAGCAGCAGTTACTGTAGTCGAGGCCATCGCCGCGGCAACTATAAAAACTGCTGCTGCGCATTCTCTGCTGTATTTACCTTCAAAAAGCAGCTCACTCGCCCGCCAGCAGATAAGCAGTATCAATGCTTTCAAAATCAGTGCTGCCGCTTTTAGTTTCATTTTTTCGAGTCCCGGTCAAAATAACCCGCCCGAAGCAGGATCACATATATCATCCGGGCAAAGCCGGCGAAAAATCCCATTATCATAAACCCCGGCAGGGAGTTAAAAACCATATCCAGCAGATACCCGATCGCCGCACCCGCGACTACTACAAGAGTAAACTCGATACCGATAGTAAACCATTTTGCCATCTGGCCTTCATCTCGGTCATCTTGTTGTTTCGCTCCGGTATCCTTGTCCACTTTGCAGCCTTTTTATCCGGTATCCCAGCAATCGCGGCTTAGCTGACGGCCTGGTCAAGCAGCAGGTCTTTTACCTTGCTGCTTGGCAGGTTCAGCGAGCCGAAAGCCGCCGCAGCCGCTGATCGCAGTGCGGGCTCGATCTCGTTAGAACCGCTCATCTGGTATATGGTATCAATAGTTTTATCGTCGAGCGAGCAGCCGTTCATCTTTGCCGAATCGCTCAATGCCGAGAACAGCTCAACGCGAACCTCGAGAGCGAGGTTTTCATCAAGCGCCGCTGCCGCGATCGCCTGCTGGGCTGAGCCGGCCTCAAGATATGCAAGCACATTGGCAGCCTGCACACGAAGAACATCATCTTCGCGGCTTAGAATCCGCTCAAGAGGCTGCTGGGCTTTGGAGATATCTATCAGCTCATTTTCGCTCACTGCCAGTCCGGTCAGGACCGCCATTGCGCGGTAGGCGTATTCATTGGCGGCATCGGCGTCGAGTCCTTCAACCGGCTCGCCGAGCAATGCCTGGGAGAGATTCTCAATTATAAGGCTGCTGCCTTCGAAATTCTTACCTGGCTTGGCGTTGCCGATTGCGATCGCAGAGCTGTAGCGAACCTTTATATCATCAAAGCTAAGCGCTGTAACCAGCGGCTGTTCTGTTCCAATCCGGTAAAGCAGCGATGCCTCTCCGGCGTTTGTTACCAGTGCCTCTATCAGTCCAAGCGCTGTGTAAGCGTCGTTGTCCTTGAGAGAGCGGGAAAGTGCCTGGTGCAGGTATTCCGGCCCGCAGGTACGGGCATAGGTAGAGGCGTCAGGGTGGTTATCGCCGAAATATTTGGGCAGTTCCAGGCCGGTTTTCTCTACCCGGAAAAACGAGTTGAGCCAGAGCGAGATCGCCTTGCCCGTTTCCGGGTCGGCTTTGAGCGCCCATTCGCAGCACCTCATCGCCATAAGCTCCATAAAGTATTCCTTCGACACCTCTTCGCGGACGATACGCCCCTGATCCTCATTCCAGAACCAGATGTTGGCTATATCATAGTCACTCGAAGGACGCAGTGATTCATTGTGATAGAAGTACCGCTCGGCAAGACCGTAAAACAGCTCTGCCGCGGGAACCTTCATCGCTGAAGCTGAAATACTCTCGATGCTTCTGCCGGCCAGCTCCCTGATATCGCCAAGCTCTTCTGTCTCATAAACATATTTCAGATACGGCAGAGACTGCTCATAACCGATTTTGCCCAAAGCTCTTACGACTTCGGCTTTTACAGCCGGATCGCTCATCTGCAAAGCTGTCTGCAGCGGCCTGCACGCATCATTGTCCATCTTGGCCATTGCGCCGGCGATAAAAGCGAACGGATCCTGGTCAACGTTTTTACCAAGCTCATCGAGCAGAAACGGCACGGCGTATTCGCCGGCGTTTTTGAGCCGCCCTTCGGCCTTCATGCGTCCGCGGATGGTTGTACTGAGACGGGCGATTTCCTGCCTGATGATCTCCGGGTCAATCCGCCGCATGTAGCGGCCCTTTTCGATCAGGTCGATAAGCTCGCCGGCGGTGTCCTTCAGCTGGTCATTATTGTTGTAGATATTGAGCAGCAGTGAATACGCCCGGGGGTTTTCTTCGGTCAGAGCCAAAAGAGCCACCGGATCAGGATCCGAGCCAAGGATAGTGTCGGCATAACCCTTTGCCAGTTCAAACTTTCCTATCGCGGTATAGTGAAGGAAATCATTCCAGTCGCTTTCCAGCTCAGCCATTGAGGGGGCGATTGTAATAAACAGCACAAGTGCTGCCGGAAGCATGTTTCTTAAGTTACCCATTTAAGCTTATCTCCGCTAATTACATAATATAATAACTTTATAATTACCTCTCCCGAAAATGCCGTGAAACAGCAGATCCAGGGCGACAATAAATCTAAACCAATACAGGCAAACAATTTATATTGCCCGAACGGTATTTATGCGCATTACACCAGCGCAAACAAGCCTTTGATTATAGCCTCAAGAGCCGCCCTGTCAAATAAAAACAAGTTGAAGATTTGCCGCGATTTCTGTTGCAATTTTGCCTTAAATAACTATAATACTCTGGTATAGTCTATGGAATTATAGAAACAAAGTTAATACAGGGTGTAACATGAAAGAACCAAAACTCACTTCCGCCGTGGGAATCCCCGTTCCCGATAACCAGAATTCTCTAACAGCAGGCGAAAGAGGCCCAACGCTGATGCAGGACCATTTCCTGTTCAATAAACTCGCCCACTTCAACAGAGAACGCATTCCAGAGCGGATTGTACATGCCAAAGCCGCCGGAGCGTTCGGAACGTTCACCGTAACACATGACATAACAAAATACACCAAAGCGAAGATTTTCTCCGAAATCGGCAAAAAAACCGATATGGTCGGCAGGTTTTCAACCGTCGCCGGCGAAAAGGGCTCGGCGGATACCGTCCGTGACGTAAGAGGCTTTGCTCTAAAGTTTTATACCGAAGAAGGCAACTGGGACATGGTCGGCAACAACACGCCGGTTTTCTTTGTTCGTGATGCCATAAAATTCCCCGATTTTATCCATACACAGAAACGCGATCCCCAGACAAACGCCAAAAACGACACCATGCAGTGGGATTTCTGGTCGCAGGTACCCGAGGCGTTGCATCAGGTAACAATCCTGTTCTCTGACCGCGGCATACCCAAAGGCATCCCCTTTATGAACGGCTACGGAAGCCATACCTACAGCTTTATCAACGCGAGAAATGAGCGGTTCTGGGTCAAGTTCCACTTCAAGACCAACCAGGGCATCGAGTGCTTTATGCAGGACGAGGCGGACAAGATCGCCGGCGTTGATCCCGATTACCATACATCCGAGCTTTTCCACATGATAAAAGACGGAAAGTTCCCAAGCTGGACGTTTTACGTGCAGATAATGCCGGAAACCGACGCGGAGAACTACCGCTGGAACCCCTTCGACCTGACAAAGGTATGGCCCCACGGCGACTATCCGCTGATCGAGGTCGGGCAGTTAGAGCTTAACCGCAATCCCGAGAACTACTTCGCCGAGATTGAGCAGGCGGCCTTCTCGCCGGGAAATGTTGTGCCGGGGATATCTTTTTCGCCGTGCAAAATGCTCCAGGCCAGGATCATATCTTACTCCGACGCCCACCGTTACCGTCTCGGCGCCAACTATGAGAGCCTGCCGGTAAACCGCCCCAAATGCCCCGTTCACAACTACGAGCGCGACGGCGCGATGCGGTTTGACGGAAACGGCGGCTCATCGGTCAACTACGAGCCGAACTCGTTCGGCGGGCCAAAAGCTGATTCTGCGTTTGCAGAACCCCCGCTCAAAATCTCCGGCGATGCCGACAGGTATGACCAGAAACGCGGCGTAGCGGATGACTATATCCAGCCGGGCAACCTCTTCAGACTAATGACGCCGGAGCAGCAGCAAAGGCTAATCAAGAATATCTGCGGCAGTCTCAAGAAGGTGCCAAAAGAAATCCAGCAGAAGATTGTTGACCATTTCTCAAGAGCCGACAAGGCCTACGGCGGCGGCCTGGCAAAAGAGCTGGGACTGTAAAAAACAAAATATCTTGTAAGACTTCCCATAAAGAAAGCCGGCAGCGAAGCATAAAACTTTTCACTGCCGGCTTTTGTATATATTAACTGATCGCACCCCCAAGTAGAGAGAATTCACGAATTCTCTCAATTTAAGATTTAAATTTACCATGAAGAGCACAGAGAGACGCATGCAATGCGTCTCTACAGGGTTGCCAGGCAATCACTTACGTAAAAAATAGTTAATCAGCCACAACAGCAGAGTAAGAACAACCGATATGAGTATGCATGTTCCCAGGGGGAAGTAAAACTTCCAGTTTTTGCCCTCTGCCGAGATGTCCCCGGGCATACGGGTGAAGCCGAATTTGCTAAGCAGGTAGAATATCAAACCCGCAGCAATCAGCATAACCCCTGCTGTTACAAGTATTTTGGCGATTGAACTAAACAGCGGTCTCTCCTGTTATCTGCGGTTGAGCTTTGAAAGCAGCCGCAATATTTCCAGATACAGCCATACAAGCGTTACCATAAGCCCGAACGCGCCGTACCATTCCATATATTTAGGAGCTCCGTAATCCGCACCGCGCTCGATGAAGTCAAAATCCAGTATCAAGTTCAAAGACGCGATAATTACAACTATCAGGCTGAACCCGATACCGATCGGACCAGAGGAGTGAATCATCGGGATAGATGCGCCGAAGAAACCCATAACTATCGACGCCAAATAAACTAATGCGATGGCACCTGTTGCGGCGACCACACCTATTTTGAATTTTTCCGTCGCCCGTATCAAGCCCGAACGGTAAGCGATGAGCATACACGCCAACACGCCGAAGGTCAGCATTATCGCGTTTATCACGATCCCCGGGCCAAAAGCGCTTTGCTGGCCGGTCTGCGGATCGACAGAAGAGGCACTCGAGGCATACATCGCTGATATTATTCCCAGCAAGACCCCCTCGAACGCCGCGTATATCGGAGCGATTATGGGGGCGGCCGTCGGCTTGAAAATCGTTACCATCGCCGCCACGATCGAGGCAATAAGGCAGATAATCAGAAGCCCAAAGCCCGACTGCGCGGAATCCGCCGGGTAAAAGCGGTCCCAGGCAAACGCCGCGGTAATAAAGGCTATTGCCAGCAGTATCGCCGTTTTGGTAATACTGCCGTTTATGGTCATCACATCCGTTGATGCCGACGACGAGCGGCCGACACGGTCAAAGACACTCTCGTTCATCGCCGGATTTGAACTGCGAAACATTCCGCCCATTGACCTGTTATTTCTAAACATATTTAACTCCTGTTATAGTAATTTCTTAAACTTAATTTTGTTTCTTAAACTTTTGTTTTACGCTGCCGGCTTTCGAACGGTTCGTCAAAATTTGTATTCTGCTCTTAGAGCCGCCGGGCAACAGTACGTCTATATTATACAACATTAAAATAATTTGTCAGATTTTTTCCCGCAGTTTTAAAGTTTGATATACGTGTGTGATTTCCGGTGCCGGTGTTAAACCCATGAATCATCGATATAAACGGGATTGGGCTGGGTCAACAACACCGAACACGCCAGCTCAAAGAAAACCGCGTTCTGTATCGCCATGTTGAAATTTTCGGCAACGGTAACAAGCCCGTGGTTTCTCATCACAGCCAGATTATGCGTTTTCATTTGTTCAATGACCGCCTCGGCAAGCTCCGGGCTGCCCGGCGGCAGAAACGGGACGATGCCGATTTTGCCTATATAATAAGGTATCTCCGGTATAACATTGAAGTTATACGACGAGGAATCGCCGCAGGCAACCGCCGTGGCGTATCTGCTCTGAAAATGCAAAACAACATTCATTTCCGGCCGGCAGCGAAGTATTCCCAAATGAAAACGCGCCTCTACCGTCGGCTTCACCTTATTGAGGGTTTCTCCGTCAATAAGCCTGCACAGGGCTACCTGTTCGGCTGTCAGCTCGCCAAGCCAACTGCGAGTTGCGGTTACTGCCATGTGTGAATCGTCGATGCGCCAGGACATATTTCCGCTGCTGCATTTGAAAAGATCAAACGACGCGGCCTTTCGGCAGGCTTTCGCCAGCGGGGTAAGATCGTATTGTTTCAGATTATCCGTCATAATTATATTGGAGCAGTTATTCATCATTTTGGAGTTGCAGAATTTATCATAACAACTATTTCCCGGCAGTCAAGCCTGCGGGTGAGCTGGAAAGGTGTACAATTATTATTTATTGCCCAATTCCCGTAGAGACGCAATGCTTGCGTATCTCTGCACACAAACAACCCCCTAATAGGAATTTAGGGCAGATCGAAACTATAAGCCACAAAAATATTGAGAGACGTATGCAATACGTCTCTACGGCGGAATAAAACATTTTAAAAGTGCGCGATGACGTTTCCCGCCGCACTCCCCAAAATGGTACACACGAACGCATACAGGTCGCTGGGTAAATGAAAAATGATGATGATTTTTGCTTCGATTTATGTATAATTAAATTGCCTGAAGCATCATTTTTAATTGACCATAAGAGAAAAAAGGAGAACAAATGAACTCACGGCAGAGGGTACTCGCGGCGATAAACCACCAGGAGCCGGACAGGATTCCGATTGATATGGGGGCGACACCAAGCTCGGGAATATCGGCGATTGCATACACAAACCTGAAAAAACACCTGAACATAAACACCGGCAATACAAGAATATACGACGTTGTGCAACAGCTGGCACAGCCCGAAGAGGTAATACTTGACACCTTCGGGATAGACGCGGTTGATATCGGCCGCTCGTTCAACGACCGCGGCACTGACTGGCACGATACAACCATGGCAGACGGACAAAAGGCGCAATATCCCGCGTGGTTCAAACCTGAAAAACAACCGGACGGCTCATATCTGGCCTATGTCGGCGGCAAACCGATCGCACGTATGCCCGCCGGAGGAACATTTTTCGACCAGACGTACTTTCCCTATATTGACGGGTATCCGGATAATTTTGAAGGCCTCAGCCGCGAGATGGGCAAAATACTCTGGGCGGCTCTGGCACACAGCCCGTGGGATCATGCCGGCGAGGCGGATTTCTGGAAGCAGCTTCGTGAGCGGACAATAAACCTGCGCCAAAGCACAGACCGGGCACTGGTGGTTGTTTGCGGCTGTAACCTGTTCGAATGGGGAACGTTTCTGAGGCGGATGGACAATTTCCTGATGGATGTATTTGTCCAACAGGAACAGGTTAAGGCACTCCTCGAAGCCCTTATGGAGATTCATCTTACAACACTGGAAAAGGTCTGCCAGGCAGTCGGCGACGTGGCGGATATTCTGCGGTTCGGCGATGACCTGGGCATGGATTCGGGGCCGTTCATGTCGCCGCAGATATACCGCGAGCTGTTCAAGCCGCACCATACGCGGCTCAACGAATACGTCCACAAAAACAGCCGGATGAAAACCTACATACACAGCTGCGGCTCAATCTACCAGCTAATGCCGGACATGATTGAGGCAGGCTACGACGTGTTCAACCCGATACAGACCAACTGCGCCGACATGGATCCGCTAAAGCTCAAAAAGGAATTCGGCAGAGATATCACATTCTGGGGCGGCGGCTGCGATACGCGAAGCATTCTCAACACTGCCTCGCCGCAAGAGGTCAAAGACCATGTACGGCAGCGTATTGAGATACTCTCCCCCGGCGGCGGATTCGTCTTTAACACGGTCCACAATATACTGCCCGAGGTGCCGCCGGAAAACATCGTCGCTATGTTCGAGGCCGTACACGAATACAGCTCATAGCAAAACACCCGCGTAGAGACATCCCGATGCACTTCGGGACATGCGTTTCTCAGGGTTTTTACGCAGAACAGCTTCAAAAGCGGTATCCAGATGCGCATCCGGACGGCTCCGGATGATGTTTATCTTCGGTTGAGCCTTGACTTTCCGTCGGCGGGTGGTAATCTAATCATCTTATATAAACAACGTTTACAAGAGGTTATACAAATGAAGCCATTATATATCGCTGCAACATTACAGGATTGCGGCAAGACCAGCGTTACCCTTGGAACACTTCAATGCCTCATAGAGAAAGGCTACAAGGTCGGTTATATCAAACCTGTCGGGCAGCGGTACGTAAAGTATTGCGGCGAAAATCTCGACGAGGACGCAGTAGTTTTCTGCGAGGCCCTTGGTCTGAGCGTACAAAACCCTAAAGACCTTAGCCCGATCGCGATAGAGAGGAATTTCACACGTACATTCATCGAAAACCCGGATGTCCGTCCGCTTGAGGACAGGATTATGAAATCCTTCTCACGTCTCGAGGCAAAATATGACCCTGTACTTGTCGAGGGTACCGGCCATGCGGGGGTGGGCAGCTGTTTCGGGCTTTCCAACGCACGCGTCGCGCAGCTTACAAATTCCAAGGTTATCATGGTAGCTCCAGGCGGGATCGGCAAACCAATCGATGAGATAGCACTCAACCTCTCGCTTTTCAAAGAGAACAATGTTGAGGTGCTCGGGGTTATATTGAACAAGGTGCTGCCGGAAAAATATGAGAAGATATGCCATTTTGCCGCCAAGGGATTTAAAAATATCGGTACACAGCTCTTAGGCGCAATCCCCTACAGCAAAGCTCTGCAGGCATACACACTCGGCCAGATTGTAGAGGAGTTCGACTATGAGGTGCTCAGCGGCCGCAAACATCTGACAAACGAAATAAATAATATTGTTGTTGCCGCGATGGAACCCCAGAACGCGCTTCACTACATCAAAGAAAACAGTTTAATCATCACTCCTGGTGACAGAATCGACAACATTCTGCTCTCGCTGACGCTTTGCCATCTGCGCGACTACGAAGAAAAATTCAGCAGCGGCGGTATTATCCTTACCGGCGGGTTCAAGCCGGATAAGCCTATCATGGAGCTGATAAAAAGCAGCACAGTCCCCGTGCTTTGGACACCGCAGGATACATACACTGTCAGCTCACGTATGAAGGGGCTTCTGTTTAAAATAAGGGCTTCAGACGCGAAAAAAATATCGCTCACCCGCGACCTGGTAAAAGAACACATAAAACTGGACACAATACTTGAACAGCTTGACCAATAAAAGGATTTTAAAATGACAATACTCGCCGAATCGGGAATCATTGAAACGCTTAATCTAAAAATCGTAGGAGAGAACACACTGCTGCGTTTTATAATAATGTTTATCGGGCTTCTTGCCTTCTTCGCTGCGGGCAAAACTATTCAGTACTGCCTAAGCAGAGCCGCGAAAAAACGCGAAGAAAACAACCGCCACGGCCTTGTAAGTGTAGCCATGAACTCCCTGGCAAAACCTGCCAACGTTATCATGATAGCGGCGGGTCTTAAATACTGCCGGCTGGTTGTAATCATGCCGGATAATCTCGCGGCATTCGCCGACAACGTCATACGGGGAGTCTTTGCCATTGCTGTCTCGTACGCCCTGTTTCATCTGGTTGATATAGTTGAATACTATATGAAGAAATTCGCCGGCAGAACAGACAACCGGCTCGACGACATGCTGGTGCCGATTGTCCGCAAATCACTTCGTGTTGTTATCTCGATAATAGCAATTCTGATAATCGCCGAGGTGATCTTCGGAGCTGAAAACATCAAAGGCCTTCTGGTCAGTGCAGGCATCGGCGGTATGGCAATCGCCCTGGCGGCAAAGGATACTATTGCCAACCTGTTCGGCTCGGTAAATATATTTGCCGACAGACCTTTCCATATCGGTGAGTTTATAAAGGTCGGCGAGTTTACCGGCACAATCGAAGAGGTGGGCTTTCGCAGTACCCGGATAAGAACAGTTTTTGGACATCTGGTTACCGTACCCAACTCGGTGATCACAAACGCCTATATCGAAAACATATCCCAAAGGCCGGCGATCCGCCGCACTGACACACTGACTATCACCTACGGCAGCGGGCCGGAAGGGGCAGAAAAAGCGGTTAATATTATAAAAGAATTGCTCCTGGAAATACCCGAGGTCAACGAAGACCCTGAAAACCGCGGCCCGAGGGTTTATTTCAACTCGTTCGGCAACTGGGCGCTGAATATCTTTATAAGCTACTGGGTGAGCCCCGCGGATTACTGGCTGGCGATGGAAGTCCATCATCAAGTGAACCTGGAAATAATGCGCCGGTTCAGAAGCGCAGGGATAGAATTCGCGTTCCCGTCCCAGACAATATATATGGACAAGCAGAATGCCGGAACCGAAGAAAAATAACACCGAGAGACTCAGCCCCGCGAAACGGCGTGATACAATTCGTATGGCTTACCTGGTTTCTATCTTTATGACAACCGGTAATGTTTGCCTGATGGGTCCGCCGTTTCAGCTGTTTGCGATAAAACTTGGCTGCAGTGAATTTTATTTGGGGCTGATAAATTTCATATTGTGGTCAGCCGGTCTTTTCGGTATCTTCGGCATAAAGATTATCGAAAAATACGGCAAGATAAAATGCCTGATAATCTGCCGGACTATAAGCCTTGTTATCTCTCTTGGGTTTGCTCTTCTGGCATTTCTCGCCTCTGCCTCAAGACTTCATTACGGGCTTATCCTGGCGGCAATCATACCGATACTTCTTTTGCGTTCCATCTTCAGCGGCATCGGCAGCTCAGGCTGGTTCCCCATACTTCAGGACAACGTACCGCCGCGGATACGCGGCAGTTTTTTTGCTTCGCTTAGAACAAAATGGCAGATCGCGGCACTGACTGCTAACCTGGCACTGATGTTCATTCTCGGCAAGGATGCCGGTTTTACGCGGATTGGTTTTGTTCTGCTCTTTAGCTGTTTAATTATGCTGTACTCAGTTCTGTTTCTTAAAAACATGAATGAAGCACCTCCACTGCCCGACAGCGAAAAACCCTCTATACGCCGCAGATTCATGGAGACGCTCAAGTCCGGCAGGATACGGCGTTTTCTGGTGTATATTGTAAGCTACAACCTCGCGGTGTTTATATCATCAGCGTTTCAGATAAAATACATGAAACAGCTCGGCTACAGCGATGCGCATGTGATCGCCGTTACTGCTACTATAAGTGCCGGAGCGATATTGAGCCTTCGTTTCTGGGGCAGAATCGCCGACAGCTACGGCAACCGCGCACTGCTGAGCATCTCGCATCTGGGTGTCGGCGTTTCACTGCTGGCGTGGATATTCATAGGCAACAGCACGGCATCTTTTATCTTCATCATGTTTGCTGTTGCCGCACGCAGTATATTCCACCACGGAAACGGAATCGCCCAGACTCGTTATATGCTAAGTGCGGTGCCGGAGGACAAACAGGGAATGATTGTTATCATAAATATATTTATGACGTTCTCGATAGCTGTAGCGCCTCTGCTGGGCGGTTTCTTTCTCACGCTTACAGGCGGCCTGCAGCCGGATGTTCTGCCGCTGGGGATGAACCATTACCAGATGCTGTTTATTTTGAGCAGTCTGATGATGATTGTCCCTCATTCCATTCGCAAGGGTTTTCGCGTTGCCGGAGAAACACCCACGGCACAGGTTTTGATGCTGCTGCAAAGGCCGACACTTAACAGGCTCAACCACTTCGTGCGAATTGCGGCATCACCTGTTAAAGGCAAGGACAAAAAGTAAATACCGGTATGAAAAATAAATCACGGCTATAACAGAAAGGGCTTATTGTGCCTTTTAATAATTATGATGTTTGCGTAATCGGCGGCGGAGCGTCAGGGCTTATGGCGGCGGCAGCGGCGGCAGAGAGTGGACTAAAAACCGCTCTCATTGAAAAAAATACTTCTATGGGTCGAAAACTTCTGGTTACCGGCGGCGGAAGGTGCAACGTTACAAACATTCTTGAGCCGCAGGAGTTTCTCCGCAGATGCAGACCGTATGACCGCTTCCTGCGTCATTCAATATATTCGTTCCCGCCGCGTGCACTGATGGAGTTTCTCACACAGCGGGGTGTTGAGACAAAGGTACTGGAGAGCAACTGCGTTTTTCTCTCCGGCGAAAGGGCGTATGAACTTCTGGAGGCTCTGCTCGAGGAAAACAGGCGCAGCGGAACCTCCATGGTTTACGGACGCAGAGTCGAAGCCGTTGAAAAATCAGATGAGCATTTCAGCCTTATCTGCGGCAAAGACACTTACACCTGCCGAAAGTTGATAATCGCCGCCGGCGGGGCATCATGGCCGCAGACCGGCAGCACCGGAGACGGCTATGCGCTTGCCGCGAGCCTGGGACATAGAATAGCCGAGCCAAGAGCGTGCCTGGTTCCGCTGGAAGTCAAAGAAAACTGGGTCAGCAGGCTGGCAGGGGTTTCGCTGCCTGCGGTTTCAATCTCCTGCCGTCAAACAAAAAAACATCCCGTTACCGGCGGGCTGGTCTTCACTGATACCGGCATCGGCGGCCCGGCAGTTCTCAATTTCAGCCGCGAAATACTGCCGCTGCTGGAACAATCACCCGTCGAGGCGTTTATAGACCTTATGCCGGATCTGAATATCGAAGAGCTGGGCGAGAGATTTGCCGCAAGCATAACAGCTAACCCGAAATCAAATTTCTACAGCCTGATGCGTGAATACGTTCCCCGCTCGCTTGGCAACGTGATAGCTGACCTTGCCGGCATCAACCCCAGAACTCAGGCAGCTGTTCTGCCAAAGGCGCAGCGGCGAAGAACAGTATCGCTGCTCAAATCGCTTGAGCTGACCATCACCGGCACACGCCCGCTTAAAATTGCGACCGTCACACGCGGCGGCGCGGCAAACGATCAGATAGACCCAAAGACTATGGAGTCAAAGCTCTGCCCGGGTCTTTACCTGTGCGGCGAAGTCATCGACATAGACGGCCCGTGCGGCGGCTTCAACCTGCAGATCGCATTCTCTACGGGCAGACTCGCCGGCATGAGTGCGGCGTTATAGCCGGAAAATAACACGAGAAAACTGAAACGTTAAAAAAAAGGCACCCCGATTTTACACGGAGTGCCTTTGGAAAATCAATTCTGTGTAACTGCTGTTATTTGGAATTCTTTTCAGGTGTTTTCGAAGTATTGCCCAGCAGCAGAATCGGTGCCGCGATAGCTATTGACGAGTAAGTACCGACAATGATACCAACCATCATCGCGAAGGTAAATCCGCGAAGCCCGACACCGCCGCCGATGTACATGATAACCACAACAAGCAGAGTGGTCAGCGATGTAAGCAGAGTACGGGAAATTGTCATGTTGATACTATCGCTTATGAGGTTGGCGCGGATAATGCCTCTGCGCCCTCTCTGCTCACGGATACGGTCGAAAACAACAATCGTATCGTTGAGCGAGTAACCGATGATTGTCAAGAACGCCGCGATCATCTGCAGGTCGATCTTGAAATCGCGAATACCAAGAGCCGCACCCAGCGGTGTCTCGGCGATATAGGTACAGGCAGTGACCGCACCAAGGGTGATGCAAACGTCATGCACAAGCGCCGCGATAGCCGCGAAACCAAAACGTGCCTCGCCAAAACGGATCCAGATATAACCGATAATCGCCAGCAGCGAAAGGATAATCGCTATGAGGGCTTTTGTCTTGGCCTCGGCACCGATAGACGGGTTGAACTGGGTAACTCTGGGAAGCGAGCTTTCCATGGAAGCGGCGGCGATGACTTTTTCTTTTTCGCCGGAGATATAGCTTGTCAGCTCGTTTTCGTCAAGCTCACGGTAACCCGCATCCGGATGAACACTGATATAATAGAACGAATCTAACATGCTCTCATCAGTGATTGGAGTTGCGTCTGTGTTGAGCAGGTCGTACTGATACCACGCCATCTCGTCAACATTTGACTTGAACCGGAGGCTGTTGAACCTGGCGGCGAGTTCTTTGCCGCTGACCTGCTTGTCAAGTTTGCACTCAATCAGCAGACCGCTGAAAAACTGCGCCAGCTCGGGTTTGTCCTCTACGAGAGCATCATCTATAATCTGCGCCTTGACAATCTCAGGGCTCAGGTCTCTCTGGCGTTTGAGCAGATCACCGAAGGTGTCAATAACCGCTTCGTTCACAATCTGCTCTACCTGCGGCTCGCCCGCGGCGTATTCAACGCCTTCAAAAGTATCAGCTATCAGCGTGTTCATTTCAGATTTGGGTATCTGGCTGGTATAAATACGCAGGGCGCCGTCCTCACGTGAAACCACATCAACATTGAGAATAGTAAGCTGCTCATTTTTGATAGTCTCGTTGATTTTAGCTGCCGCCATGTCGGCGGTCATCGAGGCATCAGAGAATTTGACATCTATATACGTCTTGTTTGTTTCGATCGTGTTGACCTCAAACTGATTGCCGCTCTCGCCTACGGTATAGACCCTGGCACTCATCAGCCCGCTGCTGCCGATCTCTTCGCCTTTTTGGCGTACCATCTTTTCGACATCAACACGGTCAAGCCCGGCATCTTCTACCAGATTGATCTGGAGGCTTGTACCGCCGGTAAACTCAATATCGTATTTATTGCTGCGTGTGTTGTCGCGGGTGAAGAAAACCGTAAGCCCGCCGATAACCAGAACCGCGGAAATAACAAAGAACACCTTGCGAAGCCCCATCCAGTTGACGGAAGGATTGCGGAGAATCGTAAGCATCTTAATCGAGTCTTTTATCATACCGGAAGCCATCATCCAGTTGAAGATTACGCGAGTAACAAAGAGTGCGGTAAACATACTCGATATGATACCGTACATAAGCACGATTGCGAAGCCCTTGATCTCTTCGGATGCAACCAGATAAAGGATAAGAGCTGTTATAAACGTCGTCGCGTTGGCATCGAGAATTGTCCTGAATGCCTTCTGGTAACCGTTGGCTATCGACATTTTCAGCGAAGTGCCGGATTTAAGCTCTTCACGGATACGCTCGAAGATAAGCACGTTCGCGTCAACCGCCATACCCATAGTCAGGATAAGACCGGCGATACCCGGCAGGGTAAACGTCGCACGTGAAAAGGCCATTACAGCCAGGATAAACAGGATGTTTAGAACCAGCGCCACAGAAGCTACAATACCGCCTGCCATGTAGTAAACGATCATGAACGCGGCAACGGCAACAAGGCCGATAAGCCCCGCCTTGATACCCTGGTCGCGGTATTCTTCACCGATGGTGGCACCGATGGTCTTCTCTGATATGGGAGCCTCGCTCAGACGCGCCGGCAGTGAGCCTGCGTTGAGCTTGTTTACCATGTCGCTCTGCTCGGTCTGCGAGAAACTGCCGGTAATGATACCCTGCGAGCGGATACCCGACTGGATATTCGGGGCAGAGATGGCAGTGTCATCAAGCAGGATACACAGGGCACGGTCAATATTGTTTGATGTGAGTTTGTAGAACAGGTTTGCGCCTGATTCGTTAAACATGAATCCGATAGCGCGCCGTCCGTACTGGTCAGTATCGGCCTTGGCTTTGGCGAGTTTCCAGCCGCCGCCGGCACCCTTGAGCATAGTTTCATCGGGGTCATTGCTGGCCAGCACATACCATTCATCGGCAAACTGTGATAAAACTGCTCCCTGATTGTTCCAGTTGTTATAGTCCTCGATCCTGAACCAGGCGAACTTATCATCTGAAGCAAGTTTCGGGCCCTGTTTCTGGAGCTGATCGATATACGACTTCGCCTGATATTCTGCGAGTGTGCCGTCGCCGGGGTAGGGAAGAATCCGGAACTCAAGAACACCGGCACCGCGGAGCATTCTCTTGAGGTCTTCGGGATCATCAAGCCTGCCGCGAACGTTTTTATAGACATCGAACTTTTCGATAAAATTGTCGATCTCGTCGCTGCGTGCAGGAAAACGTTCTTTGAGTTCGGCAATATGTTCGTTGCGGCTTGCAGTTTCTATTTTCTTTTCGAAAGCCTCGACGTTGATATTCAGGTCGGCTATTTTGGAAACCGCCTGGTCAAAGGTAGTGTTGAGGCCGTTTTCGCCTGTGAGCGAGTTAACGGCATCTGCCCACTTCTCGTGCGCAGACATATATGAGAGAATGAGGTTTTTCTTCTGGGCGTTCTGGGCCTTCTGCTCCTCTGTGAGCTCGGCTTCCTCGCCTTCGGGGTTGACGAACTTATCAATCGCCTCGGAAAGCTCATCGGCTTCCATCTCAACCCAGCTTGTAAGTCTATACTCGAGAACACGCTCATTAACATTAAGCTCGGCGAGCTTACCGGCGATTTCACTTTTCCGGGCGTCTGCCTGGTCGCGTTCTTCGCGTGCCGCTTCACGTGCGTCGTACGCGGCGGCGAGCTCATCGAGAACGGCCTTCTTCTCATCTGTGTTGCCAAGCTCGGCAAGCATCTGCGCCCTCTTTTCCGGTGTTTCGCGCAGAGCCCGTATAACAGAGGCTATATTGATATTTCCGCTTTCCAGCGCATCTACCGCCTCGCGGTAATCCTGGCGAAGTTTACGAGTCGCCTCGGATGCCAGCGGAAGCTGTATCTCGATACGCGTATCGCCCTGCGGGCGGATAATAAGGTTGGAAACGCCGTTGGGATCGATACGGCGGCTTATGATAGGCACCATGTTCGCGGCAAGGCCGTTGATCTCGCTCTTGCTCATGCCTTCCGTATCGATCTGATACACCAGCGATGAGCCGCCGGCAAGGTCAAGACCGGGCTTGAGCTTTTCACGGGGCGGATAAACCATCAATACCGCAAGGATCACTACGGCTATAATAAGTATTCTCTTCCAAGCATCATTTGTTTTCATAACATATTCCGTAATTAGAGTAATATACTGCTAAAAGCCGGGTTTAAGATAAACTCAACCGGAGGCAGCTTTTAGATTTCATCTGTGTAAACACTGTTAAGCCTGCTCGGCCTCGCAGCGGTTATACCTTCCTGGAGATAGCCGCTTTGGCCATCTTGATTTTGGTATTGTTTGACTCATCAACTTTCAGGGTTACCTCATCATCGGTTATATCAAGGATAATCCCGTACATGCCGCCGATTGTAACAACACGGTCGTTCTTGGCAAGACTGCTTCGCATCTTCTGCTGTTCTTTCTGCTGTTTACGCGGGCCGCGGAACAGAATGAAGTACATAACCACAAAAAGCAGAACCGGAAGTGCCAGAGACATCGGGTTAAACGGCTTCTGCTCAGGTGTGCCCTGAGACTCAACGTCACCCTGGGGTGAACCGTTGGCCGCGGCGCTTACCTGGTTTTGTGCCTCGCCGGCAACCTCTGCTGTTACTACATCGCCTTCTTCGGCGAGTATCGCTGCTGATATCAAACTATAAATTTCTGTCATCTTTAAAAATCCTCTGTATTTAAACTATTCTTATTTCTTATATCGCAAATTGCAAATACTATACTGTATAATTATTTTTAAAACCATCCCGATTTAACGGGAATCTATAACACTTAACTTTTAAACTCATCGTAGGTCGGGCTTCCAGCCCGACACAAATTAAATTCCCCTCTTTAGAGAGGTGCCCGAAAGACGGGGTTTTTGCACGCTAAAGCGTGTACTCTTACTAAGTAGGTCAACCGTCCTCGGTTGACATTAAAACGGCAAGCGGGGACGCTTGCCCTACATAAATCGTAACTTTTAAAATTATTAGACAGGATTTACAAGATAGACAAGATTAATTTTTTTTTACCATAAAGTTATTGAAGAAATTGAAGTTTGTATTATATCTTTTCTTCATGTCCTTCATGCTCTTCATGGTAAATTCAAATCCTGTAAATCATGTCTATCTGATTACTTTTAGCTATTAACTTTTTAACTCATCGTAGGTCGGGCTTCCAGCCCGACACAAATCAAATTACCCTCTCACAGAGGGGTGCCCGAAAGACGGGGTGTTTTGCACGTTAAAGCGTGTACTCTTACTAAGTAGCTCAACCGTCCTCGGTTGACATTGAAACGGCAAGCGGGGACGCTTGCCCTACATAACTATTAATTTTTTATTAACCATGAAGTTATTGAAGAAATTGAAGTTTGTATTATATCCTTTCTTCATGTCCTTCATGCTCTTCATGGTAAATCCAAATCTTGTTAATCATGTCTATTTGATTACTTTTAGCTATTAACTTTTTAAACTGAGCAAATTCGTGAATTTGCTCTACGCTGCCGCCTATCTGACATATCCGCACGCGGCATATTTTTTCAGCTTTTCTTCAGACCATTCTGAAAACGTGTTATTGTCTATATTTTTATGTATTTTGTCCATAATTCTTTGTAAAAAAGTTATATTATGTATAGAAACCAGTGTCGGGCCGAGCATTTCCCCCACATTAAAGAAGTGGCGAAGCGTGCCGCGGCTGAAATTTCGGCAGCAGTAACAGCCGCACCCCTCCTCGAGCGGCCTGATATCCGTGGTATAGACGCTGTTCCGCAGTTTTATCGGACCTTCCTCGGTAAACGCCGAGGCGTTGCGGCCGTTTCGCGTCGGCAGAACACAATCGAACATGTCAATCCCCTCCCTCACGCCGGCGATAAGGTCTGCCGGCATACCAACGCCCATCAAATACCGCGGTTTATCCTCCGGCAGGTGCCGCACCGTGTGCGCGGTTGTACGTATCATATTGTCAAAGCCCTCGCCGACACTCAGCCCGCCCATAGCATACCCGGGAAAGCCGATTTCAACGAGTTTGTCGGCACAATACGAGCGTAATTCAAGGTCAATCCCGCCCTGGACAATGGCAAACAGAAGCTGTAAGTCATTTTTGTGGCTGTCTTTGCATATTTTAGCCCAGCGGATGCTCCTCTCTGTCGCGCTGACAAGCCGCTCACGCTCACACGGATACGGCGCACACTCATCGAACGCCATGATGATATCAGCTCCAAGCCGGTTCTGGGCATCCGTGGCAATCGCCGGATCGAGGTATATCCGCTGTCCGTCGATATGGCTGGCAAACTCCACGCCGTCATCGCCGATCCGGTTTAGCGTGCTCAGTGAAAACACCTGATAGCCGCCGCTGTCAGTGAGTATCGGAGCGTCCCACGCCATGAGTTTGTGGAGGCCGCCGAGCTGCTCGACAACATCAATCCCCGGCCGCAGATACATGTGATACGTATTGGCAAGAATTATCTGAGAGCCGATATCTTTGACCATCTCGGGAGTAAGCCCCTTAACCGAGCCGCGAGTGCCGACGGGCATAAACACCGGCGTGCGGATATCTCCGTGGCCGGTTGTCAATAAACCCTTGCGGGCATTGCTTTTAGCGTCTTTGCATAATATTTCGAATTTACCGATACTCAATTATAACCTCAAGATAAGCACCCCGCGGCCGACTTTCGGACCGGAGGGCAAAATATTTTAAAGAGTGTCCCCGGAAAAACACCCCTGTTACCTGTTTTCAGATGCCTTTTATATGGATTTTGGCGTTTTTCTCAAGCTAAATATTAAATAGACATATTCCCAGAGTGTTAGGTTTTTGGATAAAACAGAAAAAGCCGCCTTTTTACGGGCGGCTTTAACTTTATATAGGAGGTTTGTTATGAGTATCTTATGGTGCCAGGAACACATCAGCGGTGCAAAGCGAGGTTTCGTTGCCCTGATATGTTGATATATCTTGGAGTGTGTAAATATCGTCCTGATATAGAGTTCTGCCTGATATGAAGTCCACGCTTCCATCAGAGAACATGACATTTTGACCTTGTGAGTTATGGTTTTTGCTCAACGCTGTCCTGTGTGCCTCTGTAAGATGGAGCTTGAGAAATTTTTCCTGGATATCGGGTTTTAGCTTTGATGCAAAATCGAATATCGGGTTAGTATCTGCCGCGATGGCCGTTCTGGTCTGCAGAGATGCTTTGGCGTTTTCAGGGGTAACTATCATAAAGCTGTAGTTTACATGTTTTCTGGTCGGGAAATCACGAAGAGAAGCCATTTGAACCTTGCCGCACGGAGACACTGAGCAGTCTCTGCCCGGACACCTGAAAGATTCCGGGGTAATATATCCGTGTTTGACCAGCAGCCAATAGTTGCGGGTGTTTGAGCTGTACTCATCGCTCTGGCTGCCGACTTTCCACCAGGGCGAGCCCGGTTTGTGTTCAACAGAGGGGAAGATATTGGCGTTGGCATTGCTGTAAGAGCTGATCGCCCGAGATATCCCAGCCAGGTTTGACTGGCAGCCAATCTTGGCGGCTATCATGCGCATCTTACCCGTCGCCGGCAGAAAACACGCCGCGGCAACGAAGCATACAAAGATAACCGCTGCCGCCCTGACAAATCCAGAGTGGAAAAACCTGTAAAAGATGGAATTCTTTTCGGGACCGGGTACCTGATCAACATTATGTCGGCTTACAAATACCAGTGTCTTTTCAAGAAGCTCTTGCGGGCACTCAACATGCTCTTCGAGCTCTGATGAGAGCGGGTAGAGATTATCAGATATGGCTTTGTAGAGCTCATACGCCAGGGGAGATTCCTGGAGAACTCTTTCTGTTTCTTTTAACTTGTTTTCATCACAGGATTTAAAGTAATAGTCAAAGACGTCCTGCTGCAATTCAATGCTCATTTTTTTTCTGTTCGTTTCAAGCTCACTCATTGCTGTCTTTGTCCATATATGTATTTTTCCACTTTTTAACAAAATATCCAACTGCAGAATGCAATCTGCTTTTTACAGTACCTATAGGTATACTAAGTATGTCTGCCATTTGTTTGTAAGAAAATTGCTTAAAATATGCCAAAATTATTATTTCTTTTAAATTATCCGGCATATTATCCACAATTTCCCGCACGTTGGCCTTTTTTTCCTCGTCTGAAGCGAGCTTATCGGGAGTGATATTGCTCGAGACAATACTGTTGAGGGTGTCGTCAAAGGTCATATCAGCGGAATCGGATATTTTATTTATGGATACGGTGCTTTCCCGTTTTCTCTTTCTCAGGGTATCGCGGGCCTTGTTGGCGGCAATGGTGAAAAGCCACGGCCGGACAGAACGGCTCGGGTCAAAATTTTCCCTGCTCAGGTAAAACTGCATAAAGGTATCCTGAAAGGCGTCTTCGACCAGGTCCTGGCTGGGAAGATATCTGCGCAGAAACCCGTACAGGGCGTTTTTGTGGATCTTGACCAGTTTCTCAAAAGCGTCCTGATCACCCTTTACGAATCGCCGGGCCAGTTCCTGTTCGAAATTATCTTTTGTTTTTGTCATTTTACCTTTTTATATATAAACAATGCAAGCCAAGACTTATAAAAAAAGGAATATCATAATACCCCTTTCTTAAAGCAGGCTCATTGCACTAAATCTCATTGATGTCGATAAACTATATTAAACCTCAAACATTATTATATATTATGAAAGAGTTTATTACAAAGAAAATTTATTGCCCCACGGCAGCGCGAGAGTTTTTACCCGGAACAAAAAATCTTGCGATAATGACCAATCTTCCAATCAGGGCTCAAATAGGCACTGCGGCCGTTGAAACACCGGCATTAAAACAGCTTGACAGATCATCTCCAGACATTATAATGTTACATTGTAAAAATAACATATTGTTCCAGTTAAGTTAATCTTAAAACTTAAAATCTTTTCTATAAAAGGATTACGCAAAGACTGTTTTAAGATAGAATGATTTATCTGCAAACAATAAGCCGGTATTTATATTTACAATTACTTTTTAAGAGGCCCAGACCATGAAAATATCTAATATTTTTTTGCTGTTGACTGTTGTACTGATCACCTTTTCTGCAAACATCTCGGCACAGGAGCAGAGGCCCCTCGGCATTGATCCGGAATGGGACGGAATAACAAACCCCTGGCCGGAGCTCAAAGAAATACCGGAGAAGTTCACTTTTGCAATTATTGCTGATTCGCAGGTGAGCCATGCCGACCCGGGCAATTCAGATCTGGCCCTGAACGCAAACTACGCTCTCTCGACTACTATAGAAGAGATTAACAAAGACCCCCGGGATATAAAGTTCATAATTCATCTCGGTGATATTGTAAACGTGCCCGACAATAAAAGCCTGGACAACTGGGAAGAGAGGATCAGCCCGTACACCAAGGGCCGCCACATCATAAACCACGGCAACCACGACACTTCCCCTCCATACACTCTATTCCGCGATTACCAGGAACAGGTTAACGGCATCCGCAGTGTGTATTATTCGTTTGATGTGGGCAAATGGCACTTCGTCTCGCTGCCTGCAAATATTGAATTCGGCAACTATGACCGTCTTGAGGTGGTTAAGCCGATGATGGAATGGTTCCGCAAGGACCTGGCAGCGAACAAGGACAAACCGACAATCGTTCTGGTACACATCCATTTCATGCCGATGGGGTTGAGCCAGCTTGAGTGGTACACACATTCGGCAGAGCTCAAGCACGACCTGCTTGAGGCAATGAGCGAACATGGAAATGTCAAGTGGTTTTTTAACGGCCACGTCCATAACGGCATAAAAGTTTCCGAGAAAACCGCCTGGAGATATAAAGGCATAAACTTTGTTACTATCCCCAGCGGCACTTCACCCAGACCCTTCGGCGAGGAATACCCTGAATACGAAAAAGGGCTCAACGCAGGGGGTTACTACTCTATAGTAGAGGTGGACGGCGAGGATATAACACTAAAAGCCAGACTTGTGGATGTTGACAAAGAATTTGTCTACCCAGATACCTTCCAGGAGTTTACGCATGACATTGAGCCGCGTCTCTTTTCGCCGATAGTAAATCTGCCGGCAAAACCGCAGCTTGAAAACGGCAGTTTTGAAGATTGCCTTAAGAGTTGGTACACGCCCTACCGCTACAACTGCGACGAGGAAACCGGCTACCATAATGAATGGCGGATGAAATGGAAAACCGACGGGCTTTACTCAGGTTATGTCTATACAATTCCGATGGGTAAAAACTGGCTGCAGGACGAGTATAACGAATTTTACCAGATAATAGAGTCTCCCGGCGATAACCCGATACTTAAAGGCAGCTACCGTATAGAAGAAGAGCCCGAGCTGGGCGGCGGCTATTACAGCCTGATGGCGATCGGCGGCCCCGAAGACGATGGCGAGCTGAAGTTCTTCATGCAGTTTGATTGGGGCAGGGAAATTGCCAAATACTATAGTGATTACTACCCAAGAGCCGTGGGGTACCACACAACCGGCAGTGTCAGCAGCTGGCTGCATCTTCAGCAATTGGGCAGAAAAAAACAGGGATTGTATTTCAACCTGCCCCGGCAAGCCAAAACATGGCACCAGATAACCGCCAACGTGGCTGAACTATATGATGATGCAATCGGAAAACCAGGCGCATACGCCAAACTCGGCGTAAACCGTTTTGTACTCTCGTGCGGCACTTGGAGCGTCAAGGATGTTGAGCTGGGCAGCGGGGCATATTTTGACGGGATCAGTTTCAAAGACGGCAGTAAAAACATGCCTTCGGAGATTGACGGCGAACCATTAAAGACAGACGAAACAACTTTTCAGACGGTCTTTGGCCAGTGGCTTGACGATACTGTAAACAAAAGACCCGTCCGCCCGATAGAATAAAACCGCAAGGCAGCAGAACCGAGAGGTTTAGCTGCGATTATATGCCGCAATAATTGTAATAAGTCCTTTAAGAACTGATAGAGATAAAAAACTGATTATATAACTCTTCTGTTTTATTCCATAGTCTGGCTGCTATTACCTTATATATCTTCATTGATATTGCCAGTGGCGAGAAAAAATATGTTTCAGGTTGATTTATATATAATATATCTGTAGTATATTTATAGGTAATGTGTTTGACATACACAGATGATATGCCCGCACCGAGTTGCGCGGCGTAATCACTGAAGCGTAAACGCCTGCCCTTGTTATCTTTAATTCAAAAGTTTTAGTTTATTAGTAAGGTAAATCATGGCAAAACTACCAGAAGAAGTAAAATCCGCTATTGAAAAACAGGATGTCATACCGGTTGCAACCAGCGACCAGGATTGCATGCCCAATGTTGTTTACATCGCCTACCTGAAGGTCATGGACGATGAAACCATTCTTATTGCCGACAACTACCTCGACAAAACCCGCAAAAATATATTGAGCAACGGAAATATATCGTTTGTTGTCCACGATGATGATAAGGGTTCCTACCAGATAAAAGGAAAGGCCCAGAGATTCACAGAGGGTGAAATGTTCGAGGAAGTAAAAAAATGGGTCTCGGACAAGCTGCCCAAAGAGGCGGCCGTTGTGATGAAAGTCGAGAAGGTTTATAACGGCGCAAAATGGATTTCGTAGCCAGGCAGGGAATTTCGCGCATCGACTGATCAAAAAACGACTTATACTGTTTCAAACACACTGAAGTGTGAACATAAGATTATAACAGCAAACCGTCCATCGGGGTCATTCAATATTGCGCATTTTCAATTGACATTATGCATATCATATGATAAAGTCAAATCTACAATAAGCTAAGATGTCTTTAAAGATGATCACTGCGGTTAAGAGTGTGGTTATTGCATTATCGAAAGGGCGCAAACATGGTTAACAATTCATGGGGAGGAGATTGGACAGAACAAAAGTTAGAGGCTTTCGTAAAATATGTTAATGCTTATCTAACAATACTTAACCATAATAAAACCAAATATAACTGGGAAACTATATATTTTGACGGATTTGCCGGTAGTGGTGAAAGAGGTCAAAAAGACGAGACATTTAGGGCTGACTTATTTTTTTCAGCTACTAATGAAGAAGAAAATTTATACCAAAGTGCTGCAGAAAGAATTTTAAGTTTAGAACAGTTATTTGACTGGTATTATTTTATTGACTTAAACAAAAATGCTATCGAACAACTACAGTCCCGGCTTTCAGGAATAAACAATATTGAACCAAAGCGATTGCAATTTCGTTCAGGAGATTGTAACAAATTTCTATTAGAATTAGCGGATATAATGAAAACATCAAATAAATATGCTGCATTGGTGCTTCTTGACCCGTTTGGGATGCAAATTAACTGGAAATCTATAGAAAAACTCAAGAATACCAGAACAGACCTTTGGATACTTGTACCTACAGGTGTAATAGTAAATCGATTGCTTGATAGGGAAGGTAAATTACTTCATTTAGAGAAGCTGATCTCTTTCTTTGGTTTGACTGAACAGGAAATTCGCGAGGAGTTTTATCATACATTCCGCCACTCTACTCTTTTTGAAGATGAAATTGAAGTAACATCTAAAGTTGACAAACCTATAAATAAAATCATAAATCTATACATCAGAAGACTTAAAGAAATTTTCACATATGTAACTAAATCTCCTTTGGTTTTAAGGAATTCAAAAAATGTACCTTTGTTCCATTTTGCATTTGCTTCAAACAACCAAACCGGATTAAAGATTGCAAAAGATATCATAGGTAAAGATAATGGCTAATACAAAAATAGAATGGACAGAATCGACATGGAATCCGGTTACCGGCTGCACTAAGATCAGTGCCGGATGTGCTAACTGTTATGCTGAACGGATGGCCAGGCGACTTCAGGCAATGGGACAGGCTAACTATGTAAATGGTTTTCAAGTAACTTTACACCCTCATGTTTTAGAGAATCCATTGAAATGGAAAAAGCCTCAGGTAATTTTTGTTAATTCAATGAGTGATCTTTTCCATGAAGATATTCCTTTGGATTATATTCGTGAAGTTTTCAATGTTATGTACCATGCAAACTGGCATACATTCCAGGTACTCACTAAACGTTCCCGACGGCTGGCAGAGCTTGCACCACTTTTA